>JBMOMH010000286.1:0-3459 GCA_049323135.1 Actinomycetota bacterium
GCTGTTCCTCGCCATCTTCGCCGGCAAGGTCGCGCTCGGCCTGGTCGCGTTCACCGGCAAGGCGGCCCTCGGCGTGCTGTTCCTCACCGCGTACGTCGCCTACCTGCTCGGGGAGCTGCGCCGGCCAGCTGACGCCGAGGACACCGCGGAGCTGGCGCCGCTGCGGCTGCAGCCCCGCCGGGCCCGGCCGGCCCTGTGGGCGGTCCTCGCGCAGACCCTCGGCAGCCTGACGGTGATCTTCCTGGCGTCCCGGCTGTTCGTGCACCAGCTGGAGGTCGCCGCGCCGCGGCTCGGCCTGGGCGTCGGCCTGACCGCGCTGCTGCTGTCCCCGCTGGCCACCGAGCTGCCCGAGATCACCAACGCGCTGATCTGGGTGCGCCAGGGCAAGACCCGCCTGGCCCTGGCCAACGTCAGCGGCTCGATGATGATCCAGGCGACCGTGCCCAGCGCGCTGGGCCTGTTCTTCACCCCGTGGCTGTTCGACGGCCCGCTGCTGCTCGCCGGGGTGGTGACCGCCCTCTCCGTGGGGTACCTGCTGCTGCTGTTCCGGCGGGGCCGGCTGCGGGCCGGCGCCTTCTACCTGCTCTTCGCCAGCGCGTTGCTTCTCGTGCCGGTCTGACGCCTCCCGGTGCCCTAGGGTGGGCCACCGTGGCGTGGGCGGTGGGGGCGTACGACGTGCGGCGCCGGTACGGCGACGTCGTCGCGGTAGACGGGGTCTCCCTCGAGGTGGCCGTCGGCGAGATGTTCGGGATTCTCGGCCCGAACGGGGCCGGGAAGACCACCACTTTGGAGATCGTCGAGGGGCTGCGCCGCGCGGACGCCGGCCGGGTCGAGCTGTTCGGTATGCCCAGCTGGCCCCGCAACCCGGACCTGCTGCGCCGGGTCGGCGTCCAGCTGCAGTCCTCGTCGTTCTTCGAGCGGCTCACCGTGCGGGAGCAGGTGCACACCTTCGCCGCGCTGTACGGCGTACCGCGGGCCTGGACCCGCAGGCCCGGCGCAACCTGTGGGACGTGCTGCGGGAGATCCATGGCAGTGGCCGAACCGTGGTGCTCACCACCCACTACCTGGACGAGGCCGAGGCGCTGTGCGACCGGGTGGCCATCATGGACCACGGGCGCATCCTGCGGCTGGGCCCGCCCGCCGAGCTCGTCCGCGGGCTGGCCGCTCCCACCCGGATCGGGGTGGAGTCGGGGTTGCTGCCCCTCGACGTGGCCCGGGCGCTGCCCGGGGTGGCCGAGGCCGTGGACGACGGGGTCTCGCTGACCCTCGTCACCCGTACGCCGGCCCAGGTGCTCGCCGCCCTGGCCGAGCGGCAGAGCCTGGCGGGCCTGCAGGTGAAGGGGGCCACCTTGGAGGACGTGTTCCTGCAGCTGACCGGGCGGGAGTACCGCGCATGACCGCGTGGGGGAGCCTGTCCCGGGCCATGCTGTTCGGCTTCCTGCGCGACCGCAGCGCCCTGTTCTTCACCGTGGTGTTCCCGCTGATGTTCCTCGTCCTCTTCGGCGGGGTGTTCAAGAACCAGACCGCGCCGAAGCTGACGGTGCTGCAGCTGGGCGCCGTACGGGTCCTCGACGAGCTGCCGGCGGCGCAGCGGGCCACGCTGGACCAGGCCTTGACGATCACCCGGGTACCGGTGCCGCCCCCGGCCGGCACCGACCCGCTGGCCCCGGTGCGCAAGGGCGACGCGGCCGCCGCCGTCGAGGAGCGGGCCGGCACCGTCGTGCTCCACTTCTCGGCCGCCGACCCCGTCCGCGCCGGCCTGGTGCAGCAGGTGCTGGGCGCCCTGGTCGACCAGGCCAACCTCGCCGCGACCGGGACGCCGCCCCGGTTCCAGCTGCAGGCCCGGCAGGTGGAGGACCGGTCGCTGAAGGCCATCCAGTTCGTCACCCCCGGGCTGCTCGGCTGGGCGGTGGCGACCGGGGCCACGTTCGGCGCCGCGCTGACCCTGGTCACCTGGCGGCAGAAGCAGATCCTCCGCCGGCTGCGGCTCTCCCCGGTGCCGACGGCCGCCGTGGTGGGCGCCCGGGTCGGCGTCAGCGTGGGCGTCGCCCTCGCCCAGACCGCCATCTTCCTGGGCCTGGCGGTGCTGCCCTACTTCGGCCTGCGGCTGTCCAGCTGGTGGTGGCTGTCGCTGCCCCTCGTGCTGGCGGGCACGCTGGCGTTCCTGTCCCTGGGCCTGCTGGTCGGCGCCTGGGCGCGGACGCCGGAGGCGGCCACCGGGTTGGCCAACCTGGTGGTGCTGCCGATGGCGTTCCTGTCCGGCTCGTTCTTCCCGCTGGACACCGCACCGTCCTGGCTGCAGACGGTGTCCCAGCTCCTGCCGCTGCGCTACCTCGTCGAGGGGATGAAGGACGTGATGGTCCGCGGGGAGGGACCGGCCAGCACCCTGCCCGCGCTGGGCGTCCTGCTGGGGTTCACCGCGGTCGCGCTGCTGCTGGCCACCCGGCTGTTCCGCTGGGAGGACGTCTGAGCCGGGTGCGGTGACTACGGTGGGGCCATGCCCGCACCCCGCCGGTTCACCGTGGCGGAGGCGCGCCAGGTCCTCCGCGGGCTACGCGGGTGCCTGGCGGAGCTGGTCGCGCTGCGGGCCGACGCCACCGAGCTGGCCGCCGCCGTCCTCGCCGGCGGGCGGTCCCCGCTGGGGGGTCGGGCCGAGCTCAAGGCGGCCGAGGCCCGGCTGGCCGAGCTGGTGGCCCAGGTGCAGGCGACCGAGGTCCAGGTCAAGGGGTTGGCCCCGCTGCTGCTGGACTTCCCCGCCGAGCTGGACGGCGTACCGGTGCTGCTCTGCTGGCTGGAGGGCGACCCGGACCTCGGCTGGTACCACCGGGAGGACCTGGGCTTCGCCGGGCGCCGCCCGCTGCCCGACCTCGAGCGTCGGCCGCCCGCGGCTGGGTAGCGTGACCTCGTGACCGAAGCGGGGCAGCCCATCCACGAGGGCGAGGCGCACCCCGAGGACCGCACGGCGCGGACCAACTGGCTGCGGGCCGGCGTCCTGGGGGCCAACGACGGCATCGTGTCGGTGTCCGGCCTGGTCCTCGGGGTGGCCGCGGCGACGCCGAACCGCGCCGCCATCCTCACCGCCGGCCTGGCCGGGCTGGTGGCCGGGGCGCTGTCCATGGCGGTGGGCGAGTACGTCTCGGTGTCCACCCAGCGGGACACCGAGCGGGCCATGCTCGACCTGGAACGCCGGGAGCTGGCCGAGGATCCGGCCAGCGAGTACGAGGAGCTGGTGCGCATCTACCAGGACAAGGGGCTCACCCGGGAGCTCGCCGAGGAGGTCGCCGGGCAGCTCACCGCCCGGGACGCCTTCCGGGCCCACGCCGAGGCCGAGCTGGGCATGGACCCCGAGCGCCTGGTCAACCCGTGGGCCGCCGCGGTGTCCTCGCTGGTCGCCTTCACCGCGGGCGCGCTGCTCCCGCTGCTGGCCATCGTGCTCCCCCCGCCGGCGGGCCGGGTGCC
>JBMOMH010000287.1:0-3417 GCA_049323135.1 Actinomycetota bacterium
GGAGGCGGTCGCCGCGGCGACGGGCAGCTCGGAGCTGCTGGACACGTTCGTGATGCCCACGGCGGCCGCGCCGCCGGCGCCGACGGCGAGCGCGGCGGCGACGCCCAGGGCGATCTTGACCTTGGTGGCCAGGGACGTGAGCAGGGTCGACAGCATGCAGGGCCTCCGGGGAGAGTCGGGCGGGTCCACGAGGTACATCGAGGTATCGGACCGGCCCGGGCGCGCGTTACATCCTGTCGCTGCTCACCTGCGAAAAGTGACCAGAGCGGGGGTTTAGAACTCTCCAGTCGCGGCGAGCTCGGCCAGCCGCACCAGGGTGCGTACCGCGGCGCCGGTCCCGCCCTTGGGCGTGTACCCGAACGGGTCACCCTCGTTGAACGCCGGTCCGGCGATGTCCAGATGGGCCCACCGGCGCCCGGCAGGCACGAACTCGCGGAGGAACAGCCCCGCGACGAGCATGCCCCCGTTGCGGTCCCCGATGTTGGCGATGTCGGCCACCTCGGAGTCCAGGGAGCGGCGCAGCTCCTCCGGCAAGGGCATCGGCCACATCGCCTCACCGCAGTCCGTGGCGGCGGCCACCACCCGGTCCCGCAGGGCGTCGTCGTTGGCCATCACCCCGGCGTACCGACTGCCCAGCGCCACCATCGCCGCGCCGGTGAGCGTGGCCACGTCCACGATCACGTCCGGGGACTCCTCGCCGGCGCGGGCGATCGCGTCGGCCAGCACCAGGCGACCCTCCGCGTCGGTGTTGAGCACCTCCACGGTCTTCCCGCCGTACGTCGTGAGCACGTCCGAGGGGCGTTGGGCGGTCCCCGAGGGCATGTTCTCCGCCAGCGGTGCCCACCCGGTCACGGCCACCGCCGGGCGCAGCCGGGCGACGGCCGCGACGGCCGCGACGACCGCGGCCGCGCCGCCCATGTCGCACTTCATGGTCACCATGCCCGTCGGCGGCTTCAGGGACAGCCCGCCGGAGTCGAACGTGATGCCCTTGCCGACGAAGGCCAGGTGCGCCTTCGCCCGGGGATGCCGGTAGCCCAGCCGGACCAGCCGCGGCGGGTGCGCCGACCCCTGGCCCACGCCGAGGATGCCGCCGTACCCACCCTTGGCCAGGGCCCGCTCGTCGAGCACCTCGACGCTCACCCCCGCCGCGCGGGCGTGCGCGGTCGCGGCGTCGGCCAGCTCCTGCGGGTGCAGGTCGGACGGCGGGGTGTTCACCAGGTCCCGACAGAACGCCACCGCTTCGGTGACGGTCTGCGCCCGAGCCAGCCCCGCCTTGACGGCCCGGTCCCGGGCCAGCCGGGGGTCGGGGAGGAGCAGGGTGACCGAGTCGACGGGGGCGCGCAGGTCGGCGGCGCTGTCCTGGCGGTAGCGGGTGAAGGCGTAGCCCCCCAGCAGCGCCCCCTCGGCCACCGCGGCGACCCTCGCGGGGTCGGCGGCCGGCAGGGCCAGGGCCACCCGCGGGCTGCCGGCCAGCGCCCGCACCGCGGCGCCCGCCGCCCGGCGCAGCGTCTCCGGCGGATACCCCGGCTCCCCGCGGCCCGGCTCCTCGCCGAGACCCACCACGAGCAGGACCGGGGCCCGCAGCCGGCCCAGCGTGGCCACCTTGGTGACCTCCTCGGGCTTGCCGCTGGCGCCCAGCGCGGCCAGGGTGGCCAGCAGCCGACGGTCCAGCGCCTGGTCGACGGGGATGGCCGGGGCAGTGAGCACCAGGCCCTTACGCCCCCGGGCGACGCCGACGACGACTGCGTCCGCGGTGACGGACTCGGGGGACGTGGAGCTGGGCTGCAGAGTGGTCACGGTCCCTCACCGGTCGACGGCGGCATGGTCCCGGCGATGCTAGCCCGCTGGATAGGCCGGCGGCGGCCGCCAGGCCCGGCCGCCCGGCCACTAGCATCCCTGCGTGCCCAGCCCGCCGCCCCGACCATCCCCCCTGCAGTCCCGCCACCAGGCCCTCGGCGCGCGGCTGGCCCCCTTCGCCGGCTGGCAGATGCCGCTGCAGTACGCCGGGGTGGTGGAGGAGCACCACGCGGTCCGCCACGCCGTCGGCGTGTTCGACGTCAGCCATCTCGGCAAGGTTCTCGTCCAGGGGACGGGGGCCGCCGACCTGGTCGACGCGACGCTGACCAACAGCCTCTCCCGGATCGGGCCAGGGCGCGGCCAGTACACCCTGTGCTGCACCGAGGAGGGGGGGATCGTCGACGACCTGCTGGTCTACCAGCGGTCGGCGGAGGAGCTGCTCCTCGTACCGAACGCCGCGAACGCGGCGAGCGTGGCCGCGCGGCTCGCCGCCGCCGCCCCCGCTGGCGTCACGGTGGTCGACCGGCACAGCGACTTCGCGGTGCTGGCCGTGCAGGGCCCCCGGTCGACCGAGCTGCTGACCCGGCTGGACCTGCCCGCCGACCAGCCCTACCTGCACTTCACCGACACCCGCTGGGGGAACGTGCCGGTCACCGTGTGCCGCTCCGGCTACACCGGCGAGCGGGGGTTCGAGTTGATCCTGCCGAACGAGGGGGCGGGGCCGCTGTGGGACGCCCTGCTCGCGGCCGGAGCCCCGCTCGGCGTACGCCCGGCAGGGCTTGCCGTCCGGGACGTGCTGCGCATCGAGATGGGTTACCCGTTGCACGGCGCCGACCTCACCGTCGAGGTCACCCCGGTGCAGGCGCGGCTGGGATGGGCAGTGGGGTGGGACAAGCCAGCGTTCTGGGGGCGGGAGGGGCTGCTGGCCGAGCGGGCCCGGGGTCCCCGCCGGCTGCTCCGGGGTCTGCGGGTGGTCGACCGGGCCATCCCTCGGGGCGGCATGGCCGTCCACGACGAGACCGACGGGGAGGTGGGTCGGGTAACCAGCGGCACCTTCTCGCCGGCCCTCGGGGCGGGCATCGGGTTGGCCCTGCTCGCCTCGGAAGTCCCCGTGGGCGCCCCAGTGTGGCTCGACGTCCGGGGCCGCCGGGCGGCCGCCACCGTGGTGGACCCCCCGTTCGTGCCCGCGCGTCCCCAGGGCTGACCCGCCCACGCAAGCGGGCGGCGCCCGGCGTATGGCGGTGCCGGCGGGGGTCCGGCGCGGGCGCATCCCTTCCGCCAGACCCGCCGCGAGAAGCGTCACGTCCCGGCGGCCAGGGTGAGCAGGGTGGCCGCCGTCGCGGTCTCCACCAGGGCGCCGAGCACGTCGCCGGTGACGCCGCCGAAGCGCACCCGGCAGCGGTGCCGGAGCAGCGCGGCCGCGGCCAGGCCGACGGCCACCCCGAGGGCGCCGGTGAGGGCCCCGGTCAGGGCCCATTGGGCTGTCGAGCTGCCGGCCGACCCGGCCCAGGTAGCCCCGGAGAGGGCAGCGGCCAGCCCGAGCACCACCAGGCCGGTGGCCGCCGCCGCGAACGGGGGCACGCTGCCGGCCACCGCGGCCCCGAGGCCGTCCCCGCGGGC
>JBMOMH010000288.1:0-3402 GCA_049323135.1 Actinomycetota bacterium
GGCGGCACCCCGGGCGGGGGGCGCCGCCCGGCCGGGCCGGTCGGCGGGGGACACGGTCGGGTGGGCGGGCCGGCTAGACCTGGATGCCGAGCCGACGGGCCGAGCGCTGCCGCTGGCGGGCGGCCCGCAGCCGGCGCAGCCGTTTGACCAGCATGGGGTCGTGCACCAGGGCCTCGTGCCGGTCGATGAGCCCGTTGAGCACCTGGTAGTAGCGGGTGGGCGACATGCCGAACAGGTCCCGCACGGCCTGTTCCTTGGCCCCGGCGTACTTCCACCACTGCCGCTCGAAGGCGAGGATCTCCCGTTCCCGCTCGGTGAGCTCGCCGCCGGCTCCGGCGGCGCCACCGGCGACGGCGTTCGCGGCGTTCATGCTGTACGTCCTCCAGTGGCGACGCGTGGGGCTGTCCCGGTGCGGGCGCTCGTCGGGTCGGGTCGGGTCCAGGGGCGGGGCGGCGGGCGCAACGGCCCGGGCGCCATGCTAGGGCCGAACCACACGCCTGTCGTTCGCGACGCGCCCGGGAGGTCGGCGTTCCCGCCGCCCCCGGCCCTGGCATTCGTTTAGGGGCCCGCGTAATGTCGCCGCAGACCCCGCGGCCGGGACCCCGCCGACCCCCTGGAGGTGTGCGATGCCGACGTACCAGCCGACCCCGCAGGACCGGTTCGCCTTCGGGCTGTGGACGGTTGGCCACCCCGGGCGGGACCCGTTCGGCGACGCCGTCCGACCCTGGCTCGACCCGGTGGACGCGGTGCACCGGCTGGCCGACCTGGGCGTGTGGGGGGTCTCCTTCCACGACGACGACCTGCTGGCCCCCGACGAGACCTGGGCCGACCGGGCGGCGGCCCGCAAGCGGTTCGCCGCCGCGCTGGACGCCACCGGGGTCGTCTGCTCGATGGCCACCACCAACCTGTTCTTCCACCCGGTGTTCCGGGAGGGCGCGTTCACCGCCAACGACCGGGAGGTACGCCGGTTCGCGCTGCGCAAGGTCATGGACAACCTCGACGTCGCCGCCGAGCTGGGCGCCCGGGTGTACGTGTGCTGGGGCGGCCGGGAGGGCACCGAGACCGACACCGCCAAGGACGTGCGGGTGGCCCTGGACCGCTACCAGGAGGCCTTCGACGCGCTGGGCCAGTACGTCGTCGACCAGGGCTACGACCTGCGCTTCGCCATCGAGCCCAAGCCGAACGAGCCGCGCGGGGACATCTTCCTGCCGACCGTGGGGCACGCCCTGGCCTTCATCGACCGGCTGGAACGGCCCGAGCTGGTCGGGCTGAACCCGGAGGTGGGCCACGAGACGATGGCCAACCTGAACTTCACGCACGGCGTGGCGCAGGCCCTGTGGGCCGGCAAGCTGTTCCACATCGACCTGAACGCGCAGCGGGGGGCGAAGTACGACCAGGACTTCCGGTTCGGCGCCGAGGACCAGAAGGGCGCGCTGTTCCTGGTGGACCTGCTGGAACGGTCCGGGTACGACGGGCCGCGGCACTTCGACGCCCGGGCCTACCGCACCGAGGACCGGGACGGCGTGTGGGAGTTCGCCCGGGGCTGCATGCGCACCTACCTGATCCTCAAGGAGCGCGCGGCCGCCTTCCGGGCGGACCCGGAGGTCGTCGAGGCGATGGTCGCCGCGGGGGTGCCCGAGCTGGCCACCCCGACCCTGGGGCCCGGCGAGCCGGTGACGGCCGTCCGGGGCGACGCGTTCGACCCGGACGTCCGGGCCCGGCAGGGGGCCGGGTTCGAGCGGCTGG
This sequence comes from Actinomycetota bacterium, assembly GCA_049323135.1. Taxonomy (GTDB): domain Bacteria; phylum Actinomycetota; class Actinomycetes; order JBMOMH01; family JBMOMH01; genus JBMOMH01. The sequence continues at coordinate 1,747 of JBMOMH010000288.1, forward strand.
ACCAGCTGCTCGTCGAGCACCTGCTCGGCGCCCGCGGCTGACCGGGCGGTCGGGGGTGCCCCTCGTCGCGGGCGTGGACTCCTCCACCCAGTCGGTGAAGGTGGTGGTCCGGGACGCGACCAGCGGGGCACCGGTCCGGGAGGGCCGCGCCGGCCATCCCGACGGGACCGAGGTCGACCCGGAGGCGTGGTGGGCGGCGCTGGCCCAGGCCACCGCCGGGGGCCTGCTCGACGGCGTGGCGGCGGTCGGCGTGGCCGCCCAGCAGCACGGCATGGTGGCCCTCGACGAGGACGGACGGGTGGTCCGGCCCGCGCTGCTGTGGAACGACACCCGCTCGGCCGGGGCCGCCGCCGACCTGGTCGCCGAGCTGGGTGGCCCCGAGGCCTGGGCCGCCGCCGTCGGCTCGGTCCCGGTGGCCAGCTTCACGGTGACCAAGCTGCGGTGGCTGGCCGAGCACGAGCCGGCCCACGCGGCCCGGGTCGCCCGGGTGCTCCTCCCCCACGACTGGCTCACCTGGCGGCTGGCCGGCGGGGGGGCGGGCGACCAGACGGGGAGCGGCACGGAGGGCGGGCCGGGGGAACCGGTCACCGACCGGGGCGACGCGTCGGGGACCGGCTACTTCTCCCCCGCCACCGGCGCCTACCGGCCGGACCTGCTGGCCCGGGCGCTCGGCCACCCGGCCGGGCTGCCCCGGGTCGCCGACCCGGCCGAGGTCGTCGGTACGACGGGAGAGGGAGCCCTGCTCGCCCCGGGCACCGGGGACAACATGGCCGCCGCCCTCGGCGTAGGGGCCGGGGTCGGGGACGTCGTGGTGTCCCTGGGCACCTCCGGCACCGTGTTCGCCGTCTCCGACACACCCACCGCCGACCCGTCCGGGGAGGTCGCCGGCTTCGCCGACGCGACCGGACGTTTCCTCCCGCTGGCCTGCACGCTCAACGCGGCCCGCGTCCTGGTCGCCGGTGCCGGGCTGCTCGGCGTCGGCGTCGAGGAGCTGGGCCGGCTGGCCCTGACCGCACCGGCGGGCGCCGGCGGCCTGGTGCTGCTGCCCTACCTGGACGGGGAGCGCACCCCGAACCTGCCCGACGCGGCGGGCTCGCTGCACGGCATCAGCCGGGACAACCTGACCCCGCCGAACCTGGCCCGGGCCGTCGTCGAGGGGATGCTGTGCGGGCTGGCCGACGCCCTGGACGCGGTGCGGGCCCAGGGCGTGCCGGTGCACCGGGTGCTGCTCGTCGGGGGGGCCGCCCGCTCCGAGGCGGTCCGCCGCATCGCGCCGGCCGTGCTCGGCGTACCGGTGACGGTCCCCCCGCCCGGGGAGTACGTCGCCGACGGCGCGGCCCGCCAAGCCGCCTGGGCGCTGGCCGGAGGGGCCGGGCCGCCGGCCTGGCCGACCGGGGAGGCCGTGACCTACGAGGCGCCCCCGGCGGCGAGCCTGCGGGCGGCGTACGCCGAGGCCCGTGACCGGCTGTACCCCGCCGGCTGACCCCGGGGCCCTTGTCCGGCCGGCCGGCGGCGTTCAGCCCGGGGCCGGACCTGCCGATGGGCTGGTGTGACCTCGACCCCGGCGCGCCGGGCGCTGTCGCCGCGGGTCCGCGCGGTGCTCACCGACCTGATCCGCCCCGCCGACGGCGCGGCTCGTCGCGTCCAGGCCGGCCG
>JBMOMH010000289.1:0-3383 GCA_049323135.1 Actinomycetota bacterium
ACATCGCCCGCCGCCGGGGACAGTCCCTGGCCCAGCTCGCGCTGTCCTGGACGCTGCGCGACCCGCGGGTCACCTCGACGCTGGTCGGGGCGAGCAGCGTGGCGCAGCTGGAGCAGAATCTGGCCGCGCTGGACGGCCCCGCTCTCGGCGACGACGAGCTTGCCGAGATCGACCGGTACGCCGTCGACGCCGGGGTGAACCTGTGGGCGGAGTCCAGCCAGGCCTGAGCGCCACTCGAGCGCTTCGGGCTGAGGCAGCCCGGCGTACCGGCGCCCGGCGTACCGGCGGCCCGGCTCAGGCGGCGCCGGGCAGCGCGGCCGCGGGCAGCAGGAACCAGTGGCCGCGGACGCACCTGACGAACACGAGCTCCAGCGGGCCCTCCGCCGTGGCGGTGACCTCCCGTCCCTCCACCTCGGCGAGCCCCCCGCAGTCCGGGCACTCGGTCAGGTCCATGGCTCCCCCACCCCTCGCGGCACGGCGTACGGGAGGAGGAGCGTGCGGCACGGCGGGCTGATACGGCGGCCAGCGGGTCAGCGCAGCGGTCGCAGCACCACCGTCTCGCTGCCCACCAGGGCCAGCTCCACCGCCGCCGACCCGCCGTTGACGGCCAGGGCCATCCACCCGGCCGAGTCCTCCAGCAGCACCAGGTCCCCCTGGTCCACGTCGGCGAAGGTCCGTCCCAGGCGCACCGGGACCTCCCGGCCGGCCACCGCGACCACCACCCGGTCACCCAGGCCCAGGCCGACCTCGGCCAGCTGGGCGGCGCTGCAGGCCAGCTGCACGTTGCCGAACCAGTCCACGGACAGCACCTCGGCGGCCACCGCGCCCTCGGCCACCCAGCTGGCCGGGGCGGGCAGCCGCACCAGGTCGGCCAGGGGCACCGGGGGGCCCAGCTCGCGCAGCGCCACGCCGCGGGCCAGCCACGCCGCGGCGGGGGCGAACACGTCCCGGCCGTGGAAGGTGGCCGACGTCGTCGATCGTCGGTAGGCGGCCGCCTCCAGGCTCACCGCCGCGCCCGGGCCGCCCAGCTCCCCCCAGGTCCACGACAGCAGCCCGTTGTCCGGGCCGACCAGGACGTGCGGGCCGGCGGCCACCGCCACGCCCCGGCGGGTGGTCCCCACCCCGGGGTCGACGACGGCCAGGACGACCGACGGGGGCAGGCCGGGGACGCACTGGGCCAGCACCGCCGCGGCCCGGCGTACGTCCTGCGGGGGCACCTGGTGGGTGATGTCGATCACCGGTACGTCGGGCGCGAGGTCCAGCAGGACGCCCTTGCACGCGGCCACGAAGCCGTCCTGCAGCCCGTAGTCGGTGAGGAAGGCGATGCAGCGGTACGCCGACACGACGGCCATCCTGCCGCGGCCGCGGGCCAGGAGGATGATCGGGGCATGCGCATCGTCGTCGGCATCTCCGGGGCGTCCGCCCCGATCTACGGCATCCGCACCCTGGAGGCCCTCAAGGACGCGGGGGTGGAGACGCACCTGGTGCTGTCCACGGGGGCGTACCGGACCATCAAGCTGGAGACCGACCGGACCCTGGAAGATGTCCGGGGCCTGGCGCACACCGTGCACGACCCCCGCAACCTCGCCGCGCCGGTGTCCAGCGGGTCGTTTCCCACCGACGGCATGGTCGTCGCCCCCTGCTCGATGAAGACCCTGGCGGCGGTGGCCTACTCCTTCGCCGACGACCTGCTGGCCCGGGCCGCCGACGTGACCCTGAAGGAGGGCCGGCGCCTGGTGCTGGTGCCCCGGGAGACCCCGCTGCACCTGGGCCACCTGCGCAACCTGGTTCGCGCCGCCGAGCTGGGGGCCGTGGTGCTCCCGCCGGTGCCCGCCTTCTACCACCGCCCGCGGACCATCGCCGACCTGGTGGACCACACCGTCGGCAAGGTGCTCGACCAGCTCGGGGTCCCGCACGACCTCTACGCCCGCTGGGGCGGGCACTCCCCGGAGCCGCCGGGTGAGGACGAGGACCCTCTGGTGGGCCAGTAGGCTGCGAGCAGGCCGAAGGGCCAGGATCCGGACCCGAGGGAGTCACACCGGTGCGCGTCGCGGAGATCATGACCCAGGCCAGCCTCACCGACGCCCCGGGGCACTCGCTGCGCGCCGCCGCAGAGACCATGTGGCGGCAGCAGACCGGCTCCCTGGTGGTCATCGAGGCCGGCCGGCTGGTCGGGATCGTCACCGAGCGGGACGTGCTGCGCGCGGTGGCCACCGGGCGCAACGTGGACAGCACGACGGTGGGGGACGTGATGACCCGGGACGTGGTGACCACCACCGGGGACGCCTCCGTGCGGGACGCGGCGCGGGTGATGGCCCAGCACTGGATCCGGCACCTGCCGGTCGTGGACGGGGACCGGGTCGTGGGCATCCTCAGCCAGCGGGACATCGCCGGCATCTTCGCCGCGCTGTGGAACGAGCCGGCCGGGTCGGGCATCGACACCGACGACCTGGTCCGCTCCCGCCGGCTGGCGCGCATCGAGCAGGGCGACCTGGACTAGGCCCCCCAGACCCCGACTCTCGTGCCCACCGAGCCCGTGCCGCCCACCCAGCCCGTGCCGCATACCTGGACGACGGCCCACCTGCTACCCGGGCAGACCAGCGACGACCTCGCCGACGGCTCCGACCGCTGGCGGGACGCCCCGGCCGGCGAGGCCGGCGAGGCCGGCGAGAACGCCGAGGTGGCCCACCTGCTCCGGGACCGCCCCCCGCACTACCTGTAGCCGGGTCGCCCCGATCGTCCGGTCGCCGGCGCGGCGGCCGGGGCGGGCAACGGCTAGCGCGAGCCGGCAACCTCCGCGGTGCAGAAGGCGCAGCGCCGGGCCGCGACCGGGATGCTGGACAGGCACTCCGGGCACTCCCGGGTCGGGGTGTCCACCGGCGGCTCGGTGCGCCGCAACGCCAGCAGCCGGTGCAGCGGCACCACCACCAGGAAGTACAGCGCCGCCGCGATGATCACGAAGGTGACGACCTGGTTGACGAACCCACCGACGTCGAAGGTCTGCCCGTTGACGACGACCTTGCCGCCGCGGACCCCGCCGCCGAGGACCAGGTTGATCAGGGGCTGCAGGAAGCTGGCGGTGAACTGCTTCACCAGGTCGTTGAACGCCACCCCCATGACCACGGCCACCGCCAGGTCGACGATGTTGCCGCGCATCAGGAAGTCGCGGAAGCCTTCGAGCGTCTTGCGCATGCCTACCCACCGTCCTCGTCGGGGCCGCCCGCTGACCGCGGGACGGCGGCAGCCGGTGCCGGTTCCCCGTCACCCTGCCATGGACCGCCGTACCCGCTGGTCGGCGGGGCCGGGTCAACCGGGTCGGAGCACCACCGAGAGCCGGGCGGCCACCGCGGCGCCGGCCAGGTCCACGGCCACCGGCAGGGTGC
>JBMOMH010000290.1:0-3338 GCA_049323135.1 Actinomycetota bacterium
GGGGGGCGCCGCCACCCCGGTGCCTGCGACTCACCCCAGCAGGGTAGTCCGCCGCCGGCGCCGCTCAGGCCGGCCGGCGCTCCGTGGCCGGCGTCGCCGGGGAGTGCGCAACCGGCCGGTGCAGGAAGTGCTGTTCCCAGGCCAGCAGGTCCACCACCGTCGGGGCGTCGCCGAGGTCCGGCCACAGCTCGGTCCACTCGGCGGCCACCGCGGGCCTGGCCGACGGAGCGGACTCGGCCGGCTCAGCCGACGAGGCGGACTCGGCCGGCTCGGCCGCGTCCACGGTCAGGGCGGCGGCCGCCGCGGCGTCCAGCGCGGTCACCCGAGCCTCCAGCTCGTTGACCCGGGTGGCCTGGTTGGCGATCAGCACGGCCTGGCTCTCCACCAGGCTGGCCAACCGCTCCACGGCCGCAGCCCGCTCGGCCGCCCAGGCGGCCTGCCGGGCGGCGAGGTCGGCGGCGAGGTCGGCTCGCTCCCGCGCCAGGGTGCGGTGGGCGCCACGCTCGGCGAGGCCGAGCACGATCGCAACGAGCAGCGCGGCGGCGTACGCGGCCAGGGCGGCGACGAGCAGCAGGTCCGGGCGGCCGGTGACCGCGGCGGCGGCGAGGAGGACCCCCACCGGACCCAGCGCGGCCGGAGCCACCCAACGGGGATACGCCGGGCTGCGGCGGTGACGGGCTTCGGCCATGCCGGCACCGTAGAGGGCTCCCGTCGGGGAGTCACGGAAGTTACCGGCGTGTCGAACGAGACTGATGTTACGAATGTGGTCAGAGGCGATGGCTGCGCCGGGGTCGGGGGTCGGGGTCGGAGAGGTCGAGCACCGAGGTCGGCGCCTCGTCCGGCAGCGGCGGGCGCTCCCGCACCGACGGCCACGGGTGTTCCAGCACCGGCGGCGGGGGCGGGGGCGCGAGGGTGGGCAGGGACAGCGGGGGTACGGCGACCTCGGGCGGCGCGACCAGCGCCGCCTCGCCACCGCGACGGTGCCGCCGGTGCCGGCCGGACCGCTCCTCCTGGTCGGCCCGCAGGGCGGCCCGCAGCTCCACCAGCTCCCGCTCCAGGACGTCGCTACGCGCCATGGCGCGCCGCGCCTGATCCTCAGCGAAGGCCAGCCGCGCGGCCAGGGCCTGCACGGCGGCGTCCGGCGCCTCCCCGGCCCGGCGCAGGTCACCGGCCGCCGCGGACAGCCGGCCGAGCTCCTCCTCCACCGCCTGCAGCCGCCCGCCGAGCCGGCCCGCGTCGCTGCCGACCTGGGCGACCGCCTCCTCGACCTCCGCCCGCAGCTCGGCCAGGTCGTCGACCCGCTGGAGGCGGCGGCCGCGCCGGGTCTCCTGGGCGACGAAGGAGGCGACCAGTCCGGAGACCGACGCCGAGAACAGCGCGACCCGCACCACCAGCGACCCGGTCCCCGTCACCACCCCGAGGCCGGCGGCCAGGGTGGCCACCACGAACACCACGGGCAGCGCCACCCGCCCCCGCCCGCGGGCACGGGCGGTCTCCGGGGGCTCGGTCGGGGCTGGCGGGCGTCGGGCCATGGCCCCCTAGCCTACGGACCGGACCGGGGGGGATCGCACCTCCCGACGGGTGAAATGCGCCCGACCTGGCAGGCTGCTCCCGTGTCCCTCGCCGTCCTCGACTGGCGCCGCCGGGTGGCCGCCCTGTACGCCGAGGTGCGCGCGGCCGGCGACCCCGCGGCGGCGCACGCCCGGTGGCGGGCGGGCCGCGACGAGCTGCTGGCCCGGCACCCGGCCTCGCCGGTGCCGCCAGCGGCCCGGGCCGGTTTCCCGGGGGCCGTGGTGGCGCCGTACGACCCGGCCTTCCGGTTCGAGGTCGTGGTACGGCGGGACCTGCCCCCGGCCCGGATCGCGGTGCCCACCGCCACGGATGGGACGGTGCCCTTCGAGCGGATCGGCCGGGTCGACCTGCCCGGGTTAGGCGACCTGGACGTGTGGTGGCTGGCCTCGTACGGCGGTGGGGTGTTCCTGCCGGTGCGGGACGCCCTGGCCGGCACCAGCACGTACGGCGGTGGCCGCTACCTGCTGGACACGGTGAAGGGAGCCGACCTGGGCGGCGCGGGCGACGTGCTCGTCGTCGACCTCAACTTCGCCTACCAGCCGTCCTGCGCCTACGACCCGTCCTGGTCGTGCCCGCTGGCGCCGCCGGGGAACACGCTGGCCGGTCCGGTGCCGGTCGGGGAGCTGCTGCCGGGCCGGCGGTGAGGGGCCCGGTCAGCCGGCCAGCGACCCGTCGGAGGAGAAGACCAGGCCCAGCTGCACCCGGCCCTGCTTGACGGCGGTCTTGGTCAGCGGGCCCCCAGCGTCGAGCGCCTGGAAGCCGGTGAAGGCCAGGCCGTAGGTCTGCTGCAGGCCGGGCTGGCAGAACGGCCGCTGGGCGCACTCGGGCGGGCCGCCCAGCACCAGCGGGCCCCCGTTGCACTTGGCGGCCAGGTCGGACAGGGTGCGGAGCTGGTAGCGGTCGGCGAACGCCTTGGTCACCGCGAACGCGTTCTGGTCGGCGGCCTGCGCGGGCTTGCCGACGACCAGGCCGACCCGCTGGGCCAGGCCGGTGAGGGCGGACATGGTGGCGGTCAGGTCGCCGCTAGCCTGCGGGGCGGCCCCCGGTCCGTTGACCTTCTTGTTGAGGAACTCGGTCAGCGTGCCGGCGTACTCGGGCACGACCTGGATCTGCCCGGACTCCAGCGCCGGCTCGTACAGCTCCCGGTTCCCGATCGTCTGCACCGTTGCGTCGAACCCTGCCGCCCGCAGCACCAGCGCGTAGATGTTGGCGAGGGTCTGGTTCTCGCCGAAGTTGGCCGCCCCGACGACGACCTTGCCGGACCCCCCCGACAGCCCGGTGGCCAGCCCCTGCTGGTCGACGTACTGCCGGGCCACGTCGGGGGAGGTCTTCCGGTCGAGGTCGACGCTCTTGTTCATCGCGATGAGCTGGCTAGTGGTGAGGGCAGCGCTCACCTTGTCCAAGGCGGCGAGCAGCGGCGGGGTGGCCGCCTGCGCGTTTACCGCGGGTACCACGTTGTCCACGGTCTGCAGCTTCTTGTCGTCGGCCAGGACGACCAGGGCGTCCCCGGGGGTCGGCGCGCAGCCCTTGCTGGTCGCCGTCGCGGCCGTGCCGCCGGCGCCCCCAGGGGCCGAGGACCCGGGGGCCCCGCAGGCGGCGAGGGCCAGGACGAGCACGAGGGGGGCCGCGGCGAGCAGCGACCGTCGGGGTGATCCGAACATGTTCCCGCCTTCTGTGTCCCGCCGGGCCTAGGCCGGCGCGTGTCCGACGGACGGAATCGCCCGCGACCACCAGCCAACTACCCCAGGCCGGGGCGTGCAACACCG
>JBMOMH010000291.1:0-3305 GCA_049323135.1 Actinomycetota bacterium
TGGCCGGGAGCGGGGCGGCGTACGGCACGTACCACGTGACCAACGGCGGCCAGACCACCTGGTACGGGCTGGCCCGGGCCGTCTTCGAGGAGCTCGGCGCCGACCCCGAGCGGGTCCGGCCGACCACCACCGCGGCCTTCCCCCGCCCGGCACCCCGCCCGTCGTACAGCGTGCTGGGTGCCGCCCGCTGGGCGGCGGCCGGCCTGCCCGACCTGCCGCACTGGCGGGTCGCCCTCCACGAGGCCTTCACCCGGTGTCCGGAGGCGCTGCGCGGGGCGGACGGCACACCGGGAACCGCTTGAACAGCAGGTCAAGGTTTCGCCACGGCGGTCAAGTTCGGTGGCGCGTCGGCCGATCTGAGGCACACTAGTCCCCTGGCACTTTCGTCCCATCGGTACCTTTGGTACCTCCAGCCACTCGAAGGTTCGGCCCATGCGCTCGCTCCGGCTCGCCGTACTCAGCGTCCTGCCCCTCGGGCTGCTGGCCCTGCCCACCGTCACCCCCCCGGTCTCCGTGCCCAAGCCGGTGCCGCCGGTGACGCGGACGCTGCCGGTGCCGCTGACGGCAACGGCCGCCACGCCGGCGGGGCTGGCCGCGGCCCGGAGCGCGGGGACGCCGGTGGCGGAGATTCCCCCCACGCCCACCGCTCCGTTCCGCATGGTCGGGCTGAGCTGGCTCCCCGACCCGGGGGTCGGTGCCCTGACCGCCCAGGTGCGGGTCCGCACCGGGGGCACCTGGACCGGCTGGGAGACGCTGGCCGTCTCCGACACCACCGCGCAGGCCGGTGGCCCCGACACTCGCCCGGGCGAACGCACGACCACCGACCCGCTGTGGGTCGGCCGCGCCGACGCGGTCGAGGCACGGGTGCTGGCCCCGGGCGCCGTTCCGGGCGACCTGCGCGTCCTGCTTATCGACCCCGGCACCTCCCCGGCCGACGCCAACCCGGGGGCAGCCGGCCGGCCCCTCGGCGGGGCGGGCGCCACGGCGGCCGCGGGCACCGGCCAGCCGAACATCATCACCCGCGCCCAGTGGGGCGCCGACGAGAGCCTGCGGCTCAACCAGTGCCCGGACGGCCCGACGTACCTCAACACCATCAAGGTCGCCTTCGTCCACCACACGGACAACATCAACACCTACGGGCCCGGGGACTCGGCGGCGATCGTCCGCGGCATCTACGCATACCACGTCCAGGGCAACGGCTGGTGCGACATCGGCTACAACTTCCTCGTCGACCGCTATGGGCAGATCTTCGAGGGGCGCTACGGCGGCATCGACCAGGCCGTCCTCGGGGCGCACACCGGTGGGTTCAACGTGGACTCCTTCGCGGTCGCGATGATCGGCAAGTTCTCCACCGAGGCGCCGCCGCCCGCCCTGGTGTCGGCCACCGCGCAGATTGTCGGGTGGAAGCTGGGCCGGTACGGCCGGGATCCCCTGGGCACGGAGGTGCTCACTGCCGGGAACTTCTCGGGGTCCCGCTACCCTGCGGGCACCCAGGTCACCTTCCCCACGGTGGCGGGCCACCGGGACGCGGACTACACCGAGTGTCCGGGCAACCAGGGATACGCGGCGCTGGACACCATCCGCCGGCAGGCCAAGCCGGTGGCCGACGCCACCCCGAGAGGGCCGTGGGCGAAACCGCCCACCGGGGGGTGGGTGCTAGACAGCAACGGTCAGCTGGTCGCCTTCGGCCGGGCATCCGCACAGTCGGTCACCGGGGTCCCGGCCGGCAGTGCCCAGGCGGTCGCGGTGGCTCCCGACCAGGCGGCCGGCTACGTGCTGGACGACTCCGGTGCGCTGCATCCCTTCGGGGGCCTGCCGGCGCCGACGGACGGCCCCCGCTGGGGTTTCTCCGCGGCCCGCGACGTGGTGCTCCAGCCCGGCGGGCGGACCGGGTACGTGCTGGACGTCTGCGGCGGGGTGTGGGGGTTCGGGGGTCGCGCCGGTCCGTCGATCAGCCGGTACGACTGCACCGTGACCGCGCGGCGGCTGGTGCTGCGCGCGGACGGGCAGAGCGGCTACGTCCTGTTCGCCGACGGGGGGGTGGCCGCCTTCGGTGGGGCCCCCGCCGTGGCCCGCCCGGCGCTGCCCGGCGGGCGGTCCGCGGTGGACCTCATCCTGCGTCCGGACCAGGGCAGCCTGCTCGTCGTCGACGAGGCCGGCCAGCTCTGGCCCACGGGAGGTGGCGGTCCGGTGGCCGGGCCAGCGCCCGCGACGACGGTCGCCGCGGCGGGCCGTCCCGACGGGGCCAGCGGGTACCTGCTGGCCCCCGGGGGTCTGACCACCCCGTTCGGCGACGCCGGTGCGGTGCTCCCGGTGAAGGTGGGCCGGGCCGTCGACCTCGGCCTGTACGCCGAACCCCAGGGCTACACGCTGGACTACGCGGGCGCCCTGCACCCGTTCGGTGGGGCCCCGCCGGCGCGCACCTCGGCGTACTGGCCCGGATGGGACATCGCCCGCTGGGTGGTCATGGGCCCGAAGGGCAACGGCTGGGTCATGGACGCCTGGGCCGGGATGCACCCGTTTGGCACCGACGCGGTCCCCCCGCCGACCGGGGCCACCGGGCTGCCCTACTGGCCGGGGTGGCAGATTGCCCGTGGGGTGGTCCTGCTTCCCGGCCGGGACAACGCTGGCTACGTGCTGGACGGGTGGGGCGGGCTGCACCCGTTCGGCGGGGCGCCCGCAGCCCGGGCCAGCGGGTACTGGACCGGCTGGGACATCGCTCGGGGCCTCGCCCTGCGTCCCGACGGGACCGGTGGCTACGTCATCGACGGCTGGGGCGGGCTACACCCCTTCGCCGTCGGCACCAACCCGATGCCGGCCGAGCCGTCGGGGGTGGCGTACTTCCCCGGCCAGGACGTGGCACGCAAGATCGTGCTCACCGGGCCGGCCTCCGGCTACACCCTGGACGCCGGCGGCGCGGCGTACCCCTTCGGGGGTGCCTCCGCGGAGGGGCTGCCCACCCGGGCTGGTGGCCTGGGTGGGGCCGGGACCGACCCGCGGGGCTGGCTGGTGGAGGCCGACGCCGGCGGCTGGCTCTACACGGTGGGCGCGGGTGCCCCCGGCCTGGCTCCCAGCGCGGTGTGGAACGGCAACGTCGTCCGCGACGTCGCCGTCCGCAACTAGCCCCCCGCACCCCCGCCGCGTATCACGTAGCGATCATGCAGAACTTCACGCCCCGGGCTGAGCAGCCTATGAGGGAGAAGTCAAGTGACCGTCTGCGGGTGGTCTGCGGGTGAGTAGGGCGTGGGGTATCGGCTCGTCGACGATGCGCCGGCGAGCTGTGTTCGGGTGGGGTGTTGGTGTGC
>JBMOMH010000292.1:0-3274 GCA_049323135.1 Actinomycetota bacterium
GGGCCGAGCTGCGGGCCGCCCGGGCGGCCCGCATCCTCGCCGAGGAGGCCGTCGACGTGACGCTGCCGTGGGACCGGGTGCCCCGCGGCGGGCGACACCCCCTCAGCCAGGTGCAGGACCTGATCACCGACGTGTTCCTCGCCTTGGGCTACGAGGTGGCCGAGGGGCCCGAGGTCGAGGCGGAGTGGTTCAACTTCGACGCGCTGAACATGCCCCCGGACCACCCGGCCCGCAGCATGCAGGACACCTTCTTCGTCGAGTCGCCGGACTCCGGGCTGGTGCTGCGCACGCACACCTCGCCGGTCCAGGTGCGCACCATGCTGGCGCAGCCGCCCCCGATCTACGTGATCTGTCCCGGTCGGGTGTTTCGCACCGACGAGCTCGACGCCACGCACACCCCCGTGTTCCACCAGGTGGAGGGCCTGGTGGTCGACGAGGGGATCACCATGGCGCACCTGAAGGGCACCCTGGACCACCTGGCGGCGAGCCTGTTCGGACCGGACCTGGGCACCCGCTGGCGCCCGTCGTACTTCCCGTTCACCGAGCCGTCGGCCGAGTTCGACCTGCGCTGCTTCGTCTGCCGAGGCGCCTCCGTGGGCGACCCGGACCACCCGTGCCGCACCTGCGCCTCGGAGGGGTGGATCGAGTGGGGGGGCTGCGGGATGGTCAACCCCCGGGTGCTGCGGGCCTGCGGGATCGACCCGGACCGCTGGTCCGGCTTCGCCTTCGGCATGGGCGTGGAGCGCACCCTGATGTTCCGCAACGGGGTGGCGGACATGCGCGACCTCGTCGAGGGGGACGTGCGACTGTCCCGCGCGTTCGGGCTGGAGGCCTGATGCGGGTCCCGCTGTCCTGGCTGCGCGAGTACGCCGCGCTGCCGGCCGGGGTGGACGGCCGGGCGCTGGCCGAGCGCCTCGTGCGCGCCGGGCTGGAGGTGGAGACCGTGGAGCCGGTCGGCGCCGACCTGGCCGGGCCCTTGGTGCTGGGGCGGGTGCTGTCCTTCACCGAGGAGACCCACGCGAACGGCCGCACCATCCGCTGGTGCGAGGTCGACGTCGGGGAGGCGGCGCCCCGCGGCATCGTGTGCGGGGCCCGCAACTTCGCGGTCGGCGACGCGGTCGTCGTCGCCCTGCCGGGCACCACCCTGCCCGGCGGGTTCGCGATCGCCGCCCGGCGCACGTATGGGCACGTGTCCGACGGCATGATCTGCTCCGCGCGCGAGCTGGGGCTCGGCGAGGACCACAGCGGGATCCTCGTGCTGCCCGGCGAGCCCGCCCCGGGCGCGGACGCGGTGGCCGAGCTGGGCCTGCGCGACGAGGTCCTCGACATCGCGGTCACCCCCGACCGCGGCTACTGCCTGTCGGTCCGCGGCGTCGCCCGCGAGGCGGCCACCGCGTACGGCGTGCCGTTCACCGACCCGGCCGCCGTCGACCCGGCCGAGCTGCGCCGGTTCGACGGCCCCGACCCCCACCCGGCGGCGATCGCCGACCCCACCGCCTGCGACCGGTTCCTGCTGCGCACGGTGCGCGGGTTCGACCCGGCCGCGCCGACGCCGGTGCGCATCTGGCGCCGGCTCCTGCTCGCCGGGATGCGTCCGGTCTCGCTGGCCGTCGACGTCACCAACTACGTGCTGCTGGAGACGGGCCAGCCGCTGCACGCCTTCGACCGGGGCAAGCTACGGGGCCCGGTGGTGGTGCGCCGGGCGCGGCCTGGGGAACGGCTGGAGACCCTCGACCACGTGGTCCGCGACCTGCACCCGGAGGACATCCTCATCACCGACGACAGCGGCCCGATCTCCCTCGCCGGGACGATGGGGGGGCTGGCCACCGAGATCGACGACACCTCCACCGACCTGGTTCTGGAGGCCGCCCACTTCGCGCCCACCGGCACGGCCCGGATGGCCCGCCGGCACCGGCTGGGCAGCGAGGCCTCCCGTCGGTTCGAGCGGGGCGTGGACCCCGAGCTTCCGCCGCTCGCCTCCGCCCGGGCCGCGGCGCTGCTGGTCGCCCACGGCGGTGGCACGGTGGTGGGTACGACGGACGTCGCGCTGCCCCGGGACCGGCCGGTGATCCGAGTCCCCGCGGGCCGGGCCGCGCGGGTGGCGGGGGCCCCGGTGTCGGCGGACACCGTGGTGCGGCAGCTGACCGCCGTCGGCTGCGCGGTCACCCCGGGCGACACCCCGGGGGAGCTGGTGGTGCACCCGCCGTCCTGGCGGCCCGACCTGGTGGAGCCCGCCGACCTCGACGAGGAGGTGCTGCGCCTGGTCGGCTACGACACGCTGCCCAGCGTGCTGCCCGCAGGTGCGGGCGGGCGCGGACGGACCCGGGCCCAGCGGCTGCGCCGGCTGGTGGTCGAGACGCTGGCCGCCGGCGGGTACGCCGAGGTGCCCGGCAGCCCCTTCGCCCCGGCCACCGTCGCGGAGACCCTCGGCCTGCCCCCGGACGACGAGCGGCGGGCCGCGCTGCGGTTGGCCAACCCGCTGTCCGCCGAGGAGCCGCTGCTGCGCACCACCCTGCTGCCTGGGCTGTTGGCCACCCTGCGCCGCAACGTGGCCCGCGGCCACGCCGACCTCGCCCTGCTCGAGGTGGGCCTGGTCTTCCGCGGGGACGGGGCCCGCCGGCCCCCGCCCCGGCCGGCGGTCACCGCCCGGCCCGGTGACGCGGAGCTGGCCGGGCTGGCGGCGGCCCTCCCTCGCCAGCCGCGCCATCTCGCGGTGGCGCTGTGCGGGGACTGGCAGCCGCCCGGCTGGTGGGGGCCGGCCCGGCCGGCCGGCTGGGCCGACGCGGTGGAGGCCGCCCGGACCGTCGCGGCCACCTGCCACGTCGAGCTGGGCGTCGCCCGGGGGGCGGCCGCCCCGTGGCATCCCGGGCGGTGCGCCGAGCTCACCCTGTCGGGGGCGGTGGTGGGGTACGCCGGCGAGCTGCACCCGCAGGTCGCCGAGGCCCTGGGCGTGCCGGCCCGTACCGCGGTGATGGAGCTCGACCTGGATGCGGTCGTGGCGGCCGCCCCGCCGGCGCTGGCCGCCCCCCGCCTGTCCACCTTCCCCGTCGCCACCCAGGACGTGGCCTTGGTCGTGCCCGCCGACGTGCCGGCCGGGGCGGTGGCCGCGGCGCTGCGGGACGGCGCCGGGGAGCTGCTGGAGTCGCTGCGCCTGTTCGACGTGTACGCCGGCGAGCAGGTGGGCCCGGGGCGCCGGTCGCTGGCCTTCACCCTGCGGTTCCGGGCGGCCGACCGCACCCTCACGGCGGCCGAGACCTCGGCGGCCCGGGACGCC
>JBMOMH010000293.1:0-3268 GCA_049323135.1 Actinomycetota bacterium
GCCGCGGCCGAGCTGCGGGGGGCGGCGGCGGCCCGGCTGCGGGCGCGGCTGGGCCTGCCCGCGCACGCCGCGCCGGCGGCGCTGGCCGCGGGCGTGGCCGGCCACACCGGGCGGAGCCCGGCGGAGGTGGGCGAGCTGTTGTACGGTGCCTCACCGGCCGACGAGCTCGCCCTGGTGCGCCTGGCCGACGCCCTGGACGCCGTGGAGAGGGAGGTTCGCCGCGCGTGACCGCCCAGCCGGACCCCGCCCGGGAATCCGACCAGGACGGCGCCCGGGCCGCCCTGGCCGCGCTGCGCGCCGAGGTCGGCAAGGCCGTCGTCGGCCTGGACGGCGCCATCACCGGGCTGGTGGTCGCCCTGCTGTGCCGGGGCCACGTCCTGCTCGAGGGAGTGCCGGGGGTCGCCAAGACCCTGCTGGTGCGGACCCTGGCCGCCGCGCTCGACCTGGACGCGAAGCGGGTCCAGTTCACCCCCGACCTGATGCCCGGCGACGTCACCGGGTCGCTCGTGTACGACGCCCGGACCGCGGCGTTCACCTTCCGCCCCGGCCCGGTGTTCACCCACCTGCTGCTGGCCGACGAGATCAACCGGACGCCGCCGAAGACGCAGGCCTCGCTGCTGGAGGCGATGGAGGAGCGCCAGGTCTCCGTCGAGGGCACCCCGCGGCCGCTGCCCGACCCGTTCGTCGTGGTGGCCACCCAGAACCCCGTGGAGTACGAAGGCACCTACCCCCTGCCGGAGGCGCAGCTGGATCGCTTCCTGCTCAAGCTGACCCTGCCGCTGCCGGCCCGGGAGGCGGAGCTGGAGCTGCTGGGCCGGCACGCCGCCGGCTTCGACCCCCGCGACCTCGCCGGGGCCGGCGTACGCCCGGTGGCCGGGGTCGCTGACCTGGCCGCCGCCCGCGCCGGGGTGGCGACGGTGCGGGTGTCGCCGGAGGTGCTCGGGTACGTGGTGGACGTGTGCCGGGCCACCCGCACCGCCCCCTCTCTGCGGCTGGGGGTGTCCCCCCGGGGGGCCACCGCGCTGCTCGCGACCAGCCGGGCGTGGGCCTGGCTGTCCGGGCGGGACTACCTCACCCCCGACGACGTCAAGGCCCTCGCCCACGCGACGCTGCGCCACCGCATGGAGCTGCGCCCGGAGGCGGAGATGGAAGGCGTCAGCACCGACGGCGTGCTCGACGGCGTGCTGGCCGCCGTCCCCGTGCCCCGCTAGGGCTCCGGTGGCGGGCGACTGATGGCGCTGACCGGCCGGGCCGGCCTGCTCGCCCTCGCCGGAACGCTCGTCGTCGCCCTGGTCGCCCCGACCGGGCGCGGCCTGCTCCTGGTGAACGCCGGGCTGGCCGCGCTGGTCGCCCTGGACGTCGCGCTGGCCGCCAGCCCGCGGGCCCTGTCCCTGCGCCGATCCGGGGCCCGCCGGGTGCGGCTGGGCGAAACGGCCGAGGTCACCTTGGCGGTCACCAACACCGGCCGCCGCCGGGCCCGGGGACTGCTGCGGGACGCCTGGCCACCCAGCGCCGGGGCCCCGCCGGCCCGGGCCCGGCTCGACCTGCCGCCCGGGGGCCGGCGGCAGGTGACGACCCTGCTGCGGCCCACCCGGCGGGGGGACCGCCGGGCGGAGCAGGTGACCGTCCGGACGGTGGGCCCGCTGGGGCTGGCCGGGCGGCAGGGCGGGCACCGGGCGGACTGGACGGTGCGGGTGCTGCCCGCCTTCCCCAGTCGCCGCCACCTGCCCGCCAAGCTGGCCCGGCTGCGCGAGCTGGACGGGCGCACCGCGGTGTTGGCCCGGGGGCAGGGCACCGAGTTCGACTCGCTGCGGGAGTACGTCGCCGGGGACGACGCGCGCACCGTGGACTGGCGGGCCACCGCCCGTCGCGGCCAGGTAGTGGTGCGCACCTGGCGGCCGGAGCGGGACCGGCGGGTGGTGCTGGCGCTGGACACCGGGCGCACCTCGGCGGGCCGGGTCGGCGACGCCCCCCGGCTCGACGCCGCCATGGACGCCGCGCTGCTGCTGGCCGCGCTGGCCGCCCGGGCCGGGGACCGGGTCGACCTGTTCGCGTTCGGCCGCGGGCTGCGCGCCACCGCCGGGGGGCGGCCGGGGCCAGGGCTGCTGCCCGGGCTGGTCGACGCGCTGGCCCCGCTGGACCCGGAGCTGGTCGAGTCCGACCCGGCCGGGCTGGTCGGCGAGCTGCACCGGCGGATCCGGCAGCGGGCCCTGGTGGTGCTGCTGACCGGCCTGGACACCGCGGCGGTGACCGAGGGGCTGGTCCCGGCCCTGCCGCCGCTGGTGGCCCGGCACCGGGTGCTGCTCGCGGCCGTCGCCGACCCGCAGCTGGCCACGCTGGCCGCCGGACGGGGCTCGGCGGGCGCGGTGTACGCCGCGGCGAGCGCCGAGCGGGCCCGCCAGGAGCGGGCGCGGACCAGCGACCTGCTGCGCCGGCACGGCGTACAGGTCGTCGACGCCCCACCCGACCGGCTGCCCCCGGCCCTGGCCGACGCCTACCTGGCGCTGAAGGCGGCCGGCCGGCTGTGACCGGAGACACCCGCGTGGTGACCCTGTTCCTCGGCGGGGACGTGCTGACTGGCCGGGGCGTCGACCAGGGGGTGCGGCCTGGTGACCCTACCCAGCGGTGGGCCGCTGGTCCCCCGCCTCCTCGGCGGCGAGGTCGCCGGTCTCCCCGGCGCGCAGCGCGCGTCGGCCGCACACCAGCACGTAGCCGAGGAAGCCGGCCGCGGCGACCGCTCCGACCGTGACCCGGGCCGCGGTCGGCCACCCGGATGGGGTGACGAACGCCTCCACCACGCCGGACAGCAGCAGGACGACGGCCAGGCCCAGGGCCAGGGTGACCGCGGCCCGGCCCTCCCGGGCCAGGGCGGTGCCGCGCCGGTCCGGTCCGGGGTCGACGACGGTCCAGCCCAGCCGCAGCCCGGTGCCGGCGGCGATGAACACCGCGGTGAGCTCGAGCAGGCCGTGCGGCAGGATCAGCCCGAAGAACACGTCCAGCCGGCCCGCCGCGGCCATCAGGCCCCCGGCGACCCCGATGTTCACCGCGTTGACCGTGAGCAGGTACAGCGCGGGCAGCCCGAGCAGGGCGCCGAACACCAGGGACTGCGCGGCGACCCAGGCGTTGTTCGTCCACACCCGGGCGGCGAACGCCGACGCCGGGTTCTCGGAGTAGTACCGCTCGAAGGCCCCGCCGGGGCGGGTCAAGGTGCGGATCTCCTCTGGGGCGGCGATGGCCGCCTGCACCTCCGGGTGGGTGGCCACCCACC
>JBMOMH010000294.1:0-3245 GCA_049323135.1 Actinomycetota bacterium
GAGGCGGCCGCCGGCCAGCCGGCCCACCAGGACGGCGGCGGCGACCGTGACGAGGACAAGCAGCACCCCGTTAGTCTCCCGTGACAGCCGGCTAACAGCGGGGACCCGACCGCCCCGGCGTGCCGTGCGGAGGCGCGGCCGGCAGGAGGAGGCAGCAGCCGTGTTCGAGACCGTGCTCGTGGCCAACCGCGGGGAGATCGCGCGCCGGGTCATCCGCACCCTGCAGCAGCTGGGCATCAAGGCGGTGGCCGTCTACTCCGACGTCGACGCGCACCTGCCGCACGTGCGGGAGGCCGACGACGCGGTCCTGCTGGGCCCGGCGCCGCCGGCGCAGAGCTACCTCGATGTCGACGCGATCTTGGAGGCCGCGAAGGTGGCGGGCGCCCAGGCGGTGCATCCGGGGTACGGCTTCCTCTCCGAGAGCGCCGAGTTCGCCCGCCGGGTCGCCGCGGCCGGCCTGGTGTTCGTCGGCCCGAGCCCGGAGGCGATCGCCGCCATGGGCGACAAGGTCAACGCGCGCAACGCGATGGCCGCGGCCGGCGTACCGGTGGCCCCGGGCACCACCGAGCCGGTCCACGACGTCGAGGCGGCGGTGCGGGCGGCCGCCGCGCTGGGCTACCCGCTGATGGTCAAGGCGGCGGGCGGCGGCGGGGGCATCGGGATGGCCACGGTGACCGGGGAGGGGGCGCTGCGGGCCAGCTTCGAGGCGACCCGGACCCGGGCGGAGCGCTTCTTCGGCGACCCGGCGATCCTGCTCGAACGCTACGTCAGCGGGGCCCGGCACGTGGAGGTGCAGATCCTGGGCCTGGCCGACGGCCGGGTGGTGGCGCTGGGGGAGCGGGAGTGCTCGGTGCAGCGTCGGCACCAGAAGGTCGCCGAGGAGAGCCCGTCGCCGGCCGTGGACGGGCCGCTGCGGGAGCGGCTGTGCGCCGCCGCGGTCCGGGCGGGCGAGGCGGTGGGCTACCGCAACGCGGGCACCGTGGAGTTCCTGCTGGACCCGCGCACGGGGGAGTTCTTCTTCCTGGAGATGAACACCCGGCTGCAGGTGGAGCACCCGGTGACCGAGCTGGTCACCGGGCTGGATCTGGTGGCCGCCCAGTTGCGCATCGCCGCGGGGCAGCCGGTCGGCTTCGACCCGGACGCCGTGCGCTCCCGGGGGCACGCCCTCGAGCTGCGGGTGTACGCCGAGGACCCGCGCCGCTTCCTCCCCGGGCCGGGGCGGATCACCACCTGGCGGGAGCCCGCTGGCCCGCACGTCCGGGTGGACGCCGGGTACGCCCAGGGGGACACCGTCACCCCGCACTACGACCCGCTGCTGGCCAAGCTGTGCGTGTGGGGCGAGGACCGCCCCGCGGCGCTGGAGCGGGCGCGTGCCGCGGTCGGCGACTTCGTCATCGAGGGGCCCAAGTCGAACCTGGCCTTCTTCACCGACCTGCTGGCCGACCCCGACTTCGTGTCCGGGGCGTACGACACCGGCCTGGTCGCCAAGATGCGCCTGGCCACCTCTTCCTGACCGGCCCGAGCCGACGTCGGCGGCCCGGCGCCGCCGTCGTGGTTGGATGTGCCGACGCCTGGCGTAGGACGGAAGGGAGCCCCAGTGGCCGAGGAGATCCGCGCGGAGATGGTGGCCAACGTGTGGAAGGTCCTCGTCGCCGAAGGTGACCAGGTCGCCGACGGCGACACCCTGGTCATCCTCGAGTCGATGAAGATGGAGATCCCCGTCCTCGCCGAGCGGCCCGGCGTCGTCCAGGAGCTGCGGGTCGCCGGGGGCGAGGTCGTCCAGGAAGGCGACGTGATCGCCGTCCTCGCCTGACCCGCCCCTCCCGTCCCCCCTCCCGCAATCCCGTAGCGATCATGCAGAAGTTGACGGGGCGGCGGTTCCCAGGAGTTGCCGGGGTCGGCGGGTAAAGGTTGCCGGAGGGCCGGCCGACATACGGACCGTGAGCGAGTCCGAGCCGCGGTCGGTGGTGCCGTTCCTGCGCGCCCTAGCCGAGTTCGGGGGGTCCGACCTGCACTGCAAGGTGGGTTCCCCGCCCCGGGTGCGCATCGACGGACGGCTGCGCCGCCTGCAGGCGCCGGACCTGACCCCCGCCGACACCGAGAACATGGTCCGCGAGGTGCTGCGGGAGGACCTGGTCGAGGAGTTCGCCCGCACCAACGAGGCGGACTTCGCCTACTCGGTCCCCCAGGTGGGCCGGTTCCGGGTCAACGCCTTCCGCGCCCGCGGGTCGGCCGGCCTGGTGTTCCGGCGGGTCGCGGTGGGGGCCATCCCGCTGGGCGAGCTGGGCCTGCCCCCCACCGTGGACGCGCTGGCCCTGGAGCCGCGCGGGCTGGTGCTGGTGACCGGCCCGACCGGGTCGGGCAAGACGACCACCCTCGCCGGGATGATCGACCTGATCAACCAGAGCCGCGAGGTGCACGTGGTGACCATCGAGGACCCGATCGAGGTGCTGCACTTCGACAAGCTGGCCATGGTCAACCAGCGGGAGGTCCGGGTCGACACGGCCGACTTCGCCAGCGCGCTGCGCTCCGCGATGCGCCAGGACCCCGACGTGATCCTGGTGGGGGAGATGCGGGACTACGAGACGGTCAAGGCCGCCCTGGCGGCCGCGGAGACCGGCCACTTCGTCCTCTCGACGCTGCACACCACCGACGCGCAGGAGACGGTGAGCCGGGTCATCGACTTCTTCCCGCCGCACGAGCAGCAGCAGATCCGGCTGTCCCTCGCCGGGGCGCTGCGTGGCATCCTCTGCCAGCGGCTGGTGCCGCGGGCGGACGGCCAGGGCCGCTGCGTCGCCATGGAGGTGTGCGTGGCCACCGGCCGAGTCGTGGACGCCATCAGCGACCCGGAGAAGACGGCCACCATCGGCGAGCTGATCAAGGAGGGTGCGTTCTACGGCATGCAGACCTTCGACCAGCACCTGGTGGCCCTCATCCGGGACGGGGTCATCACCCTGGAGGCGGCCATGGCCGCCTCGACCAGCCCGCACGACCTGACCGTGGAGCTGCGCCGGCTCGGCCTGGTCGCCTGACGGCCTCCCCGTCGAACCCTCGGGGCAGCCGGGCGGCAGGGCCACGCTCTGGTACGACGTGGGCCGGGCGGCCCTCGTCCCCCTGGCCCCACGGGAACCCCTTGCCCCGCGGTTAACAGAGGGATGGGAGATTGTGGTACTTCTTATGGGCTATAGCCTATAAAAACTACCACAGAATCGCTTGATGCTCCGCCGGGCCGTAACTGAAGTGGC
>JBMOMH010000295.1:0-48623 GCA_049323135.1 Actinomycetota bacterium
GGTCCGGGGACCCGAGCGCGGCCCCGGGTGGACCCGCCCCCGCCGACCCGGCGCCGACCGACACCTCCGGCGGCGCCGGCTCCTCCGGCCAGCCCGGCGGCGCCCCGAGGAGCAGCACCCGGTGCCCGGGGCGGGCGCCCAGCTTGCGCCACAGCGGGGTGCCCGAGTAGCCAGCCGCCACCACGCCTCCGTCCCACGCCCGCCGACACCCGCCGGCACCCAGCGGGTTAACGCTCGCTAACACACCCGAGTATGGTGCGACCAGGCACCGTTCCGCGCGCCCCACACGGAGGTGACGTGGCCGACCGTGGGCACCGGCGTGACGCCCTGCTCGAGGCGGCCGCCCGGCTGTTCGCCGAGCGGGGGTACCGCGCGGTCGGTGTCGACGACATCGGTGCCGCGGTCGGCATCTCCGGACCGGCCGTGTACCGGCACTTCCGCAGCAAGGAGGCGATCCTGCTGGCCCTGTGCGTGCAGGCCACCGAAGGCCTGCTGCACAACGCCCGGCACGTCGTCGACGGCACCGCCGACCCCCGACGCACCCTGGAGCAGCTCGTCGTCACACACGTCCACTTCGCCGTCGCGCAGCGCCGCCTGCTGGGCGTGTGGCTGCGCGAGCAGCGGGAGCTGCCCGCCGCCTCGCTGCGGCGGGTGCGCAGCGTGCAGCGCGCGTACGAACGGCTGTGGCAGGACGCGCTGGGCCGGCTGCGCGACGACCTCGACGCCGGCGAGCGGGCCGTCGCAGTCAGCGCGGTGCTGTCGCTGCTCAACGCCACGCCGTACGCGCGCGACGGCGTCCCACCCGCCCACCTGGAGGCCCTGCTGCACCGCATGGCCCTGGCCGCGCTGCTCGCCCGCCGCCCGCCCCGGCGTACGCGGCCAACCGGGCGCCCGGACCAGAGCCCCGGGGACGCGCCGTGCCCGTCCTGAGCCGCCCGGTGGACCGCACCGCCCCGGCGTACGCCGCCAACCGGGCGGCCATGCTCGCCCTGCTCGCCGAGCTGGACGAGCAGCTGGCCGCCGCGCGGGCCGGAGGCGGGCCGGCGTACGTGGAACGGCACCGCCGGCGCGGCAAGCTGCTGGCCCGGGAGCGCATCGAGCTGCTGCTCGACCCGGACACGCCGTTCCTGGAGCTGATGCCGTTCGCCGCGTGGGGCAGCGACTTCCCCGTCGGGGCGAGCGTCGTCACCGGCATCGGCGTCGTCGAAGGCGTCCCGGTGATGGTGGTGGCGCACGACCCGACGGTACGCGGCGGCGCCAGCAACCCGTACACGCTGACGAAGGTGTTCCGCGCCGCGGAGGTCGCCCGGGAGAACCGGCTGCCGCTGGTCAACCTCGTCGAGTCCGGCGGCGCCGACCTGCCAACCCAGGCGGAGCTGTTCGTCCCCGGCGGGCGGGTGTTCCGGGACCTCACCGCGCACAGCGCCGCCGGGCTGCCCACCCTCGCGCTGGTGTTCGGCGCCGCCACCGCGGGCGGCGCGTACGTGCCCGGCCTGTCCGACTACGTGGTCATGGTGCGGAGGCAGGCCAAGGTGGCTCTCGGCGGCCCGCCGCTGGTGCGGATGGCCACCGGGGAGGAGTCCGACGACGAGACCCTCGGCGGCGCCGAGCTGCACGCCCGGCACTCCGGGCTGGCCGACTACCTGGCCGCCGACGAGGTCGACGCGATCCGGCTGGGCCGGCAGGTGGTGCGGCGGTGGAACTGGCGCCCACTAACCCCGGGACCCAGCGCCGCCGTGGAACCACGGCACGACCCCGAGGAGCTGCTCGGCCTCGCCTCGGCGGACCCGAAGACGCCGACCGACCCCCGCGACGTGCTGGCCCGGGTCGTCGACGACTCGTGCCTGGACGAGTTCAAGCCCCTCTACGGGGCGGCCCTGCTGACCGGGTGGGCGCGCATCCACGGCTACCCGGTGGGCGTGCTGGCCAACGCCCGCGGCGTGCTGGGCAACGAGGAGGCGCAGAAGGCCGCGCAGTTCATCCAGCTGGCCAACCAGGTGGACACGCCGCTGGTGTTCCTGCAGGACACCACCGGCTACCTGGTCGGCCGCGACTACGAGCGGCGCGGCATCATCAAGCACGGTGCTGCGATGATCAACGCGGTGACGAACAGCCGGGTGCCGCACCTCACCACGGTCCTGGGGGCGTCGTACGGCGCCGGCAACTACGGCATGTGCGGCCGCGCCTACGGCCCCCGGTTCCTGTTCTCCTGGCCCGGCTCCCGCACGGCGGTGATGGGCCCGCAGCAGCTGGCCGGGGTGCTGTCCCTGGTGGCCCGGCAGTCCGCCGCCGAGCGGGGCCAGCCGTACGACGAGGAGGCCGACGCGCGCACCCGGGCTGCGGTCACCGCGCAGATCGAACGCGAGCAGGTGGCCCTGGCCAACAGCGGGCGCGGGTACGACGATGGCGTCATCGACCCGCGCGACACCCGGACGGTGCTGGGCTGCTGCCTGGCCGTCGTGCACGGCGCCGAGGTGCGTGGCCAGCGCGGCTACGGCGTCTTCCGGATGTGACCGCGGTGCCTCCCATCGGCCGGCTGTTGGTCGCCAACCGGGGCGAGATCGCCCGAAGGGTGCTGCGCACCTGCCGGGAGATGGGCATCGGCACCGTCGCCGTGTACGCCGACCCCGATGCGGCCGCGTGCCACGTCGCCGAGGCCGACGCAGCGGTGCGGCTGCCCGGAGAGCGCGCCGCCGACACCTACCTGAACGTCGACGCGCTGCTCGAGGCGGCCCGGCGCACCGGCGCCGACGCGGTGCACCCCGGCTACGGCTTCCTCGCCGAGGACGCCGGCTTCGCCCGCGCCTGCGCCGACGCGGGGCTGGTCTTCGTCGGCCCCCCGGCGGAGGTGATCGCCGCGATGGGCCGCAAGCTCGCCGCGAAGGACCTCGCCGCCCGCGCCGGCGTACCGGTGCTGCCCGGACGCCCGGTGACCGGCACCGACCCGGCCGGGTGGCAGGCGGCGGCCGCCGAGGTGGGCTTCCCGCTGCTGGTCAAGGCCGACGCCGGCGGCGGGGGGCGGGGGATGCGGCGGGTCGGCGCGCCGGCGGAGCTCCCCGACGCGGTGGCGGCCGCGGCCCGGGAGGCGGCCGCCGCGTTCGGCGACCCGGCGGTGTTCCTCGAACCGCTGCTGCCGGCGGCCCGGCACGTCGAGGTGCAGGTGCTCGGCGACCGGCACGGCGAGGTGGTGGCGCTGTTCGAGCGGGACTGCTCGGTGCAGCGGCGGCACCAGAAGCTGGTCGAGGAGTGCCCGTCCCCCGCGGTGGACGGGCCGCTGCGCGACCGGCTGGCCGAGGCCGCGGTGGCGGTGGCCCGGGCGGTGGGGTACGTGGGCGCGGGCACCGTGGAGTTCCTCCTCGACGCCGCCGGGGCCTTCACCTTCCTGGAGATGAACACCCGGCTGCAGGTGGAGCATCCGGTGACCGAGCTGGTCACCGGGGTCGACCTGGTCCGCGTGCAGATCCTCCTCGCCGAGGGTGCGCCGCTGCCCCCGGAGGTCCGGGCCGCCCGCCGGCACGGCCACGCGGTGGAGGCCCGGTTGTGCGCCGAGGACCCCACCCGCGGCTTCGCCCCGCAGACCGGGACGCTCACCCGCGTCGACCTGCCGGCCGGCCCGGGGCTGCGGGTGGACAGCGGGGTCGACGCCGGCTCGGTGGTGACCCACCACTTCGACCCGCTGCTGGCCAAGGTGCTGGCCTGGGCGCCGACCCGCGCCGAGGCGGTCCGCCGGCTGGCCGCCGCGCTGGCCGCCGCCCGGCTGCACGGCGTCGGCACCAACCGGGACCTGCTGGTGCGGGTGCTGCGCCACCCCGAGTTCCTCGCCGGCGCCGCGGACACCGGGTTCCTCGACCGGCACGACCCGGCCGACCTCGGCCGCCCGCTGGCCGGCCCGCAGGCGCAGGCCTGGCACGCGGTGGCCGCGACGCTGGCCCTGGTCGCCGTCCGCCGCGCCGCGGACCCGGTGTGGGGGAGCCTGCCGGCCGGGTGGCGCAACAACCCGTCGCAGCCGCAGCGCACCGGCTGGGCCGGCGCCGGCCGCGCCTGGCAGGTCGAGTACGCCGTCGGCCGGGACGGGCTGCGGGTGTGCGTCGACGGCACGCCGCTGGACGGCTGCGTCGTGCACGCCCAGCGCCCGGACCTGGTCGACCTGACCGTGGCCGGGGTGCGCCGCCGGTGCGCCGTGGCGCTGCACGAGGGGCCGGCGGAGGCGGGCTGGACGGCGTGGGTGGACAGCCCCCTGGGCGCGTCCTGGTTCACCGAGGTGCCCCGGTTCCCCCCGCCGGCGGCGGCGGCCGGCACCGGGTCGCTGACCGCCCCGCTGCCCGGCAGCGTCGTACGGGTCGCCGTCACCGCCGGGCAGGAGGTGCCCGCCGGGGCGGTGCTGCTGGTGCTGGAGGCGATGAAGATGGAGCACGCGGTCACCAGCCCGTACCCCGGCCGGGTGGCCGCCCTGCACGTGCACGAGGGCGCGCAGGTCGCCGCCGGCGACCCCCTGGTGGCCGTCGACCCGACCGAGGGCGCCGTACCGACCGAGGGCGCCGTACCGACCGAGGGCGCCGACCACTGAGCAGGAGGAACCGTGCAGATCACAGGTGCCGTCGCGCTGGTGACCGGAGGAGCCAGCGGCCTGGGCCGGGCCACCGCGGCCGAGCTGGCCCGCCGCGGGGCGGCCGTCGTGGTGGCCGACCTGCCCGCCTCCCCCGGGGAGCGGACCGCGGCCGAGCTGTCCCGGGACGGGGCCCGGGTGGTGTTCGCGCCGGTCGACGTCACCGACGAGGACACCGTCGCCGCCGCCGTCGACCGTGCGGCCGGCCTGGGCCCGCTGCGGGTGACCGTGAACTGCGCCGGCGTCGGCACCGCGGGCCGGGTGCTGGGCAAGGCGGGCCCGCTGCCGCTGCGGGAGTTCGCCCGGGTCGTCGAGGTCAACCTGGTGGGCACGTTCAACGTGCTGCGGCTGGCCGCCGCGGCCATGGCGGCCACCGACCCGGTCGACGGGGAACGCGGCGTCATCGTCAACACCGCCTCCATCGCCGCCTTCGACGGGCAGGTCGGGCAGGCGGCGTACGCCGCGAGCAAGGGCGGCGTCGTCGGGCTCACCCTGCCGGTGGCCCGGGACCTGGCCCCGCGGCTGATCCGGGTGATGACCATCGCCCCGGGCATCTTCGACACCCCGATGCTGGCCGGGCTGCCCGAGGAGGTGCGGGCCTCGCTCGGCGCGCAGGTGCCACATCCGGCCCGGCTCGGCCAGCCCGCCGAGTACGCCGCCCTGGCCTGCCACATCGTGGAGAACCCCATGCTCAACGGCGAGGTCATCCGGCTGGACGGGGCCATCCGGATGACCCCCCGTTAGGCGGACGAGGAGGACGCCGTGGACTTCCACGAGACCGGCGAGCAGCGGGCGCTGCGCGCCGCGGTCGCCGCGCTGGCCGGGGACTTCGGTCACGCCTACTACCTGGCGAAGTCCCGCGCCGGCACCCCGGGCCACGAGCTGTGGGCGGCGCTGGGCCGGCACGGGTTCCTCGGGGTGCACCTGCCCGAGGAGTACGGCGGGGGCGGCGGGGGCGTGTACGAACTGCACCTGGTCGCCGAGGAGCTGGCCGCGGCCGGCTGCCCGGTGCTGCTGACTGCGGTGTCCCCGGCGATCTGCGGCTCGATCCTCGCCGCGCACGGCACGCCCGAGCAGCGGCGCCGCTGGCTGCCCGGGATCGCCTCGGGCGAGCTGGTCATGGCGTTCGCCGTCACCGAGCCCGACGCCGGGTCCAACACGCACAACCTGGCCACCACGGCGACCCGCCAGGGCGGCGAGGTCGTGCTGCGGGGAACCAAGCAGTTCATCTCCGGGCTGGACGAGGCGCACGCCGTGCTGGTGGTGGCCCGCACCGGCGCCGACGCGGCCGGCCGGGCCCGGCTGGGCCTTGTCGTCGTCCCCACCGACGCCGCCGGGCTGGACCGCACCCGCATCCCGATGGAGATCCGTGCCCCGGAGCACCAGTACACACTGTTCCTGGACGACGTCCGGGTGCCCGCCGACCACCTGGTCGGCGGGGACGGGGACGGGCTGCGGGCGGTGTTCGCCGGGCTGAACCCGGAGCGCATCCTGGGCGCGGCCATCGGCGGCGGCGTGGGCCGGTACGCCCTGGGCAAGGCCGCCGGCTACGCCCGGGAACGCCGGGTGTGGGGGGTGCCGGTGGGCGCGCACCAGGGGGTGGCCCACCCGCTGGCGCACGCCTCGATCCAGGTCGAGCTGGCCCGGCTGATGACCCAGCGGGCCGCCTGGCTGCACGACGCGGGGGACCCGGCGGCCGGGTCCGCGGCGAACATGGCCAAGGACGCCGCGGCCGAGGCCGGCCTGCTGGCCCTGGACCAGGCCATGCAGGCCCACGGCGGCAACGGCCTGGCCACCGAGTACGGGCTGGCCACCCTGTGGGGCGCGGTGCGGCTGCTGCGCACCGCGCCGATCAGCCGGGAGATGATCCTCAACCACGTGGCCCAGCACGGCCTGGGCCTGCCCCGGTCGTACTAGTGGCCGCCGGCCCGGGTCCCCTCAAGCCCCGCCGACCGCTCGTCGTCGCCAACTGCTCGGGCTTCTACGGCGACCGGCTCTCCGCGGCGCGGGAGATGGTCGAGGGCGGGCCGATCGACGTGCTCACCGGCGACTACCTGGCCGAGCTGACCATGTTCCTGCTGTGGAAGGCCCGCCGGCGCGAGCCGGCCGCCGGCTACGCCACCACGTTCCTGCGCCAGCTGGAGGAGGTGCTGGGGACCTGCCTGGACCGTGGGGTCAAGGTGGTGACCAACGCGGGCGGCCTGGACCCGGCCGGGCTGGCCAGGGAGGTCCGCCGGCTGGCCGGGCGGCTGGGCCTGCACCCGGTGGTGGCCCACGTCGAAGGCGACGACCTGCTGGCCCGGCTGCCCGACCTGGCCGGCGCTGGCCTGCCGCTGGCCCACCTGGACACGGGGATGCCGCTGGCCGAGGCCGGGGTCGTCCCGGTCACCGCGCACGCCTACCTGGGCGCCTGGGGGATCACCGCGGCGCTGGCCGCGGGCGCCGACGTGGTGGTCTGCGGGCGGGTCACCGACGCGGCCCTGGTGGCGGGCCCGGCGGCCTGGCACCACGGCTGGCGCCGGGACGACTGGGACGCCCTGGCCGGCGCGGTGGTCGCCGGGCACGTGCTGGAGTGCGGGGCGCAGGCCACCGGTGGCAACTACGCGTTCCTGCACGAGCTGCCCGACGACCGGCCCCCCGGCTTCCCGCTGGCCGAGGTGGCCGCGGACGGCAGCAGCGTGATCACCAAGCATCCCGGGACCGGGGGGCTGGTGACGGTGGGCTCGGTGACCGCGCAGCTGTTGTACGAGATCGACGCGCCGGCGTACGTCGGACCCGACGTGGTGGCGCACGTTGACACGGTCCGGGTCACCCAGGTCGGGCCGGACCGGGTGCGCCTGCACGGGGTCCGCGGCAGCCCGCCCCCACCCACCGCCAAGGTGGCCCTCGGCTACCTGGGCGGGTACCGCAACAGCGTCACCTTCGTGTGCACCGGGCTGGACATCGAGGCCAAGGCGGCCCGGGTGGCGCGGATGCTGTTCGACCGGCTGGGCGGGCGGGACCGGTTCGCCCGCGCCGAGGTGCGGCTGGTCCGCACCGACCGGGTCGACGCGCCGACCGAGGAGCTGGCCAGCGCGTACCTGCACGTCACGGTGGCCGACCCGGACCCGCAGCGGGTCGGGCGGGCCTTCTCCGCGGCCGCGGTCGAGCTGGCCCTGTCCAGCTACCCGGGCTGCCATACCACCGGGCCGCCGACCCGGGAGAGCGCGTACGGCGGGTTCTGGCCGGCGCTGGTGCCGGCGGAGCTGGTCGCGCCGGTGGTGGTGCTCCCGGACGGCCGCCGCGTCGGCGTACCCGGGCCGCCGCGGACCGCCCCGCTCCCGCCGCCGGCCCCCGAGCCCCCGCCCGAGCCCCCGCCGGTTCCCGAGCCGCCGGAACCGATGCCGGCCCCAGAGCCCGAGCCCACGCTGCGCCGGCCGCTGGGCGTGGCCTTGGGCGCCCGGTCGGGGGACAAGGGCGGCAACGCCAACGTGGGGGTGTGGGCGCGGGGGCCGGTCGGCTACGCCTGGCTGCGCCGCTGGCTCACCGTGGACCGGTTCCGCGCCCTGGTGCCGGAGGCTGCCGACCGGCCGGTGCGCCGGTACGACCTGCCCAACCTGTGGGCGTGCAACTTCGTGGTCGTCGGGCTGCTCGGCGAGGGCGCGGCGGCGACCACCCGGCCCGACCCGCAGGCCAAGGCGCTGGGGGAGCTGCTGCGGTCCCGGTACGCCGACCTGCCCGCCGCGGTGGTCGCGGAGGCTACGGGCGGACCAGGGGCTGGTAGTCCTGGGCGGTGAGCGGGTCGGAGGTGAGCACCCCGCCGATGAGGGGGGCCTGCAGCACCGCGCCCTTGCGGGTGAGCACGACCCGGGTCACCCCGGGCACGGACGTGGCGGTGAGCACGATCTGGGCGACGGCGAGGGTGGTGCGCTGCCCGGAGGGGCCGGGGACGTCCCCGGACAGGTCGATGGTGGCGGTGCCCCCGGAGAGGTCGCTGAGGGTGAGGACCAGGCCGGGCGGGATGGCGGTGCCCAGGCCCTGGGCCCGCTGGTCGGCGTTCGGGCCGCCGCTGAGCGCGGCGAGGGCGTCGGCGAGCACGGTGGCCGTCGTCCCGGTGCGGATCCGCGGCCGGGTAGGCGCGACCAGGTTGCCGGGGGTGACGAAGTAGATCAACGGCTGGTTCGCCTCCGGCCCGGTGGCGCGGGTCTGCCGGGGCGAGGGGCTGGTGGTGGCGCCGGGGCCGGTGCCGGGGGCGGTGATCGGCTGGGGGGCTCCCCCGGTGGGCACGCCGCAGCCGGCGAGGAGCAGCGCGGCGAGGGCCAGGGTGGCCGCCGTACGCCGGTTCATGGCCCGGCCAGCGGGAGGGAGACGACGAACCGGGCCCCGCCGCCGGGCCGGTCGGTGCACCAGACCGCCCCGTGGTGGGCGGCCAGGGTCTGCGCGACCAGGGCCAGCCCCAGGCCGGTGCCGGCGGTGGAGCCCCGGCCGCGGGCGACGGTGGCGAACCGTTCGAAGATCCGGCTGCGGGCCTCGGCGGGGACGCCGGGGCCGGCGTCGTCGACGTGCACCAGCGCGGTGTCCCCGTCGCGGTGGACGCCGAGGCCGACCACCCCGCGGCCGTGCCGGTCGGCGTTGTCCAGCAGGTTCACGAACGCCCGCTGCAGGGCGATCTTGTCGGCGAGCACGGGGCAGTCCTCCCCGGGGGCGAGCAGGTCGGTGGGCCGGCCGGTGTCCCGCAGGGTGTACCAGAGCAGCTCGCGCAGCGACAGCCGTTCGCCGACCCCGTCGCCGACCTGCCAGCCGGCGTCGGCGCGGGCGAGCTCGATGAGGTCGTCGAGCAGCCGGCGGAAGCGGGACAGCTCGGCGGCGGCCAGGTCGAGGGCGGCCCGGGACCGGGGCGGCAGCGCCTCCCGCTGCGCGCCGAGCACGTCCATGCTGCCGACCAGGGTGGTCAGCGGGGAGCGCAGCTCGTGGCTGACGTCGCCGGCGAAGCGGGCGTCGCGTTCGATGCGCTGCTGCAGCGCCTCGACCATGCTGTTGAACGAGCCGACGATGGTGGCCAGGTCGGGGTCGCTGGTGGGGGGCAGCCGGGTGGACAGCTGCCCGGAGGCGATCTGTACGGCGGTCTCGGCGACCCGGTCCAGCGGCTGGACGACCAGCCGGGCGGCCCGCCAGCCCAGGGCGGCGCCGGCAAGGGTGGCGACGAGGGCGCCCGCGCCGAGGCCGGCGGCCAGGGCGCGCAGCGTGTTCTCCAGCTCGGCCAGCGAGGTGATCTCGTACAGGGTGGCGCCGACGTCGGGCAGGGGGATGCCGACGGCGAGCCGGGGCAGCCCGCCGGAGCGGACCTTCACCTGGGCCGGGCCTTGGGCGACCGCGGTCTGCAGGTCGGCGGGCACGCTCTCGGCGCCGACATCGAGGGAGGAGGAGAACCAGCGCCCGCCGCGGTGCAGCAGCACCGTGGAGGCGGCGGGCGGGTTGATGGCGGCCAGCACGTCGGTCTCCTTCGCGCCGGCGGTGCCCAGCTGGGAGCGGGCGAGGTTGGCGTCGACGAAGGCCTGCCGGATGACGGTGTTCTGCCGCTGGTCGATGAGGTAGTTGCGGGCGAAGGCGTACGTCGACACGGCGAAGGTGGCGGCGACGACGGCGGCACCGACGGCGAAGCCGAGGATGATCCGGGCGCGCAGCCCCCAGGGGGACAGCCCGCGGCGGCGTCTCACCGGACGCCTGCGCGCGCGGTCGTCGGCGTGTGCGCCGGGGTGTCCGCCGGGGTCACGGGGGGTCCAGCCGGTAGCCGAGGCCGCGGAGGGTGACGACCACCACCGGGTCGGCGGCGTTGCGCTCGATCTTGGTGCGTAGCCGGCGGACGTGCACGTCGACGATGCGCTCGTCGCCGAAGAAGCCGTGCTCCCACACGCGTTCCAGCAGGCTGCGCCGGCTGAGCACCTGCCCGGGGTTGTCGGCGAGCTCGCACAGCAGCCGGTACTCGGTGGAGGTGAGGTGGATGTCCTGCTCGCCGCGGCGTACCGCGCCCCGGGCGCGGGAGAGCACCAGCGGCTCGTCGGGGTCGGCGTCGAGCACCTGGTCGGGGGGCGTACCGGCGTTGGGGTCGGTGCTGCGGCCGCGCCGGCGCAGCGCGCGCAGCCGGGCGGTGATCTCCTTGATCTGGAACGGTTTGGTGACGTAGTCGTCGGCGCCGGCCTCCAGGCCGGCGACGATGTCGTGGGTGTTGGCGCGGGCGCTGACGATGACGATGGGGATGTCGCTGTGCCGGCGTACCTCCCGGATGCAGGAGTAGCCGTCCATCTCGCCGAGCATCAGGTCGACGATCATCATGTCGGCGGGGTGCCGGCGCAGCCGGTCCAGCGCGGACTCGGCGTCGGCGGCCTCGTCGACCTCGTACCCCTCGTCCTCCAGGCCGAGGCGCAGCACGGCGCGGATCCTGTCGTCGTCCTCGACGACCAGCAGTCGGGCGGCCACGCCCGGCATCGTCTCAGGCCCGGGCGGGGTCGCGCAGCGTCGGGCGCGGCGTACGGCGTGGGACCGGCCGGTGGCGTACCGTCGTCATCAGATCGCAAAGAAGCCGACCGGTTGTTCGCAACATGCGCTGGGCAGTCTGATGCCCGGCCCAACGAACCCCCGAACCCGTAGGAGGCTCCGCCATGGTCGCTACCGCACCCGTCCTGGACATCACCGAGGTCGTGATCAGTGTCGACGACGCGATGTTCGCCGCGATCGACGGGGTGGCGCAGCTGCGGTGGCGGCTGCTGGAGGCGGTGGGCGCGGGGGCGCGCCGGGTGGTCGTGGACCTCTCCGCGGTGTCCCAGCTGTCCTCGACGGCGGTGGCGGCGCTGCTCGGCGTGCACCGGGTGTGCCGGGCCCGGGGTGGGGCGGTGGTGCTGCGGGGGCCGACGCGGAGCACGCTGAACCTGCTCTACCGCACCGGCCTGTGGCGGGTCATGCAGGTGGAGGGCGGGCCCCGGCCGGGGCCCGGGCGGAGCTGGTGAGGGCCCCGTCGTGTCCGGTCACGCGGCGGCTGGTCCCGTCGCGCCCAGCGGCCTGCGCACGACCCGCCCGGTGGTGGCTCTCGGCTGGTCGGTGCGCTGCGGCGGCGGCCCCGGGGCCCTGCTCTCCGTGGAGATCCGGCGCAACCGGCTGCGGGTGGCCGTCGGGGAGCTGTGCCTCCCGGAGGGGCCCGGTTGGTACGTCGGGGCCGACGGGCTCGGCCCTGGTGGGCTCGGGCCGGGAGAGGCGCTGCCGCGGCGGGAGAGCCTGACCCGGCTCAGCCTCTTCGGCGATGGGCGGGTGCGGGTCACCAGCCACCTCGCCCCGGCGGTGACCCGGCTGTCGGCCGCCGGGGACCCGGAGCTGCTGCCGGCCGTGCCCGGGCGGGGCCCGGCGCTGGCCGGGGTGGCCGTGGGGGACGTGCTGGTCGTGCACACGGCGTCGTACCTGGAGGTGGTGGACCCCCAGGCGCTGGCCGGGCTGCGGCGTACGGCGTGCGGGGCGGACGACGCCGCGACCTTCGCCGCGCTGCTGGCGCTGTCGGCGGCGAGCCGGCCGGTGGCGCGGTGCGCGGCGGTGGCGCTGGTCCGGCGGGTGGGGTAGCGGCCCGGCCCCTGGCACCATGGGGCCGGGGCCGTTAGCTCAACTGGCAGAGCAGCGGACTTTTAATCCGCGGGTTCTGGGTTCGATCCCCAGGCGGCCCACTCGCCCGGCACCTTCATGAGCGGTGTCTTTGCCCCTCGCACGATCCGTGGCCGGCGGTCGGTCTCCGGATGGGCTGGCCCGGCGCTCAGACTGAATCGGCATGACATGGCTGCTGGTCTGTGGCGCGGGTCTTCGGGACCCTGGAACCTCACCACTTCGGCGGATGAACCCTCACCGTCTCTGGCCGTACCTCAATGACGACGTCGGCCATGCGGTCAAGAACACGCACGATCTCATCGAGGTGGCGCGCCATGACCTGCACGGCATCCGGCTGGGTGCAGCGCAGCCAGACATGCTGCCCGATCGTCCGATCTCGACGGCGCATGGCGAACCCCATGTCGTGCGAGATCAGGGTGGCGTTCCGCTCGTCAGCGGCAACGCTGATGACGTCATCACCAGCGGTCGGGATGCCAACATCAGATGCGGTGAATGCCGCATGTCCAACTTTGCGAAGGAAGAGGGCGAGCTCAGCGTCGACGTCGTTGTCGAGGAAGAAGCGCACTGGCCGCAGGGCGGCTACGACGCTGTGACCAGAGTCTCCCGCACTGCCTCGATGTCGGCGGGTTCAAGCAGAGGGTAGGCGCGAAGAATGCGCGCGTCATCGTAGCCCCGCTCCAAGTAGGCAGCGACTGCCTCTACTGGAACTCGGGTTCCGGCGAGCACAGGTTGTGAGCCGTGTACGCGGCGTTTGCGCACGATCCGACCTACATCCCGCCTCGAGCGCTGGCTACGTGCCCGCTGACGCACGGCCGCTCGAATCTCCTCGAGGGGAAGGAACTGTCGTATGACGATCTGGTCGGGAAGGTGCCCGCCGGCCCACGAGCCGTCCGGACGCTGGAAGTAGATCTCACGGCCGTGCGTCGCAAAGACCACCTCACGGAGAGGGTTTCTGATGCCCTCAGCGCGGAGGTGCTCTACCGCGGATCGGACGTGCTGCAAGGTGATGTTCTGGCGCAGTAGCTGACCCACTGAGTACAGCTCAACAAGATCGGCAAAGCCGTAGAGGCGAACGACGTTGCGTGGGCTGATCTCGCGTCGAACGCTTGGGCTAACGAGCCCGGTGCGGTCCCAGTAGTCGACCTGTCGAAGAGTCACGCCGGCGATCTCCGCCGCCCGCTCGGGTGTCGCCGCGAGAAGATCGTCATCTACCACAGAGCCCACCTCCCCTCTAGACCGGACGGTAGCAGCATCGGCTACCTGGCATCCCGCCTGTACCACCCCGCAGGTCTTGTAGGCCCAGGTGGTGGGAGAGCGGCGGCACTCGCCAGGCGCTGCCAGACGACAAGGGGCAGGACGGCGGAGCGCCCACTCGCCGGACCACCCAGACAGGAAACCCCAGGTCAGTGCGCTAGGACGGTGTAGCTGGAGGCATCCGGATCACCCTCATCGTGGCCTCGAATCTGCGGGTTCTGGGTTCGATCCCGAGACGGCCCACCGCTGGACCTCCGGGCCCCACCTGGTGGCCAACGCGACCGGCACCTTCGGCAGCCCGTCCTGCGGGCCCGCCACCCCCTGCGACGACTTCGCCCTCACGGTGCGCACCCCGGCCGGCTACGACGCCACCCACCAGCTCAAGATCAGCCTCCAGTGGCCGAACAGCGCGGCGGACTTCGACCTGTACGTGCTGGACGCCGGCGGCGCGACCATCGCCAGCTCGGCCTCCTCCTCGGACCCCGAGACCGTGCTGCTCCCGCCGACGTCGGGCTCGTACACGGTACGGGTGGTGCCGTACGCCCCCCTCGGGCAGACCGCCACCGGTACGGCGACGCTGCAGGCCAGGCCCACCAACCCGCCGCCGAGCACCGCCACCCCGCCGACGTACACCAACTACGCCGCCCCGGCGTACCTGCCCCGGGTGCACGACGCGGGCGAGCCGTCCATTGGCAACAACTTCCGGACCGGCGCGACCATGTACCAGGCCTACACCGCCACCTACAAGGTCACCTTCAACGACGCCACCAGTCCGGCGACGGCCAGCTGGAGCGACGCCAGCGCCACGGCGGCCAACGGCTGCCCGCAGGGCAGCGTCACCAGCCTCGACCCGATCCTGTTCACCGACCACGTGACCGGCCGCACCTTCGAGTCGCAGCTGGCCGGCAAGACCGCGCTGACCTGCTACACCGACAGCGACGGGCAGACCTGGACGCCGACGTCCGGCAGCGGCATCAACTCGGGAGTGGACCACCAGACCATCGGCGGCGGCCCGTGCTCGGCGACCGCGCCCGGGCCGTTGCCGGTCGGCAGCTACCCCAACGCGGTCTACTACTGCTCGCAGGACATCGCCGACGCCAGCTGTGCGGTCAGCCGCGACGGCGGCCTGACGCACGGGGCCGCGGTGCCGATGTACACGCTGACCCAGTGCGGCGGTTTGCACGGACACGTGAAGGTCGCCCCCGACGGCACGGTGTACGTGCCGAACAAGGGCTGCGGCGGGTACCAGGGAGTGGCCGTGTCCACGGACAATGGCACGACCTGGCAGGTGCGCACCAACCCGTACAGCACCCCGGGCAGCAGTGACCCGTCGGTGGGCATCGGCGCCAACGGCACCGTCTACATGGGATATCAGAACTCCGACGGCACCGCCCGGGTTGCCGTGAGCCACGACAAGGGCCAGACCTGGCTGTACGACCAGAACGTCGGCGCCGCCCTGGGCATCAAGAACAGCGTGTTCCCGGCGGTCGTCGCCGGTGACGACAACCGTGCCGCGTTCGCCTTCCTTGGCACCACCACCGGTGGCAACTACCAGGACCAGGCCGCCTTCACCGGCGTCTGGCACCTGTACGTGGCGACCACGTACGACGGCGGCCAGTCCTGGGTGACCGTGGACGCCACCCCCACCGACCCAGTCCAGAAGGGGTCGATCTGCACGGGTGGGACGACCTGCGGCACCGACCGCAACCTGCTGGACTTCATGGACGTCACCATCGACAAGACCGGGCGGGTGCTCGTGGGGTACGCCGACGGGTGCACGGGGGCGTGCGCGACCGGCGGCCCGCAGAACTACGACGCTCACGCCACCATCGCCCGCCAGGCGTCGGGCCAGACCCTGTTCGGCGCGTTCGACCCGAAGCCCAACCTGCAGGTCGGCGAGGTCCACGAGCGGCAGGAGGCCGACGGGACGTCGGAGGCCGAGGCCGAGGTGCACAACAACGGTCAGCAGCGCGCGGACGGGGTGCAGGTCCGGTTCGCGCTGCCCGGCGGCCTGTCCCGGCTCTCCGCCCCGGTGAGCCTGGCCCCCGGCGAGACCCAGCTGGTCCGGGTGACCCTCGGCGTGTTGGCCGCCGGGCGGGCGCTGCTGCGGGTGGTCGTGGACCCGGCGAACGTCGTCGCCGAGTCCAACGAGGCGGACAACAAGGGGCTGCTGGCGTTCCTCGTGCCGTGACCGGGGCCCAGCCGGACACCTGACCGGAGATCGGGCGCGATCACTACCGCCACCGGCTCCTGCTGGTTCGGGCTCGGCTGTCTGGCTTCGACCACCCAGGCGGCCCATCGCGTGAGAGGCAGGGTTCCGGGGCTGGGCTTGTTCGGATGCGTCTGACACAATGCCCCGTGTGCACGTTCGAGTGGTGCGCTCCGGGCGTCGGCACAAGATCGGCAACCGTCGCATCCTCGAAGCGATGATCAATGCTGGCGTACCAACCGTGATCGGAGACCAGTTGCACTATCTCGGTCCCGACGGGCGTGGGGTACTCCTGGAGATCATCGCGGTGCCCGACGACCGCCATCCAGGCGGATCTGACGGTCATCCACGCCATGCCCGTCCAGCTTCGACCCGGCCGGAAGTGAACCAGCCATGATCGACCCTCGCAAGTACGTCGTCCCGCGCGATGCCAGCATCGAGGACGTTGACCTTGATGTGGAGGAGGTGCGCCTACGGGATGGCCAGCGACTGACGAACGAACTCGCCGAGCAGCTGGCCCGGCAGACTCTGGTGGAGGCGCGCCGCCGCAACCTCGTCCCAGGGCGCAAGTCGCTCACGGGGGGCTCCATCCACTCGCCACGGGTGCAGTTCCGGGTGCCCGAAGGTCTGCGCGAAGCCGCCGAACGTCGCGCCGCAGAGGAGGGCGTGAGCTTGTCCGAGCTGGCCCGGGAGGCCCTGGAACGCTACCTGGCTTCGTAGTGTCCGGACGTCGACGGACTTGGGGGGGCGCCACTCCCCCGCCTTCGCACCGACCTGGCGACCTTCCCGAGGACTCACGCGGTGACGACTTCGGCGAAGGCGAGGAGGACGTTCACGACGTCGCGCCATCTGCCGGTAGCGACCAAGTCAAGCGGCTTTTCGTAGTCCAAGGCGGGGACTGGACTGTGCAGCCACTGCCGCGCGGCCTCGTCGCTGAAGACGCGGCGGGCGAGATCGAGCACCGTCTTCAGTTCGAGGAGACGTTCCTCGGTCTCCCGGCGCGGCGAGACGTCGTGGTGCTGCCAGCGACTGTCCGATCCGCTCGCTGCGGTGTGCCCGGCCCGCGGGGAGCCGTGCTCGCCGTACTGACACGCACCGACTCGCCGCTGACTGGTCGTACCGTCGCGTCGCTGGTGACCCCACGGGCCAGCCTGCGGACCGTCCAACTGGCCTTGGACGACCTGGTCGCACACGGCCTGGTTAGCCGGTCGGGCGTATCTGTACGCGCTCAACCGGGACCATCTGGCCGTACCCGCTGTCGTCAGCCTTGTCGGGCTTCGTGAAGAGCTCCTCGATCGGATCCGCTCGA
This sequence comes from Actinomycetota bacterium, assembly GCA_049323135.1. Lineage (GTDB taxonomy): Bacteria > Actinomycetota > Actinomycetes > JBMOMH01 > JBMOMH01 > JBMOMH01. Next base: position 17,002 of record JBMOMH010000295.1, read on the forward strand.
CGGTTGGCGCCTGGAGGCGGCCGGCAGATGCGATCTGGCTGTACGGGTCGGCTGCCCGCAGGGAGGACACGCGGGACAGCGACCTCGACCTGCTCGTGCTGCGCCCCGACGAGACGGACGGCGAGGATCCAACGTGGCAGGGGCAGCTCACCAGCCTGGCCGAGCAGGTTCACCGCTGGACCGGCAACCGTTGCGAGGTCCTGGAGCTGTCCGAGGCCGAACTGGCCCACGCCGTCGCCGACGGCGACCGGTTGAGCCGCGACCTGCTGCGCGACGCGGTGGGTGTGGTCGGACCCGCACCTCGTCAGGTGCTGAGCGGGGGGTGACCCGATCACCGACGCGCCTGCTTGAGGCCGCCGACGCCACGGTCCGCTGACCGGGGCAGCCGACGCGACTCCACCCCTACTGTCCGACCGCGCCGCTAGCCTGGCGCCGATGGACACCGACGCAGACGGCCCGGACCGGGCCGAAGGCCGGGGGGAGCCGGGGAAGCCCCCGGCTCCCGACGTACGCCTGGAGGACCTGACGCCGGGGGCCCGGGTCCGGGGGGTGGTCGTGGACGCCCCGGTGTCGGTGCTGGACGTGCGCTGGCACGGCTCCAACGCGGTCACGCTGACCTACCGGGACGACCACGGGGACGTGGCCCAGCGTCTGCTCTACCGGGACCACGAGCCGTCCCTTCGGATGGACGGCCAGGCCCGGGCCTACGCCTTCGACGGGGACGCGGACCTGTTCCGGCTGGCCGCCGAGGCGCACCGGATCCGGGTGGCGGCGCTGTTCGACCCCATGCTGGCCGTGACCACCAGCGACCTGGAGCCGTTGCCGCACCAGATCAAGGCCGTGTACGGCGAGCTGCTCCCGCGCACCCCGCTGCGCTTCCTGCTGGCCGACGATCCCGGCTCCGGCAAGACCATCATGGCCGGGCTGTACATCAAGGAGCTGATCCTCCGCGGTGACCTCGCCCGGTGCCTGGTGGTCGCCCCGGGCAGCCTGGTCGAGCAGTGGCAGGAGGAGCTGCTGGACAAGTTCGGGCTGCGCTTCGAGCTGCTCACCCGAACCCTGGTGGACGCCACCCTGGGCGAGAACGTCTTCGACCGCCACCCGCTGCTCATCGCCCGGATGGACCAGTTGTCCCGCTCGGAGGACCTGCGGGCGCTGCTGGAGCAGACCGACTACGACCTGGTCGTGGTCGACGAGGCGCACCGGATGTCCGCGCACTACTACGGCGGCGAGCTCAAGGCGACCCGACGCTACGAGCTGGGCCGGCTGCTGGGCCGGGTCACCCGGCACCTGCTGCTGATGACGGCAACCCCGCACGCCGGCAAGGAGGAGGACTTCCAGCTGTTCCTGGCGCTGCTGGACGCCGACCGGTTCGAGGGCCGCTACCGGGACGCCGTGCACTCCATCGACACCGCCGGGCTGATGCGGCGGATGGTCAAGGAGGAGCTACTCACCTTCGAGGGCAAGCCGTTGTTCCCGGAGCGGCGGGCCGACACGGTCAAGTACGAGCTCTCGCCGGGCGAGCGGGACCTTTACGAGGCGGTCACCGACTACGTACGCGAGCAGATGAACCGCGCCGACCAGCTCAAGGCGGCGGGAGAGGGACGCCGCGGCAACGCCGTCGGGTTCGCCCTCACCATCCTGCAGCGCCGCCTCGCCTCCAGTCCCGAGGCGATCCTGGCCAGCCTGGAGCGGCGCCGCCGCCGGCTGGAGAACCGCCGGGCCGAGGTGGCCGGCCTGGGCGGTCCCGGGTCCAGCCTGGAGCGCCGGCTCGCCGAGCTGCTCGGCCGCGGCGTCGACCTCGACGAGGACGATCTGGACGACCTCACCGGTGAGGAGCGGGAGGAGGCCGAGGAGGCCGTCGTGGACTCTGCGTCGGCCGCCCGGACCCTCGCCGAGCTCGACAAGGAGATCGCCATCCTCGCCGACCTCACCGAGCTCGCCCGCCGCGTGCGCCACGCCGGCACGGATCGGAAGTGGACCGAGCTGCGCCGGCTGCTGCTCGACGAGGAGCCGATGTACGACGCCGCCGGCAACCGCCGCAAGATCATCATCTTCACGGAGCATCGGGACACCTTGAACTACCTGGTCGATCAGATCCGTGGGCTGCTGGGCCGCGACGAGCCGGTGGTCGCGATCCATGGCGGCTTGACCCGGGAGGCGCGGCGGGCCGCGCAGGAGCTGTTCACCCAGGACAAGGACACCCACGTCCTGGTGGCCACCGACGCCGCGGGGGAGGGGCTGAACCTGCAGCGCGCCCACCTCATGGTCAACTACGACCTGCCGTGGAACCCGAACCGCATCGAGCAACGTTTCGGGCGTATCCACCGCATCGGGCAGACCGAGGTGTGCCGGCTGTGGAACCTGGTTGCCGCCGACACCCGGGAGGGTGCGGTGTTCCAGCGGTTGCTCGACAAGGTTGAGGAGCAGCGTCGCGCCTACCAGGGCCAGATCTTCGACGTGCTCGGTGAGGCGTTCGAGGGCCGGCCGCTGCGGGAGATCCTGATCGAGGCGATCCGGTACGGCGAACGCCCCGAGGTCCGCGCCAGGCTGGACCAGGTCGTCGACGCCGAGGTCAGCAAGGGTCTGGACAACCTGCTGGCCGAACGCGCCCTGCACCAGGACGTGCTGGCCGAAGCCGACGTGGTGCAGCTGCGGCTGCGGATGGAGGAGGCCCGGGCCCGCCGGCTGCAGCCGCACTACGTGCAGGCCTTCTTCGCCGCCGCGTTCCGGCTGCTCGGCGGGCGGATCAGCCCGCGGGAGGGTGGCCGGTTCGAGGTCACCCACGTCCCCGCCGAGATGCGCGACCGCGACCGCCAGATCGGGCTGGGCGCGCCCGTGCTGCGCCGGTACGAACGGGTCTGCTTCGACCGGGCACACGCCCGTCTCCCCGGGCAGCCGACGGCCGACCTGATCGCCCCCGGGCACCCGCTGCTCGACGCGGCGATCGACCTGGTGGTCGAGCGGTACGGGACCCTGCTGAAGAGCGGCACGATCCTCGTCGACGCGAACGACCCTGGCGAGGAGCCACGGCTGCTGGTGGCGTTGACCCAGGCCATCACCGACGGGCACACCCCGCCCCGGACCGTGTCCAAGCGGTTCGACTTCCTCGAGCTCCGCGCGGACGGGACGGCCGGCGGCGCGGGCCCGGCGCCCTACCTGGACTACCGGGCGCCCACCGCCGAGGAGCGGGGGCTGCTCGACCGGCTGCTCGACGCACCCTGGCTGGCCGGCCGGGTGGAGGACGCCGCGGTTGGCTGGGCGGTCGAGCACGGGATCAGCGCGCACCTGGCCGAGGTGCAGGAACGGGTCCGTACGGCGGTCGCTCGCACCCGGGCCCAGGTCCGCCAACGGCTCACCCAGGAGATCAACTACTGGGACGCCCGCCACGCCGACCTGCTCGACCAGCAGGCCGCCGGCCGCCCCCTGAAGATCAAACCGGAGACCGCGGAGAAGCGGGCCCGTGACCTGGAACGCCGGCTGGAGCGGCGCCTGCGCGAGCTCGACGCGGACCAGGCGCTGCGCCCGCTGCCGCCGGTCGTCGCCGGCGGGGCCCTGGTCGTGCCCTGGGGGGCGGTGGAACGGCTGCGCGGGGAGCGGGGCCAGCCGGCCGCGGCGTACGCCAAGGACACCGCCGAGGTCGACCGGCGCGCCGTCGCCGCGGTGCTGGCCGCGGAGCGGGCGCTGGGCCGGCAGCCGGAGGAGATGCCGCACAACAACCCCGGGTACGACGTGCGCTCCCTGACCCGGGACGGGCACTGGGTGTTCGTCGAGGTGAAGGGCCGCCTGGCCGGGGCGGCCGACTTCGCGGTCACCCGCAACGAGGTTCTCTACGGCAAGAACGCCGACCGCTACCGGCTGGCCCTGGTGAGCGTCTCACCGGAGGGGCCGGCGTACGACGAGCTGCGCTACCTGCTCGACCCGTTCCGGGGGGTCGACTTCGGCGACTTCGCCGCGGACGGGATCCGGGGCGACTGGACCACCATGTGGGCCCGAGGCGGGCCGCCGCAGTAAAGGAGATGAGACCAGCCTCAGTTTCCCGTAAGTTTTGCGCTACCCTCGGGACCGAGCCTACGAGAAACAAGGGGGGAAACTATGGCGGTCAGCGCGGAGGTCCTCCACGTCCTCGACGCGGTGGCCGCCGGGGGACTGCCGGGCGACCTGGAGAGTGAGACGCTGGACTTCAAGACCCAGGGCCGGTCGGTTGCCGACACGCTGCGTGATCTTGCGGAGGCCGCCGCGTGCCTGGCGAACAGCGCCGGTGGGTCGATCATCGTCGGGGTGGCCGACGGCAAGCGAGGACCGACCGCGCTGGTCGGCACGGATCTTGACGGGCTCAAGGTCAAGCGGCGGATCTTCGAGCTCACCGACCCCCGGCTCACGGTCGGCGTCGACGAGCTGACCCGCACGGGTCGCCGGCTACTGGTGATCACCGTCCCGTCCAGCCCGGACGTCCACGCGGTCGGGGGCCGCTCGACCGAACGCATCGGCACGTCGTGTGAGCCGATGTCGAACTCGAGGATCGCGAGCGTCGTGGCCGAGCGACGAGGAGACGACTGGTCGGCGGACGACTCCACCGTGCCGATCGGAGAAGCTGATCCGGTCGCCCTCGACCTGGCACGCTCGATGCTGGGGCGGTCTAGCGATGCACGGCGCGGCGCGCTCGGCCGCGCCAGTGACCCGGACCTGCTGCGCGGGCTCGGACTCGTCACGCCCCAACGCACGCTCGTCAACGCCGGGGCGCTGCTGTTCTGCGGGGACGGCGGCACGGCGCAACTCACGTACGTGCACCGCCGGACACCGGCGGGCGCGCTGGTCGTCAACGAGCCGCTGACCGCGCCGCTGCTCCGCGCGCTGGAGCGCGCGTTCGAACTCGTCGACGTCCGCTCCGACCGAACATCAGTCAATCTTCCCGGCGGCCAGCAGATTCAGCTCGCGGATCTGCCCCCCGTCGCGGTCCGAGAGGCCCTCGTCAACGCCGTGATGCACCGGGACTACCGGCGGCCGGAAGCCGTCCATGTCGAGCACACCGCCACCCGGCTCGTCGTCACCTCGCCGGGCCCGTTCGTCACCGGCGTGACCGTGCACAACGTGCTGACCACCTCGCCGCGGTCGCGCAACCCGCTGCTCGCCGGCGCCATCCGGATGCTCGGGCTCGCCGAGACGGCCGGCGCAGGAGTCGACCGCATGTACGCCGAGATGGCCCGTCTCGGTCACCAGCCGCCGACCTTCACCGCCGACGCTGATCACGTTCGGGTGACCCTTCTCGGTGGGGCACCGAATACCTTCGTTGCCCGTTTCGTCTCGACCCTTCCCTCTGAGGAGTCGGAGGACGCCGACACGATGCTCACCTTGCTCACGCTGCTAGGGCAACGCACGGTCACGGCGGCGGCCATGGCACCCCTCCTACAGAAGCCCGAACCCGAGGCGCAGGCGGTACTCGACCGCCTTTCATCCGAGGCGGTACGGCTGCTGGAGCGCACGCGGGAGTCAGCGCAACGGCGACGGCCGGTCTACCGGCTGCGTGAGCACGTGGTGGCCACCCTGGGACCTGCGCTCACGTACCGCCGGCGCACCCTCGACGAGTACGACCGGAAAATCATTGGCGTGGTACGCGAAGCGGGGGAGGTCAACGCGCGCATGGTAAGACTCCTTCTCGACCTGGATGCCGCTCCCGCATCGCGGGTGCTCGCTGACCTGGTGGAGCGCGGCATCCTCGTGAAGACCTCCCAAGCTCAGCGTGGGCCGTCGGTGGCCTATGGACCCGGCCCCGCGTTCCCAAAGCAGCCGCGCGGTCGCCGTAGAGCAGCCACCAGCGAGGAAGGCGCATGAGCCGGGACAAGCGCAAGCTGATCGAGGTCGCGTTGCCACTGGAGGCGATCAACCGGGAGTCGGCGCGGGAGAAGTCGATCCGCCACGGGCACCCGTCCACGCTGCACCTATGGTGGGCCCGCCGACCCCTGGCCGCCTGCCGGGCGGTGCTGTTCGCGCAACTGGTCGACGACCCGTCGGCCCATCCGGAGAAGTTCCCGACCGAGGAGGCCCAGGCCAAGGAGCGCGCCCGCCTGTTCGAGTTGATCGAGCGGCTGGTGGTCTGGGAGAACGCCGGCGACGAGCGGCTGCTGCGGGCGGCGTACGACGAGATTGCCGCCTGCTTCGACGGCAAGCCGCCGGCGATCCTCGACCCGTTCGCGGGCGGTGGGTCGATTCCCCTGGAGGCGCAGCGGCTCGGCCTGGAGGCCCACGCCTCCGACCTCAACCCGGTCGCGGTGCTCATCAACAAGGCGCTCATCGAGATCCCGCCGAAGTGGGCCGGACGGCCACCGGTCTTCCCGGGCGCGGCCGAGTCACGGCTGGGCGACTGGCCCCGGGCGACCGGGCTTGCCGAGGACGTTCGCCGCTACGGGCAGTGGATGCGCGACGAAGCGGAGAAGCGCATCGGCCACCTCTACCCCAAGGCCACCCTGCCCGACGGATCAGCAGCCACGGTCATCGCCTGGATCTGGGCGCGCACCGTGACTTGCCCGAACCCCGCCTGCGGGATCGAGATGCCGCTGGTCCGCTCCTGGTGGCTGGGCAAGAAGAAGGGCAAGGAGGCCTACGTCGTCCCGCGGGTCGCGGACGGGCGGGTCGAGTTCTCGATCGGTCACGACCGCGGGCGCGCACCCACCAGCGACACCGATGGGACGGTGTCCCGCACCGGCGCGCTATGCGTCGGGTGCCGTACGGCGGTGCCGCTGGCCTATGTCCGGGCCGAGGGGAAGGCTGGGCGGATCGGCGCCCGACTGATGGCGATCGCCGTCGAGGGCGACCGGCGGCGGGTGTACCTGGCGCCGACGCCCGAGCACGAGAAGGCCGCCGATGTTCCGGTGCCTGACGACGTGCCTGACAGCGAGCTGCCGGAGGCTGCCCTCGGCTTTCGCGTGCAGGGTTACGGGATGACTCGGCACGCCGACCTGTTCACCCCACGCCAGCTCACCGCGCTGACCACCTTCAGCGACCTCGTCGGCGAGGCGCGGGAGAAGGTGTACGCCGACGCCCTGGCCGCCGGCCTGCCCGACGGCGAGAGCCTGGAAGCCGGCGGTACCGACGCCGCTGCCTACGCCGACAGCGTGGCGGTCTACTTGGCACTCGCGGCCAGCAGGATAAGTTCCACGAACGCAGCGTTGTGTCGGTGGCGCCCCGATCCTTCCAAGGAGAGCGTCAACGACACTTTCGCGCGCCAAGCGTTGTCGATGACCTGGGACTTCGCGGAGGGAAGTCCCTTCGTGCCCGGACCACCCGAGTTCGGCTGGAGTGTCCAGTGGGTGGTTCGCACTCTGGGCAGGCTTCCGAGCGGTCGAGGCCATGTCGCCCAGGTAGACGCTTCGACGAGCGACTACACCGGGGTCCTGGTTTCCACGGATCCGCCGTACTATGACAATGTCGGCTATGCCGACCTGTCGGACTTCTTCTACGTCTGGCTGCGACGCTCGTTGGGGAATGTGCTGCCCTCGCTGTTGGGGACAATGCTCACGCCCAAGGCTGAAGAGTTGGTCGCGGATCCGTTCCGCCGGGGCGGGAACGCCGAAGCCGAACGCTACTTCGAGGACGGCTTCACCCGAGTATTCGCCCGCATCCGCGACGAGACGCCGGCCGATCTGCCCATCACCGTCTTCTACGCGTTCAAGCAGGCGGAGAACGACACGGAGGGCACGGCGTCGACCGGGTGGCAGACGCTTCTGGAAGGCATGCTGCAGTCCGGTTGGCAGGTAACGGGAACGTGGCCAATCCGCACCGAACTGGGCAACCGGATGCGCAGCCTGGACTCGAACGCTCTCGCTTCCTCGGTGGTGCTCGCGCTGCGACCCCGGCGCGAGACATCGGGTGCTACTACTCGACGCGCCTTCTTGGCGGAGTTGAAGGCCGAGATGCCGGACGCTCTTCGGCACCTCCAGCAGGGCTCGATCGCGCCGGTGGACCTGGCGCAGGCCGCGATCGGGCCGGGGATGGCGGTGTTCACCCGCTACCGCCAGGTCCTCGAGGCCGACGGTTCGCCGATGACAGTGCGAACGGCGCTTGCGCTGATCAACCAAGTGCTCGACGAGGTGCTCGCCGAGCAGGAGGGGGACTTCGACGCCGACACTCGGTTCTGCGTGAAGTGGTTCAGCCAGTTCGGCTGGGACGAGCAGCCCTACGACTGGGCCGAGGGACTCTCGCGGGCCACGAACACCTCGGTCGAGGGTCTGGTCCGCGGCGGGGTGTTCTGGGCGCGAGCCGGCAAGGCCCGCCTGCTCGGGCCGGACGAGCTCGCCGGAGGTTGGGACCCGCTGACCGACGAGCGGGTGAGCGCGTGGGAGGTCGTCGTACGCGTCGCCCAGGCGCTCGACGCCCGCGGGGGGGAGGAGGCGGCACGGCTCCTGGCCTCCGCTGGCCAGCGGGTCGACCTCGACACCGCCAAGGAGCTGGCCTACCTGCTGTACCGGACGTGTGAGAAGAAGGGCTGGACCGACAGCGCGTTGCTGTTCAATGGGCTGGGCACCTCATGGTCCGACTTGTCGTCGTCGGCGAGGGGGGCGGCCGCGGCTGCGCGTCCCGCCCAGGGCGCACTCGACTTCGACGCTGCGGGGGATGAGCCGTGACCGAGGCAGCAGCCCGTCGTGCGGTGACGCTGGCGGAGGTGCGGCGGCACCGCGAGGAGATTGTCGCCATGGGAGAGCGACACGGCCTCACCAATATCAGAGTGTTCGGCTCGGTCGCGCGCGGAGAGGCGGATGAACGCAGCGACCTTGACCTGCTCGTTGATCCCGGACCAAACGCGAGCCTGTTCACACTCACCGCCTTCGCGCTCGACGTGGAGACGGTGCTTCATGTCTTCACCCAGGTCGCCACGCCCAACGGGCTGAAGTCCCGGATCAAGGAACGTGTGCTGGCAGAGGCCGTGCCGCTGTGAGAAGTGATCGCGAGCGTCGGCCTCGAAGAAGTCCTGACAGGGGACATGTGACATGGCGATGAACAACCGGGACCGGGTCGGTCGTGGGTTCGAGCTGCTGGCGGCCGGGTTGGAACCGTTCGTCGACGCTCTGATGAGCGCGGCCGCGGGCAGCACCGGTGACTGGGTCGCGCTGCTTGAGGCGCGGGAAGCGCAACGTCAGGGAGCGGCGAAGAAGTTCAACCGGTCCGACCCGGCCCTGCTGCTGAAGGTGCTGACCGAGGAGTGGCGGGTCTTCCGAGACCGGCTGTCCCGCACCGAGCAGGCGATGGCCTCGGAGCTGCGCGATGCCCGTAACCGCTGGGCGCACAACGAAGCGTTCAACGCCGACGACACCTACCGGACCCTCGACACGATGGAGCGGCTGCTCATCGCAGCCGGCGGTGTGGAGCAGGCCGAGGAGGTACGCCGGCTGCGGTTGGACCATCAGCGGGCCACGTACGAGGCGGAGACCCGCCGGGCCGTGAAGGCGGCCGCGGTCCCCAGCGTCCCGGGGGCGGGGCTGAAGCCGTGGCGGGACGTGATCCGACCGCACGATGACGTGGCGAGGGGGCAGTTCAACGCCGCCGAGTTCGCCGCGGATCTGCACAAGGTTGCGCTGGGCGAGGGAGGTGCGGAGTATGACGACCCGGTCCTCTTCTTCCGGCGCACCTACCTGACCGAGGGGCTGCGCGACCTGCTCGGCCGGGCCAGACGGCGGCTGTCCGGGGACATGAACGCCAGCCCGATCGTCAACCTGCAGACGAACTTCGGCGGTGGCAAGACGCATTCGATGCTGGCGCTGTACCACCTGGCCTCTGGCACCCCGCTGTCTTCGTACCCGCAGGAGGTGCAGGACACCCTCGCCGGCGTCGACCCCGGCGCGCTGGGCAAGACCCGGCGGGTTGCGCTCGTTGGCACGCAGTTGCAGGCAAGCCAGCCGACGGTGCACGCCGACGGCACCGAGGTGCGCACCCTGTGGGGGGAGCTGGCCTGGCAGCTGGGTGGGCGGGCGGCGTACGACCTGGTGGCCGCGGCGGACCGCACCGCCACAAACCCGGGCCAGGCCCTGGGGGCCCTGCTGGCGGCGTACGCGCCCTGCCTGATCCTCATCGACGAGTGGGTGGCCTACGCCCGCCAGCTCTACGGTCGCGAAGACCTGCCGGCCGGAACGTTCGACACCCAGTTCACCTTCGCCCAGACCCTCACCGAGGTCGCCACGACCATCCCCGGTGCGCTGGTGGTCATCTCCATCCCGGCGTCCAGCGATGCCTCGGACGGCAGCGGGACCGGCGGCACCGACCTGGAGGTCGGGGGGCCGAACGGGCGCGCCGCGTTGGAGCGGCTGCAGAACGTGGTACGCCGGGTCGCCGACCAGTGGCGCCCGGCGTCGGCCAACGAGTCGTTCGAGATCGTCCGCCGGCGGCTCTTCGTCGAGCCGGGCGCCGAGGCGCGGCGGGACATCGCTGCCGTGGCGCGGCGGTTCGTGCAGTTCTACGCCGAGCATCGCGGCCAGTTCCCCCGGGAGTGTGCGGAGGCTGCCTACGAGGACCGGATCAAGGCTGCCTACCCGATCCACCCAGAGCTGTTCGACCGGCTCTACCAGGACTGGTCGACGCTGGAGCGTTTCCAGCGCACGCGCGGGGTGCTGCGGCTGATGAGCTCGGTGATCCACGCGCTGTGGGCGTCCGGTGACGCCGGGCCCCTGATCATGCCGGGGTCGGTGCCCCTGGACCTGCCGATGGTGTCCGGTGAGATAACGCAGTACCTGCCCGACGCGTGGAAGCCGATCATCGATGCCGACATCGATGGGGAGGGGTCGACGCCGGCGCGGGTTGACCTGGCCCGACCCAGCTTCGGGCAGCGGGCGCTGACCCGTCGAATCGCCCGAACCATCTTCGTCGGGTCCGCCGCGACGTTGCAGACCGCACACAAGGGCATCGACCGGCAGAAGGTGTGGCTCGGTGTCGCCGTGCCCGGCGACACCGTGGGCAACTTCGGATCGGCCCTGGAGATGCTCGGTCAGCAGGCGACCTACCTCAACGTCGACGGAGCGCGCTACTGGTACGACACCGCGGTCACCGTGAACCGGACCGCGCAGGACATGGCCGACCGGCTGCGTGAACACCCGGAGGAGGTGTGGGCCGAGGTCGTCCGGCGGCTGCAGGCCGAGCGTTCCGCGCGAGGGGACTTCGCCGCGGTGCACGTCTGCCCGGAGGACACCGGCGGCGTGCCGGACAGCGAGGAGGCCAAGCTCGTCGTCCTGCACCCGCAGCACCTGCACGGCCGGGGGCAGGACGACTCCCCGGCCCGGGCCTTCGCCCAGCGGTGCCTGGACACCCGCGGCTCGGCGCAGCGAACCAACCGCAACACCCTCGTGTTCCTCGCCCCCGACAGCGGCCGGTGGGAGGAGCTGGGCGACGCGGTCCGTGACTTCCTCGCCTGGCGGGATGTGGCGCTGCGCGCCGACGACCTGAACTTGACGCCGCAGCAGAAGGCGCAGGCCGAGCGCCGCCGCGACCAGGCCGACGACACCGTGCGGATGCGCATCCTTGCCTCCTACATCTGGGCGCTGGTGCCGGAGCAGCCCGACCCCGCGCGTCCGGTGACCTGGGCCGCGGTAAAGGCCGAGGGGGCGCAGGAGCGGCTGGCCGACCGGGTGACGGTGAAGATGCGCCAGGGCGGGCTGCTCGCCACGGCGTACGGGGCGCGCAACGTGCGCATGGACCTGGACGGCCCGCTGCGGTCGGTGTGGGCGAAGGGCCACGTACGCGTCGGCGACCTGTGGTCCTACTACTGCCGCTACCCGTACCTGGGTCGGCTGCGGGATCGTTCGGTGCTCGACGAGGCACTGCGTAGCGTGCTGGGCGAGCTCACCTGGGAGCTTGAGGGGTTCGCCCTGGCCACCGGCTACGACGAGGCGACCGGCTCGTACGCCGGGCTGGCCATCCCGCACCGGGACGGGTTCGGGCAGGTCACCGACGCGACCCTCGTCGTGCAGCCGGCCGTGGCCCTTGCCCAGGTGGCCTCCGCTCCGCCGCCTACCACGACCGGGCCCGTGGCGGCTGCTGGGGGCAGCGCCGGGGGGGTGGCCCCGGCCAGCGGCGATGCCGGTGGGGTCGTGGCGGCCCCGGTGCCACGCAACACCCGATTCTTCGGGGTGGTGCGGCTCAACCCGGAACGCTACGGCCGGGACTTCTCCCGGGTGGCCCAGGAGGTGCTGGCGCACCTTGCCGGGGCGGGGACCGACCTGAACGTCAGCCTCGAGATCTCGGCCGGCAAGCCGGAAGGGTTCGGCGACGACACCGTCCGGATCGTCACCGAGAACGCGCGGACGCTGAAGTTCGACCAGCACGGCTTCGAGCGAGCGTAGGTCGCCGGCGGCGCACCGCCTTGGGATGGAATTGGACCGAGCAGGCGGGGTGGGTGCTGGCGGGTGATCCGTTCGACGAAGACCCTGTGTACAGCGTCGCCCGTCCCGCTGAGCCGGGCCCGTCCACCAGGGCCTTGGCGAAGTCCTCCAGCAGGTGGTCCCAACGGACCAAGAGCGGCGGGCTCACCTCGAAGCTGGGTGGAACGGATTGGGCGCTGCACGATCCCAAGCACTGGCTTTAGACAGCTCTAGACCCTTTAGACATCGCTGGCCTTCCTGCGCGTGCCCGGTCTTCACGGGTAAGTAAGTGTGGGGTGGGCGCGACGCGCCGGGGCTGGTTGAGGCTGCGGTGGGCGTGGTCCCTCAGCATTCAGGGACCCAGGATGTCGGGTTCTCGGGAGTTCGGGACGCTCGAGTGGAGCCAGCGCCGAGGATGGCCGACGTACCGTCCCGTCACTCACGCTCGGCGAGTGCGGCGAGCCGGTCAAGGGAGGCGTGCAGCTTGTCTGCCGTGGTCGCCCGGGCGCGGGGTAGCCGCTGCTCGTCGCGCAGCTGGGTCCAGTCGTAGGTGTGCGAGACGAGGGTCCGTGCCGCGTCGAGGGGCACCAGCTCCCACCGCCACAGGTGGCCCGCCGGTTCCTGGCCCGGCTCCGCCGGCCGCCACGCGATCCGCCGACCCTCTTCGAACTCGACGACGTGGTTCTCCCGGACGGCCCCCCTGGTCAGCGTCATGGTGAACACGTCACCAACGGCGCGGACTCGCTGGCCCTCCGGCGCGACGGCCAGGTTGTCGTTGCCGTCCCATCGAGGCTGTTGCGCCGGGTCGGCGACGAGTTCGAAGATCTTCTCAGCGCTCGCCTCGATCTGGCGCGAGGCGGTCACCACGCGGGCAGCCTCCTGGTTGGTCATGCCGACATCCAAGCATCCGCCCGAGCCCAGCGTCACGTGCCCGTGGCGCCGTCGATGGCCTCGCGCAGCAGGTCGGCGTGCCCGTTGTGTCGCGCGTACTCCTGGATCATGAGCAGGTAGATCGAGCGAATGTCACGGGTGCGCTCGGGATGCGGGCCGCGGCTCGGCACGACGTCGTCGAGGCCCCACGTCGGTCATGTGCCGCACCAGCCCCAGCAGGGACAGCGTCGACGGCGGCACCGCCCGTTCCGTCAGCTGCCTCGACGTGAGGCCGGCACACTTGCCGAGGAGGGTTGCCCGGTGGTAGTCGAGCCATTGCTCGAGGGCCGTGCGCTCCGCCGCGATCCGATGCGGATCCACTCGGTCGGTGGCGGGAGCCGTCCAGTCGTCGCTCATAGCGTGACATCCCACCACAACCAGGCGGGACGCTCAGCCAGCCCGGTCGCGACCTTGTCTCGCCTTGCTCGCCTGTGGCACGACGGTCACGGTGAAGCTGTCGGCGGGCACCTCGCGAAGCAGCGCGATGGCCTCGCGGGTCATCGCCTCCACCTGGTCCAGCCGGAGAGCCTGGGTGTGCACGCCGCGGATCTCCGGCACGTCCACGGCCCACCAACTGCCAACCCGGCGGCATACGGCGGTGCAACTCCGCTTGCTCACCGTCGCCACCGTTCCTCCCCCAGCTCGCCGGAGAGATCCCTCGCGCTCGCCTCCGCCGCGTACTTGCTCAGCCTTCAGGCTACGTGCGTTGTACCCGGGCACCCGGCAGGGGAGGATGCGGGTGATGGAGCTACTGATCGCCGTCAACCCCGACCCGGACTCGCGGCTGCCGTACCTGCTGCGGCTGCCGATCGGCGGCGGTCTGGTGCTGCGTACCGCCGGCACCTAGCCGCGGACGAGTGCCCTGTACTGCTACCCGGTCGAGGCGGACGAGTGGCCGGCGGACCCGCAGATCGTCGAGCGGGTCGCGCTGCGTTCCTGTGTCCGGCGCGGCGCGGCCATCGACGTGGTTGCCGAGCGGGCGCGGGAGAACCGCTCCCAGATCGTGTTTACCCAGGCCCGTGGCCGCGACGCGGTGTTCTGGCAGTCACCGCGTACGCGCAAGCAGGCCCGGCCGAACGTCCGCACCCCGACCGCTCGCGCCGCAGGGCTGGCGGACCTGCAGATCGTCGTGGATGCGCACGAACGGTACGGCTACCGCTTCGCCGGCCAGCAGGTGAGCGTCGTACGCCGGGCGCTCCCCGCCGGCGACTACGGGCTGGTCGTCGACGGCCGGCTGGTCGCTGCTGTGGAGCGGAAGTCGCTGCCCGACCTGGCGTCGAGCCTGACCAGCGGGAAGCTGCGCTACGCCCTCGGTGAGCTGGCGGCACTGCCGCGAGCCGCGGTCGTCGTCGAGGAGCGGTACTCGGCACTGCTCAAGCCGAGCTGGATCCGCCCGTCGCTCGTCCTCGACGGCCTGGCCGAGTTGCATGTGCGCTGGCCGACGGTGCCCATCGTGTACGCCGAGACGCGGCCGTTGGCCGAGGAGTGGACCTACCGCTACCTGGCCGCGGCGTACGCGTGGGCCCGGACCGAGCTGGACCTCGGCGTCAACCTCCCTGGACCCACCCTCGACCTCGCCCGCCGATCCCCCCGCGCGCGCCGGCCGGCTACCGACCTGGCGGCACAGGGGGGCGGGTCCGCCGGCCCGCCGGCTGCTGAGGTCCGGGCTTGGGCGCACGCCAGCGGCCTCGCCGTCGCCGACCGGGGCCGGCTGCGCCCGGAGGTCTGGCAGGCCTGGTACGCCGCCCACCAGGCCGCCGGGTCACCACCCGTCGGGGGCTAGCGACGGGCACCCTGCTTGCATCATCGCAGCTCCAGCAGCACTATGCAGGCATGACACGATCGATCACCATCCGGGACGTTCCTGACGAGGTGGGGGACGAGCTCGCTTCCCGAGCCGCGCTCACCGGCCGGTCCCTGCAGGAGTACCTGCGCGCCCAGCTCGTGGCGCTGGCAGCCACACCCGACCCGGAGGTCGCGGTCGCCCGGATGCGGGCCCGAAAGGCGGCCACGGGTACCACGCTCACCGCCGAGCAGATTCTTCGGCACCGAGACGCCGACCGCCGGTGACAGTCGTCGTCGACGCCTCCGTCGTCGTGGCTGCGCTGGTCGGCGGGGGTGCCCTGGGCGCCTGGGCGGAGTCGACGCTGGCCGCCGGACCCCTCGCCGCCCCTCACCTGATGACGGCCGAAGTCACCAATATCCTTCGACGTGCCGCGATGTCGAGAGAGCTGCCGTCCGACACGGCCTCGTTGGCCTTCGGAGAGCTGCTTTCGCTGAGGGTGGCGCTCTTTCCCTATCACCCGTTCGCGGCTCGGGTATGGGAACTGCGTGACAACCTGACGGCGTACGACGCCTGGTACGTGGCCCTGGCCGAGTCTTTGGATGAGCCGCTAGCAACCCTGGACGCCAGGTTGGTCCGTGCCCCGAGTGTTCGCTGCTACTTCCGTATTCCGCCCGAGGGGTAGCCGGGTAGGGCGGCTCCCGTTCGCCGTGACGCACGGAGGGGCCACCTGGGCCGGGCCTTGCCAAGTGAACGAGCGTTTACCGGTGCGCACTGCGCTACCCGCGACGAGCTGACCGACTGGACGCTGTGGGTCGACCAGGTCCTCACCTTCTAGCGGCGGCCCGGCCGAGCAGACCCGCCGCCACCCCCGCTGGACCCCGGGCGGGGCTTGCTCTTGGGCGGCAACGAGCGCGCGAAGCCGACGCCGCGCATCACCCACAGCTTGAGCTCCGCGTCGGCGAGGTCGCCGACCACCCGGAGCCAGCCGCGCATCTCCCTGCCCTGCATCACCATCGGCGCCACCCGCTCGCCGTCGATCCACGCCTCGGCCTCGTCGGGGTCGACGCGCACCAGCAGCCCGCCCTGCCCACTGGCCGCCACGGCCATGTTGCCGTTCACCAGGAACGCCAGCCCGCCGAACATCCTCTGCTCGGTGAGACCGTCCGCACCTTCCACCAGGTCGCGGATGCGGTCGGCGAGGTCCTCGGAGTAGGCCATGGCCCGCATTATCCCGAGTCGGTCCGACCGGTCGCCGCACGCACGGCCGCGGCACTCGCGGTGTCGCCCCGGGCTTCGAGTCCCCGGATGACGCCGTCGATGTCCGCCGCCGGTCGGTTCTGGCTGAGCTTGAACTTCGCCTCGATCCCTGCGATGCGCACCTCCACCCCGACGATGGCGCGAAGCTGTCCGGCGACGTACGCCGCCGGCGCGTCGTCCACCGACCACGGTCGAGCGCTGCCGGCCTCGTGTCGGTCGGTGAGTCGGCGTACCAGGTCCTCGAGCCAGACGACGTCGTCGTGTACGACGAGCTCCCCGTAGACGTGTGCGGTCACGTAGTTCCAGGTGGGCACGACCCTGCCGTGCTCGGCCTTGGACGCGTACCAGGACGGGCTGACGTAGGCGTCCGGGCCCCGGACGATGACCATCGCCTTACCGAGCACGGGCTGGCGCCACTGCTCGTTGTTGCGGGCCAGGTGCCCGAGCAGGGCGCCGCGGCTGGACACCTCCGGCGCGTAGACGAAGGGCAGGAAGGTCGCCAGCAGCCCTCGCGGCGTCGCGGTGACCAGGTCGGCCGCGCCCATCCGGGCCAGCAGGCCCTGCACCGCGCGCTCGTCCGGGGCGAAGGCCGCGGGCACGTACATCAGGACGTCCGCCAGGGGCGCACCCCGGCAGTCTAGGCCGGCAGCCGCCACCCCAGGGCGGGCCGGCGCCCCGGGCGCCCTTGGACCCGCCGCGTACGCGGCTGCCCTGACCGGGTCGGCGAGCGCATCGGGGCGGCGCTACCGTCTGGTTCGTGAGCCTCGTCGCGCTCGGGCCCAGCCCGTTGCTGGGCTGTGCCATGTGGCAGCCGGTGGCATCCGTCCTGAAGGAGTCGAGACGTCGAGTCGTGGCTATCGACGTCGGAGGTCCAGCCCCCGCCACCGCGCAGGACGCCCTCTGGGCTTACAGCGCAGGCTGCCCCTGTCCTACTTCGAGGATGCGGTACCGGTGCCATCGGGGTGGGCGCACCGTCCCTGTGGGTACCTGGCGTTCGGGGAGACCTACCAGGTGGAGGTGGAAGCTGCCCGTCGGCTTGGCTGGCCGGTTCGAACCCTCGACGGGAAGCACTTGGAGATGGTCGTGCACCCGATGGCCGTCGCCAACGCCATACTGTCTCTCCTTGCGGAAGCCGACCACCGATGAGCCCTTCCACCACGGCCGCACCAACCTGGCCTGCGTGACCGCCTTGGCTTGACGGGATGGTCGAGTCAGGGGAGCATGCGCGCATGCTCGACCACCTGGCCATCCAGTGTGCGAACCTGGCGGCCAGCGCCGCCTTCTACGACGCCGTTCTCGCCCCGCTCGGTGGCCGACGCCTCATGGAGTTCCCCGAGACGATCGGCTTCGGCGTGCCCCCCAAGCCCGACTTGTGGCTCGGTGTGCAACGGACCGGGGAGGGCTTTCGTGAGTCACACATCGCGTTCGCCGCCCCCGACCGTGCCACCGTGCGCGCGTTCTTCGAGGCCGCGACCCGCGCCGGGGCCGAGGTGCTGCACGAGCCGCGGCTGTGGCCCGAGTACCACCCCACCTACCACGCGGCCTTCGTGCGTGACCCGGACGGCAACAACGTCGAGGCGGTCTGCCACACCCCGGAGTAGCGACGCTCCCCGGGGTCCGGGCTGTCCGGAGCAGCCGGGTCAATTCACAGGGCCGTGTCCCCGCACAGGTGTACCCGCAGGCCCAGCGCCTCGAGCATGGCCGCCTTCGCCAGCAGCGCCTTGTCCGCCGTGGCCGCGTCGGGGGCGTAGGCCACGTTCAGGTGGTTGGCCTTGTGGCGCGCCATGAACTGGTTGCGGCTGACCCCGTGCAGGACGGCGTGCATGATGGGCCACTGCGGCGTGGTGGCGTTGAGCCGCCGCTGGGTCTCCTCCGCCGGCAGCGCCAGGACGCTGGCCCGACCGAGGTCGGCGTGCAGCGCCCCGTCCATGAGGAAGACGCGGGACCACACGATCTCCCCGGGCTTGGACACCCCGCTGAGCGTCCCCCCGCCCAGGGGGAAGTACATCGGGGGCTGGCGCATGCTCCACGACCTGTCGTACCCGCCGTTGTGGGAGGCGGGGACCGAGCCGGAGATCTCGAAGACCCACACGAACTGGCCGTCGTACTCCTGGCCCCAGCGGACGTCGTGCAACGTGGTCGCGGGGTCCAGCCCCATGGCGGTCCACACCCGGTTGGTCACCAGGGCGTCCACCGCGGCCCCCTCGTCGACCTCGTTGAAGTGCGGCAGCGGCGCCCCGGCATACAGCTCCCGGCTGCCGTCGCGACTGCGCACCGGGGGGCGCTGCACGTTGTTGAGCAGACCTTCGGCCAAGTCACTTGCTGGTACGACGTCCTTCAGGCCTTGCTGGTACTGGATGCCGACTGCGTCCAGGCCGAAGTCGTCGGCCATGCGTAGCGCCGCGACGTACATCTTGAACTGGCTGTGCAGCTGTGCGTCGGTGAGCTCGGTGGCCTCGTCGGCCCCGGTGTGGAAGGTCAGTCCGGCGCGCTCCAGCCAGGATCGGACCGCGTGCGCCTCGGCGTCCGGCACCCGTGCCATCTCCGCCACGAGGGCGCTCTGGGACAGCCGCTCCTTGTAGATGCCCAGCGGGTTGAGCAGCTCGTCGTCGAAGATGGCGTTGTACATGCCCATGCAGCCCTCGTCGAAGACGCCGAGGATGGCCTTCTCGGTGACCAGCTGACGGGCGAGCGCCTGACCGAGGTCGACCTCCGGCGCGGCAGGCAGCGGGGGCAGCTCCCGCACGTGGCTGGTGTCGTGGGTCAGGCTGCCGGTGTCCAGCCACGTCTTGAGCCCCTGGGTGGCCCAGTCGTCGGTGAAGTCCTCGCTCCACAGCAGCGAGTAGGGTCGGCCCGCCTTGGTCAGGCTCCCGGCCAGGTTCAGCAGCCCCACCAGGCCCGGGTAGGTGCCGCTCCAGTTCGCCACGACGAGCACCGGCCCCCGGTGGCTGCGCAGCCCGGCCAGCACGTGATGGCTGTACTGCCAGACCGCCTCAACGACGATGAGCGGGGCGTCGGCCGGCAGCTGGCGGAAGACCTCGATCCCGGCCCGCTGGCTGTCGATGAAGCCGTGGCCCTTGGCCCGATCCACCGGATGGCCTCGCCGGGAGGTCCAGCCCAGCCGCTGGAGGGCGGCGGCCAGGTCCAGTTCCAGCTTCTCCTGCACCGGCCAGCAGGTCACGTTTGCCGCGGGGCGCATGTCGCCGCTCGCGACGGCGTACACCACGCCAGGCTCGGCGGCCGGTGGCTGCCCGAGCCGGGGCATCGCGTAGGTGTTCATTGGGGCTCCCTGGAGTCGACTGGAGGTGGGCCTAGCGGTGCTGGCGGTCCGCAAGCGCGTGGACGATGTCGGCGGTGTTCGTGTACAGCTGGCGATACAGGGCGTAGACGGTGTCGTGGTAGGCGGCCACGTCCGGGCGCGGGGAAACCGACTCCCGCACCGGGTTCCAGGCGTCGATCGAGACGTCCTCGACCAGCTGGGCGGCGAGCCAGGCGTCGCCGTAGCTCGCGCCGACGGTGATGGACCGCACCTCCTGCTCCCGCCCGGTGATGTCGGAGACCACCTGAACCCACAACCGGCCCTGGGTCCCACCGCCGACCGCGACGATGCGGCGGACGTCTCCCCCCGCGGCCTCGAGGGTCTCTAGGTTGTGGCGGACCGCGTAGCCGGTGGCCTCCAGCGCCGCCCGGTACAGGTCGCCCGGACCGTGCGACAGCGTCAGGCCGGCGAGCACGCCGCGGGCCCGCGGGTCCATCAGCGGTGTCCGTTCGCCGGCGAAGTAGGGCAGCAGGAGCAGGCCGTTGGCGCCGGTGCCGGCCTGTTCGGCGAGCCGCAGCAGCTCGGGGTAGCCGGGGGAGCCGAAGAGCTCCCGCAGCCAGCTGGTGACCGAGCCCGACGTGGCCATCCCGCCGGCCAGGTTCCTCGTGCCCGGCAGCGCCCCCACCGTGCCCCACAAGGCGGGGCTGCTGAGGCGGTCCGGGACGGTGTGGACGAGGAACATCGTCGTGCCGTACATCAGCATCAGGTCGCCCACGCCCTGCGCGCCGACGCTGAGGGCCTCCGCCCAGGCGTCGATGGTCCCGGTGGTCACCGGTACGCCGGGCGGCAGGCCGGTCGCCGCGGCGGCCGCCGCCGTCACCACACCCGCCGGCTCACCGGACCAGCGCAGGGCGGGCAGCTCGATGCCGGGCGCGACCAGGTCGGCCCACGGGCGGTACCAGGCCAGGGCAGCCGTGTCGTAGAGCGGGGTGCACTGGCTCGCCGTGTGGTGGTCGAGGACGTAGGCCCCGGTCAGCTTCCGGGTCAGCCAGGAGTTCGGCCCGTAGAACCGCCGCGCCCGGGCGAAGGTCTGCGGCTCCTCGTCCGAGACCCACGCGATCTTCGGCCCGGCCGCCTGCGAGGTGAGCGCCGACCCGCACCGGTCCAGGATGTCCGCGGCGCCGAGCTGCGCCTCCAGCCGCTCGATCTGGGTGGTCGACCGAGTGTCGACGCCGTAGAGGATCGCCGGTCGCAAGGGCCGGTCGTCCTCGTCGGTCAGCAGGACGCAGGGACCCATGCCGCTGACGCCGACCGCGCGGATGTCGACCCCTTCGGTCGGGAGCAGCTCGCCGACGAGGGCGACGAACTCGTCCCACCACAGGCCGGCGTCCATCTCGAACTGCCCCGGTGCTGGGCGGTCGACCTGGTGCTCCCGGGTGGCCATCCGCAGCAGCCGTCCCTCGAGGTCCACGAGGACCGCCTTGCTGCTGGAGGTGCCGATGTCCACACCGACGACTGCGGGACGGCGCATGCCGGTACGGTGGCAGAAATCGATTTCAGGGTCAAGACCCGACCTCCGTGCGGCCGGGCTCGTCGTACCCGGTGGGCACGACCACCGTCTGCGCGGCGCGCTTGTCCCCGCGGATGCGCGCCAGCAGCAGGTCGGCTGCGATCATCCCGAGCCGGCGCGTCGGCCAGCTCAGCACCGTGACGGGCACGTCCGCCCAGGTGGGGAACGGGAGCTCGCCGAGGGAGGCGAGCCCCACCTGCGGTGGCCGCTGGCCGACCTCCGCCAGATGCTGCATCGCACCCACCGTCATGAGGTTGTTGCACACCACGACGGCGTCCGGGGGGCGGGCCAGCCGGAGCAGGCTGGCCATCGCCGCACGCCCCCCCTTGGTGCGGTAGTCGCCGTGCCGGAGGTAGGTGCTCGGCT
The DNA here is from genome assembly GCA_049323135.1 of Actinomycetota bacterium. Classification (GTDB taxonomy): domain Bacteria; phylum Actinomycetota; class Actinomycetes; order JBMOMH01; family JBMOMH01; genus JBMOMH01. Next base: position 38,511 of record JBMOMH010000295.1, read on the forward strand.
TGGCGCCTGGGGTGCGCTCGGTGAAGACGGTGCGCCAGCCGGCGGCCCGCTCGTCGGCGGTCTGGATGCCCCGCGGCCCGGTGATGCAGGCCACCCGGCGGAAGCCCTGCTCGTAGAGCATCGTGGTGGCGCGGCGCGCGGCGTCCTCGTTGTCGAGCAGTACGGCGTCCACCGGGTAGCCCGGGGCCGAGCGGTCCACCGCGACGACCGGAGTGCCCCGCCCGAGGACCGCGTCGAGGTTGGTGCTGGCGGATGCCGGCGCGAGGATGATGCCCGCCATGTGCTCGGACAGCGCGATGTCCAGGTAGCGCGCCTCCTTCGCCGGCATCTCGTCGGTGTTGCACAGGACCACCGAGTAGCCGGCGGAGATCGCCCGGTCCTCCACCCCCCGGGACAGCGCGGTGAAGAAGGGGTTCTCGATGTCCGGGATGACCAGCGCGATGATCTCCGAGCTGCGGCGACGCAGGGTGCGGGCCGTGCGGTTGGGCCGGAAGTTCAGGCTGTCGGCGGCCTCCCGGACGCGAGCGGCGTACGCCGGGGACACCGCCGCGCCGTTGAGCACCCGCGACACGGTCGCGGGGGAGACCCCGGCCAGTGCGGCAACTTCGTAGATCGTCGCGGCCATGATGGCTGCAGGCTACCCCGGCCGCGGGCTCCGTCCCCTCTCGACGGAATGTCGCCCCAGAGATCCGGTCAATCGCGGCCGCAGCTGGGGTTGGCACTCAGGACGCTCCTTCGGCTTGGCACGTTGACCGGCCAGACATCTGATGTCTAGGCTGCCTTGTCGTCGTGACGGGAGGGTCGCCGGGTGAGCCGGATCACTGCGCTCGAGGTGGTCGACGTCCGGTTCCCGACCTCGCTGTCCCGGGCCGGGTCCGATGCCATGAACCCCGATCCCGACTACTCGGCCAGCTACCTGCGCCTGCGCACCGACGCGGGCGACGGGCACGAGGGATGCGCCTTCGTGTTCACAATCGGCCGCGGCAACGACGTCCAGGTGGCCGCCATCGAGGCGCTCGCCGGCTTCGTCGTCGGCCGGGACCTGGGCGCCCTGCTGGACGACATGGGTGGCGTGTGGCGCCTGCTGGTACACGACTCGCAGCTGCGCTGGCTGGGCCCGGAGAAGGGCGTCATGCATATGGCCATCGGCGCGGTGGTCAACGCCCTGTGGGACCTGAAGGCCAAGCGCGCGGGGAAGCCCCTCTGGCAGCTGCTGTCGTCGATGAGCCCGGAGGAGCTCGTCGACCTGGTCGACTTCCGGTACCTCACCGACGCCCTGACCCGTGCCGAGGCGTTGGAGATGCTGCGCGCCGCGGAGCCCGGGCGGGCGGGACGCCGGGACCGGCTCACCGCGGAGGGCTACCCGGCGTACACCACGACACCGGGTTGGCTGGGGTACGACGACGAGCGGCTCCGCCGGCTCTGCCAGGAGGCGGTGGCGGCAGGGTTCACCCAGATCAAGCTGAAGGTCGGGGCCGACCTCGCCGACGACGTACGGCGGCTGTCGATCGCCAGGGACGCCGTCGGGCCCACGGTGCGCATCGCCATCGACGCGAACCAGCGCTGGGACGTGCCGGAGGCGATCTCCTGGGTGAAGAAGCTGGAGCACTACGACCTGGCCTGGATCGAGGAGCCCACCAGCCCGGACGACATCCTCGGGCATGCTGCGATCGCCCGGGCCGTCGCGCCGGTCCGCGTGGCCACGGGCGAGCATCTGGCCAACCGTGTCGTGGTCAAGCAGTTCCTGCAGGCCGGCGCCGTGCAGGTGCTGCAGCTCGACGCGACACGGGTCGCCGGGGTCAACGAGAACCTGGCCATCCTCCTGCTCGCGGCGAAGTTCGGCATCCCCGTCTGCCCGCACGCCGGGGGGGTCGGGCTCTGCGAAGCCGTCCAGCACCTGGCCATGTTCGACTTCGTCGCCGTGTCGGGCTCGCTGGACGGTCGCAGCATCGAGTACGTCGACCACCTCCACGAGCACTTCGTCACGCCGGTCGTCGTACGCAATGGCCGGTACCACGCGCCCAGCGCACCCGGCGCCGGCACCGAGATGCTCCCCACCTCCGTGCACGAGCACGCCGTGGCGCGCCATGCCTGATGTGCTGCCCACACGGGCTCCCGGGTCTCTCGGTTCCCTGGGACTGGGCGCGGCGAACCTCGGCAACCTCTATCGAGAGATGACCGACGACGATGCGTGGGAGGTCCTCGCGGCGGCGTGGGACAGCGGGATCAGGTACTTCGACACTGCCCCGCACTACGGGCTGGGCCTGTCGGAGCGCCGCCTGGGGTCCTTCCTCGCCACGAGGCCGCGCTCGGCGTACGTGCTGTCGACGAAGGTCGGCCGCCTGCTCCGACCGAGCCCACAGTCGGCCCACCGGTGCGACTCCGAGCACCACTTCGCCGTCCCGGCGTCGCTGTCCCGCGTGTGGGACTTCTCCGCCGACGGCGTCCGCCGCAGTCTGGAGGAGTCCCTCTCCCGGCTCGGACTGGACTCGGTCGACATCGTGTACCTGCACGATCCCGAGGAAGACGACCTCGTCACGGCGCTGGCGACCGGTGTTCCCGCCGCCGTAAGGCTGCGCGACGAGGGCCTGGTCCGCGCCGTCGGGATCGGCTCGAAGTCGACCGACGCGGTCCTGGCCGGCGTACGGACGGGGGCGCTCGACCTGGCCATGGTCGCGGGCCGGCTCACCCTCCTCGAGCAGCCCGCCAGCGCCGAGGTCGTCCCGGAGTGCCGGGAAAGGGGGGTCCGCCTCGTCGCCGCCGCCGTGTTCAACTCCGGAGTGCTCGCCGCCCCGAACCCGGGGCGGGGGGCCCGCTACGAGTACGCCGAGGCACCGGCGGAGGTCCTGGACCGCGCCCGGCGCATCGAGGCGGTGTGTCGTTCGTACGGCGTCGAGCTCCCCACCGCCGCCCTGCAGTTCCCGCTGCGCGAGGAGGTCGTGTCCTGCGTGGTGGTCGGCGCCGCGACTCCGGCTCAGGTGCGGGACAACGTACGGCGCCTGCAGCAGGATGTGCCCGAGGCCCTCTGGCACGACCTTGCCGCGCAGGGGCTGGTGGCCCGGTGACCTGGGGCGAGGGTGCACGGGTCGATGCGCACCTGCACATCTGGGACCTCGCCCGCAGCGCGTACGGCTGGCTGACCCCCGACCTGGGGGACCTGTACGCCACCTTCACCCCCAATCAGGCCCGCCAGGAGATGGACGCCTGCGGCATCGGGCGGGCCGTGCTCGTGCAGGCGGAGGACTCCGTCCGTGACACCGAGCTGATGCTGGAGGCGGCGGCGGCGCACCCGTGGGTCGCCGGCGTCGTGGGCTGGATCCAGCTGGACGACCCGGGCACGGCCGCCGCCCAGCTGGCCCGATGGACGGAGCACCGGGTGTTCCGAGGCGTCCGCCATCTCCTGCACAACGACCCGCGCGAGGACCTGCTGGCCCGGCCCGTGGTTCGTGCCACACTGCGCCTCGTTGCCGGGCACGGGCTCGCTCTGGACGTGCCCGATGCGTGGCCCCGGCACCTCGGCGCGACGGCGGAGCTCGCCGCCGCCCTGCCCAACCTGCGGGTCGTCGTCGACCACCTGGGCAAGCCGCCGTTCGGCCGGCCCGACTGGCCGGCCTGGCGTGCCGCCCTGGCAGAGGTGGCGAGCCATCCCAACACGGTGGCCAAGGTCTCCGGCCTGCAGGTCCCGGAGGTCGCCTTCACCGTCAACCAGGTGCGACCGGCCTGGGAGGCGGCCCTGGAGCTGTTCGGCCCGGCGCGGCTGATGTGGGGCAGTGACTGGCCCATGACCGTGCCCTCCCCGGGCTACGCAGGCGGGTGGCAGGTGATGTCCGGACTCGTCGCCGAGCTGTCCGCCGGGGAGCAGGAGCTGCTCCTCGCGGGCACCGCGACCCGGGTCTACCGGCTGCCGCCGGCGCCGCCTGTTGCGGTAGCGCCCGGATGACCGCCAACCGGTCGGCGGCAATGTCCACTCATCCATTGACGCGGGGGCACCGGCTTCCTACACTTCCAGAAATCGATTTCAGGGAGGCCCGGTGCTGACCGGAATCCACCCGCTCCTGACGGGAGCCCTGCTGGCGCACCTCGACGCCATGGGGCACTCCGACGCGGTGGCCCTGGTGGACGCGCACTTCCCGGCGGACCGCCTGGCGCGGCGCCTGCTCTGCTTCCCGGGGCTGGCCGCGCCCCCCGTGCTCGCCGCCGTGCGCACGGTGCTCCCCGTGGACGACGCCCCTGCCCTCGACCTGATGGTCCCGCCCGACGGCTCCCGACGGGACGTGCACGACGCGCTGCTGGTTGCCGCGGGGGTGCCCGCCGAGCAGGCCCGCTTCCTCGGCCGCGAGGCCTTCTACGACGTTGCCGCCGCGTCGTACCTCATCGTCCGTACGGGTGAGACGAGGACGTACGGGAACGCCATCTTGCGCAAGGGCGTGGTCACCGAGGTGGGTAGCGCATGAGTGCTCACGCCGTGGTGACCGACGGCGCCACGCCGCTGCTGCTGAAGGTGGAGGGCGTCGCCAAACGCTTCCCCGGGGTGACGGCCCTGCAGGACATGCACCTGGAGCTGCGGCGTGGCGAGGTGCTGGCCGTGGTCGGGGAGAACGGGGCCGGAAAGTCCACCCTGATGAAGCTGCTGTCCGGCATCTACACCCCGGACGAGGGCCAGTTCTTCCTCAACGGCCAGCCGTTGAAGGTCACCGGGCCCCGGCACGCCCAGGAGCTCGGCATCAGCATCATCCACCAGGAGTTCAACCTGATGCCCGACCTCACGGTCGCGCAGAACATCTTCATCGGCCGCGAGCCCCGTGGCGGCCTCCTGCTCCGCGAGCGGGCCCTGAACGCCAAGGCCCAGGAGCTCATCGACCGACTGCACCTGCCCCTGCAGCCCCGACAGGTCGTGGGGACTCTCACCGTCGCCAAGCAACAGATGGTGGAGATCGCCAAGGCCCTGTCCTACGACGCCACGGTCCTCATCATGGACGAGCCGACCGCAGCCCTGACCGGCGCGGAGGTCAGGGTCCTGCACGACCTCATCCGCCGGTTCGTACAGCCGGACACGGGAGTCATCTACATCTCGCATCGCCTCGACGAGCTGAAGGCCATCTCGGACCGGATCACGGTGATCCGGGACGGCCGCTACGTGGACACGCTGGACACTCGCCGGGCCACCATGCCGCAGGTGATCTCCCTGATGGTCGGCCGGGAGATCACCAACGAGGCCCGGCCAGAGAATGTCCGCTCGGATCGTGAGGTGCTGCTGTCCGTGCGTGGGCTCACGACGAAGAGCCTGCTGAAGAACGTCACCTTCGACCTGAGGAAGGGGGAGATCCTCGGGTTCGCCGGGCTGATGGGCGCGGGCCGGACGGAGGTCGCCCGGGCCCTGGTGGGGGCGGACCGGATCGAGGCCGGGACCATCCACCTGCGCGGCCGGCAGATCAAGGTGAAGAGCCCCGCCGAGGCCGCCCGACACCGCATCGGGTACCTGTCGGAGGACCGGAAGCACTTCGGTCTGCTGCTCGAACAGGACGTCAACGCCAACGTCGGTCTGAGCTCCCTGCGCGAACGCTTCCAGACCGCAGGCTTCATCAAGAACAAGGCGATGCGGGCGACGACCCGAAGGTATGTGGACGCCCTGCGCATCAGAACCCCCTCGATCACCCAGACGACGCGCAACCTGTCGGGCGGCAACCAGCAGAAGGTGGTCATCGCCAAGTGGCTGGTGAAGGACTGCGACATCCTCATCTTCGACGAACCGACGCGGGGGATCGACGTCGGCGCGAAGGAGGAGATCTACCGGCTGCTCAACGAGCTGGCCCGTGAGGGGAAGTCCATCATCATGATCTCGTCAGAGCTGCCCGAGATCCTGCGCATGTCCCACCGCATCGTCGTGATGAGCGAAGGCCGGGTCACCGGCCTGCTCACCGCGGCGGAGGCTACCGAGGAGGTGGTCATGCACTACGCGACCCTGCGTCCGGACGAGAACCCCGAGGACGCTGCAGAGCTGGGCCTGGACCCGGCCATGGGCGAAGCCGGTGTGACGCCGGACGGGGGTGGCCAGCGATGACGGTGCCCACGCTCACCGCGCAGCAGCGGGAGGACCACGAGGCGTCCGCACACGGGGTGACCCGGACCCTGCGGGAGCAGCTGCAGCAGCTCCTAGCGTTCGCCAGCCTCATCGTCATCTTCACCTTCTTCTCGGTGGCGAGTCCGAACTTCCTCAACTACAGCAACGTCACCGCGATCTTCTTCTCGACGGTGGTGATCGGGACTCTCGCCCTGGGCACCACGTTCGTCATCATCACCGGCGGCATCGACCTGTCCATCGGCACCGGCATGGCACTCTCGGCCGTCATCTCCGGGGTGCTCATCGTCAACCTCGGGGTCCCGATGCCGCTCGGCGTCCTGGGCGCGGTGCTGTTCGGTGGGCTCATCGGTTTGGTCAACGGGGTGAACGTGGCCCTGCTCAAGCTGCCGCCATTCATCGCGACGCTCGCCATGATGCTCGTCGCACAGGGCTTGGCCCTGGTCGTCTCGCACAGCGCGCCGATCTACTTCAACGACTCGCCGAACTACAGCAAGATCTCTACAGGCAGCCTGATCCCTGGTGCAAACCTGCCCAACGGCGTCCTCATCCTCGCGGTGCTGGCGGTCCTCGCTGGTGTGACCCTCAACCGGACGATCCTGGGCCGGTACACGTACTCCATTGGGAGCAACGAGGAAGCGACCGCGCTGTCCGGCATCAATGTGCGGCGCTGGAAGATCGTCATCTACACGCTGGCCGGGCTGTTCACCGGCATGGCGGGCGTGCTGATCTCCGCCCGGCTCGGTTCCGCGCAGCCCGCCACCGGTGCCGGCTACGAGTTGCAGGCGATCGCAGCGGTCGTCATCGGAGGAACCTCCCTGGCTGGCGGCAAGGGATCCATCATCGGCACGGTCATCGGGGCACTCATCATCTCGGTCCTCAACAACGGGCTGCAGATCATGTCGATCCCCCAGGAGTGGCAGAACGTCATCCTGGGCGCCGTCATCCTCGTCGCCGTCTACGCCGACATGGCGAGAAAACGAGCCGCCTGACCAGGTGACTCGGATGACCTTTCAGGAAGGTTCGCACCACCGGCCCACTTTCGTACAGAGGAGTCTGGTCCAGATGCAGCGTAGGCGGTTCATTGCGTTAGCCACGGCCTCGGTCGTGGTTGTCGCCCTCAGCGCTTGTGGCGGCTCGCCCACGACCGCGAGTGGCAGTGCGACGGGCGGAGGGAAGCCGTACATCGCGATCGTGTCCAAGGGGTTCCAGCACCAGTTCTGGCAGGCGGTGAAGAAGGGTGCCGAGCAGGAGGCCCAGAAGGAAGGGGCCACCATCACCTTCGACGGTCCGCCGACCGAGCAGGACGTCGAGGCGCAGCTCACTATGCTGACCAACGCGCTGAACAAGAAGCCCGCTGCGATCGGCTTCGCCGCCCTCGACTCCAAGTCGGCGGCTCCGCTGCTGGCTAAGGCTCAGGCTGAGAAGATCCCGGTCATCGCCTTCGACTCGGGCGTCGACAGCAACATCCCGCTCACCACAGCTTCTACGGACAACAAGGCAGCCGCGGCGGAAGCGGCCAAGCACATGGCTGAGGCGCTGGGCGGCAAGGGGAAGGTGGCCCTCGTTGTGCACGACCAGACCAGCCGCTCGGGCATCGACCGGCGGGACGGCTTCATCGAGTGGATGAAGGCCAACGCGCCGGGAATCCAGCTCCTGCCCACGCAGTACGGGGCTGGTGACCAGGCCAAGTCCGCCGACATCACCAAGGCGATCATCGCGGCGAACCCCGACATCAAGGGGATCTACGGGTCGAACGAGGGCTCGGCGATCGGCGTCGTCAAGGGGGTCCAGGAGAGCGGCAAGCAGGGCATCACCATCATCGGGTTCGACTCCGGCAAGGCGCAGATCGACGCCATCAAGAGCGGGGTCATGCTCGGGGCCATCACCCAGAACCCGATTGGCATCGGCCAGCAGGTCGTCGCCGCGGCGATGAAGGCCATCAAGGGCGAGAGCCTGCCCAAGGTCATCGACACCGGCTTCTACTGGTACGACAAGACCAACATTGACGACCCCAAGATCCAGGCCGTGCTCTACCAGTGAGCTCGGCGAGCTTGGCGAACGGCAGTGGGTGCCGACCCATCGGTAGGTAGCCCCCCGCGTCGCGGAGCGCCGATGCCTGCGGGCTCGGCGCTCCGCGACGGCCGTAGCGACTCCGGAGACGTCAGTCGAGGGCTCGGCGCAGCCACCGGGTGACGCCGCTGACGTGGACCGTCACCTGGGCCCTGACGAGGTCCGGGTCCCGTGACTCCAGGGCGTCCAGGATCGCCCGGTGTTCGGTCAGGGTCTGTTCCACGGCGCCCTCCTCGGTGAGCCCTCGCCAGATCCGGGCCCGCAAGGTGCTGCTTGAGAGCGTGTCCAGCAGCCGGGTCAGGTAGCCGTTCCCGGACAGCTCGCAGATGTGCCGGTGGAAGACGATGTCGTGGGCGACCAGCTCGTCCACCGGCGTTCCGCCACCGACGGGTTCCAGCAGGCCACGAAGGCGCTCGATATCGGCGGACGTGACGTGCTGCACGGCGAGGGCGGCTGCCGCCGGCTCGAGGATCCGGCGTACCTCGAAGAGCTCCAGCACTGAGGCGTCCTGGTGCAGGTCGACGGCGAAGGCCATCGCCTCGAGCAGGAGGCTGGGGGTCAGGCTGGTGACGTAGGTGCCGTCGCCACGGCGTACGTCGACAACCCGGATCACCGCCAGGGCCTTGATCGCCTCGCGCAGCGAGCTGCGGGACAAGCCCAGGGCCTCGCTCAGCTCCTTCTCCGCGGGGAGCCGGTCTCCGGGCTTCAGCTGGCCCGAGACGATCATCTGCCTGATCTTGAGGATCGCCTCATCGGTGATCGTCATGCGGGCGGTGCGGTTGCCAGCCGGTCAAACGGCGCCATCACGAGGCCCGGGGGCGGATACGCGCCTAGAGTTCCTGGCACGGCCGCATCCTACGGGTTGCGAGCAGGGACCGGGTCTGCTCCGGGGTGCAGACCGTCTCCCGCGTTGTGACCAATGGGGCGGGCGCGGTCTAGAGCAAGGAGTCCTGCCCGCCCGGGGCCGTGTTGCTGGTGTTGGCGACGCGCACGGTGTCGAGTCCGTGCTTGCGACAGCCGCAGCCACGCCCCCGTTCCTCAAGATCTGAGACGTGCGGGCTCGACTCCGGGGTGTCGCTGCAACGTCTGGCGACCAGGCACCTGCTCACAAGAGCTCTGGACGTAGTACGTCCTTGCGGATAATGCGTGCCAAGTCTCCGTCGTCGCCGTTATATCCCGTGCGCCGGCGTAGTTCCTTACGTACTACATCGACGACCGTGTCGGAAAGCAAGACCGCGGCAAGCGACCTCGGCGACGTAGCAGCCTTGGCCCTCCACAGCTCGTCGAGGGTGCGGCGCTTGAGGGCGTCCTTGGACAGGTGGAACAGGGCCTCCGTCTTCTCGGCAAGAGAGAGTTCGCCCAACATGTCGACCTCCACCGCCAGATCAACGACCACCGGCAAGCCTCCCGTCAGGTGGTAGACCTGCCACACCTGTGCGTTGGTGAGGATCATCCACTCGACGCCCTCGTTGACGGCGTACATCTGCACCTGGCGCAGGTGCTTCGCACTGAGCCTCTGCGTACAGCGCTTGACCTCAATGAACGCGACGAGCTGCTTGTCGATGCGAATGCCGTAGTCCGCAAACTCTCCCTTGACCTGGTACTCGGTCGTCAGATCCTCGTACTTGTCGAACCCCAGGGCTTCGCAGAGAAAGTCGGTGACCAGCAGACGGGTGTCGCCCTCGTTGGCGTCGCGCGCTAGCAGCTCCCCGAGGGGTTTGCTGAACTTTCTGATCCCCGCTCTCACGCGGTCCCGGGACAGCTGTTCCCACTTTGGCGCTCGGGAACGCTGCCTAGGCGGGCGAGCCTCACCGGCGGTTTCGATGGCCGCCGAGGCTCAGACCTCCTCGGGTAGGGATTCTGTAGGGCTGTGACCTGCGGCTTTCGGTTGGGTCGGGGTCTGCGGAAATGTTGAGAGTCGGGTAGGTGTTTCAGGCTCGGCGTGTCGCTGCATAATCTGT
>JBMOMH010000296.1:0-3230 GCA_049323135.1 Actinomycetota bacterium
CAGATTATGCAGCGACACGCCGAGCCTGAAACACCTACCCGACTCTCAACATTTCCGCAGACCCCGACCCAACCGAAAGCCGCAGGTCACAGCCCTACAGAATCCCTACCCGAGGAGGTCTGAGCCCGGCGACTATAGGCCCCAGCAAAACCGTGACGAAGTTGAACTGGTAGATGGACCACAGCCATTCATGTGTCCATGGGCGACTCCTGCCGAATATGTGCAGGACGACGAGTGTCAGCAACGCGGGGACGCCGGGGAGCCCGGCAGACCTCCGCAGCAGCAGGCCGAGCATCACTCGAGGCCCTCGAGGTGCCGCAACCCCCGCTCGACCGCGCGGGCGTCCGGGTCGGCCCCGGCTTGGCCATCTTGCCCGAGCGCCGCCAGCTCTTGTGGTGTTCCGTCGAAGCGGATCCGGCCCTCGTGGAGCACAACCACCCGATTCGCCAGCATCTCGAGATCCTCGGTGATATGCGTACTCATCACGAGAACACGCCTCGCCGCCACCTGCCGGAGGACCCGGCGAAGATCGACTCGGTGCGTCGCGTCAAGCCCGGTCGTGGGCTCGTCCAGGATCAGCAGGTGAGGCTGATGCACCAGGGCCTGGGCGATGTAGGCTCGTCTGCGCGTCCCCCCCGACAGTTCCCGCATGTGCCTGGAGCGAACGCCACCGAGGTCGAGCTCGTCGATCACTGCCATTGTGGCCGTGCGTCTTCGGCCTCGGGGTACCTTCTTCAGCCAGGCGGCATACTCGACCGCCTCCTGTACCGTGAAGTGTCCCGGAAAGACGGGATCCTGAGGGAGATAGCCGAGCCCGGCGCGCGCCTCAGCGGCCCCCCTTCTCGTCCGAAGGCTCTGTCCTGCGACGAAAATATCGCCCCGGGTCGGTGCCACCAGGGTAGCCAGCAGCCGCAGCAGCGTTGACTTGCCTGCCCCATTCGGTCCGACCAGTGCGACCATGTCCGTGCCCAGCGTCAGATCGATGTCGCGGAGAACGTCACGAGAACCGAGACGCACAGTTACCCCGACGATTCTCACACCATCGTTCAACGTAGCAATGCCCAGCTCAGTAGTTGAAGGTTGGCTGGGCATATGGCGAGCACTTGTCGGGGACAGGCCAACCCATCTGGGTACACACCTGGCTCTCTCCGCGTGCGGTAGTAGCCTGTCTGTCGAGGCCGTTCCGCAGGTATCTTGTCACGGGGGTGTTGAAGTAGCCGTACTCCCCCGTGTCTACTCGCGCGTGGAAGTGCCACGACCCGCCATGGTAGTAGTAGAACCTGGTGTATCCATAGACGTTGTTGCCGTCATTGGCTGTGTCGTTCAGCCAAAACTGGTTGGTGGCGTATACGTAGCTCTCGTTGTATAAATCACCTTGGCCCTGTGCCCGCTGGACGTTGTTGTAGTAGACAGAAATTGGTCCCCATGCTACTGCTTCGGCAGCTGTCGCGGCGAGGACTGCCATGCTTGCCCCACCCACCCAAATGACAGCGATTCGACGCAACGTGGTGCACACGACTGTCTGCCATCTCCCCGTGCCAAACGTGACCGGCCTTGCCTTCGCTCGTGTCCTTGCAACCCAACCGGTACGACAAGTCGCGTGGCGGGCACTAGGACTCAACTGCCACGTAATCCCTGCCGGTCGTTCGACCCCCACCGCTGGGGGAGAGTGTGGGGCCGGGTATACGGACTGTCAAGAGCTGGTAGCGGATCCGTCGCCGGTGAGCAGTGCCCTGGAGCCCCACGGCCACGAGCAGGCAGCCGCCGAACCGGCGCTGGGGAGCGCACGACGACCCCGGCCTTGGGCCCGCCCGGGGCCGTGGGGACGGGGCCGGGGTCGGGCCGGGCGCTACCCGGACTGCTCGGCGAGGAAGAACTGGGCGCTGCCGGCCGGGTCGATCTGCGCGTCGAGGGTCTTGTCGCCCAGGTCGACCGCGGCGGCCGGGTCCAGGAACAGCCGGGCTCCCTCCTCCTCGATCACCTGGTCCCCCTGGCCGGGCGCGGCGGACACGGACAGCTGGTACCCCTCGGGCTGCGCGGTGATCCGCAGCCCGGTGCCCTCCGGCGCCGCGGGGTCGGAGGTGATCTGCTCGATGACGGCGACGGCGTTCGGAGTCATGGTCAGCACGGCTGGTCCCTCACAGACAGTCGGGGATGTCCGGCGGTCGCGGCGGCCGGCGGTCACCGGAGCAGCGGCGTCCGACATGCCACGTTGATACGGATTCATCCGCTTCTGGCGACCCGTGCACGCTAGTCCCCTCGGCCGGTGAGGGCAAACCTCGACCCGTGCGGCTCAGCAGCCCGCCCGGGGCTGTGGATGACGTGGTGCGACCGGCGGGCGGCGCTGCCACAGTGGCCCCGTGCCGACCGATCCTGAGCTGCGGGTCCCCGGGTACGCCGTCGAGGAGCTGCTGGGCTTCGGCGCCACGGGCGAGGTGTGGCGGGCCCGGACGCTGGCCACGGGGGAGGCGGTGGCCATCAAGCGGCTGCGGGTGGGCGTCGGGCCACCGGGCGGCGACCGGGCGGATCGGGTGCGGCGGGTGCACCGGGAGGCGGCCCTGCTGGCGGCGGTGACCCACCCGCACCTGCTCCGGCTGCGGGCGGTCGAGGTCGTTGCCGGGGAGGTCGTCCTCGTGCTCGACCTGGCCGCCGGCGGCAGCCTGTCGGCGCTGCTCCGCCGACGGGGCCGGCTCGAGCCGGGGGAGGTGGTCACCCTCGGGGTGCCGCTCGCCGAGGCGCTGGCCGCGATCCACCGGTGCGGGGTCGTCCACGGGGATGTCAGTGCCGGCAACGTCCTCTTCGACGCCCGCGGCCGCCCCCTTCTCGGCGACCTGGGCCTGGCCCGGCTGCTGGGCGAGCCCGCCGGGTCGCCCAACCCGCCCCTGCCCGCCGACGACGTGTCGAGGCTGGCCGCACTTTGCCAGCAGGCCTTGGGGGGCGGCCAGGCCCCAGGGGGCGGCCAGGCCCCAGGGGGCGACCCGGCCTTGGGGGGCGACCCGGCGCTGCGCGCCGCGGTGGCCGCCGCGCTGGCGGTCGACCCGGCCGCCCGGCCGACCGCGGCGCAGTTCGCCGCGCTGCTGTACGCCGCCGCGGCGCCGGTGCCGCTGCGGCTGGTGGCACCGGCCGGCCCGGACACCCCCGCCCCCACTGTTCCCGCCGTACCGCTCGGAACGCCTCCGGCGCACCCTGCCGTGCCGCTCCGAGCCGGGCCCCCGCGGTGGGCGCGGTGG
>JBMOMH010000297.1:0-3217 GCA_049323135.1 Actinomycetota bacterium
CGGCGGGCCCGCCGGCCGGGCGGCCGGTCCCCCCGGTCGACCCGTTCCTGGCGGCCCGCTCGGTGGCCCTGGCCAAGGCGTGCGCGCACGTCGGCGCCCTGGTCGCCGGCCTGTACCTGGGCTACCTGGTGTTCCTGCTGCCCAACCTGGACACCGCCGTCCGCCGGACCCGGGCCCTGGTCTGCCTGGGCGGCGCCGGGGCCGCGCTGCTGCTCGTCGCGGTCGCCCTGTTCCTGGAGCGGGTGTGCCGGCTGCCCGAGGACGACGACGACCCCCACCTCGGCTCGCCGGCCTGACCGCCCCGGCCCCCTACAATCGCCGCATGACGGGGGACCTGGAGACGCTGTCCACCGAGGAGCTGCGGGTCCGCGCCTTCACCCTGGCCCGGCAGCGGCGCGACGTCGGCTTCTTCTGGGAGCTGGTGCGGCACCTGCCCGCGTCCGCCGTGCTGGCCGCCGAGGACGGCTCCCCGGGCGAGGTGGCGGGCAGCCTGGAGAAGGCGTGGGAGGCGGTCCGCGAGCTGTTCGACTCCCGCGACCTCGGCGAGTACGAACCGCTGTTCCGGGCCCGCTTCCTGGACTACCTGCGGGCCGGGGGCTGACCGCCTGGGTCACGCCCGGGTGACCGAGGCCACCTCGACGTCCTCGGGCGGCACGTCCCGCGCGTCGGCCTCCACGGAGCGGCGCAGCGCCTCGTGCAGCGTGGCCGGGGTGAGCACCCCCACGTACCGGTCCCCGTCGCACACCGCGACCCAGCCGGCGTCGTGCTGCAGCATCTCCCCGAACGCCGTCTTCAGCGGCGCCCCCAGGGACACCCAGGCGGCCATCCGGCGCACCCGGTCACGCACCAGGCCCTCGCCGGCCGCGGTGTCCGCCCCCACCCAGCCCAGCAGCGTGCCCGCCGCGTCGAGGACGACCGCCCACCGGGCCCCGGCCCGGTGAAGCACCTCCCGGGCCGCGGCCAGGCCGTCCTCCGCGTGGACCACCGGCGGCGACTCCAGGTCGACTTCCTCCACGGGGGTCACCGCGAGCCGCTTGAGGCCGCGGTCGGCGCCCACGAAGTCGGCCACGAACGGGGAGGCGGGCCGGCCCAGCAGGGACGCCGGGGTGTCGTACTGGGCCAGCCGGCCGCCCTGCTCGAGCACCGCGACCCGGTCGCCGAGCAGCACCGCCTCCTCGATGTCGTGGGTGACGAACACGACGGTCGGGCGGAGGGACCGCTGCAGCCGGCGGAACTCCTGCTGCAGCCGGTCGCGCGCCACCGGGTCGACCGCGCCGAACGGCTCGTCCATGAGCAGCACCGGCGGGTCGGCGGCCAGCGCCCGGGCCACCCCGACCCGCTGCCGCTGGCCGCCGGAGAGCTGGTGCGGCCAGCGGTTGCCGTACGTCGCCGGGTCCAGGCCGACCAGCTCGAGCAGCTCGTCGACGCGGGCGGCCACCCGCCGGCGGTCCCAACCGAGCAGCCGGGGCACCGTGGCGACGTTGGCCCGGACCGTCTGGTGCGGGAACAGCCCCACCTGCTGGATCACGTACCCGATCCGGCGGCGCAGCGCCACCGGGTCGGCGGCGGTGACGTCCTCCCCGGCCAGGTAGATCCGGCCGTGGGTCGGCTCCACCAGCCGGTTGACCATCTTCAGGGTGGTGGACTTCCCGCAGCCCGAGGGGCCCACCAGCACGCAGATCTCGCCGGCCGGCACGTCGAGGGTCAGGTCGTGGACGGCCACCGTGCCGTCGGGGTAGCGCTTGCCGAGGCCGTCGAGGGCGATGGCCGGGGTCGGGGTAGCGTCCACGGGTGTCCTCTACCCTCTCCCTCGCCGCGGCCCTCCCGGTCGGGAACCCCTGGCTGTCCTGGGGCTACCTGCGGGACAACTGGGAGACCATCCTCACCGCGCTGCGCCAGCATGTCACGCTCACCGCGGAGTCGGTCCTCGTCGCGTTGCTCGTGGCCGTGCCGCTGGCCCTGCTGGCGCACCGGGTGCGCGGGCTCGCCGGCCCCGTCCTCGGGCTGACCGGGGTGCTCTACACCATCCCGTCGCTGGCCCTGTTCGCCATCCTCGCCCCGTTCACCGGGGTCGGCCAGGCCCGCACCGTGCTCGTCGGCCTGGTGCTCTACGCCCTGCTCGTGCTGGTCCGCAACATCCTCGTCGGGCTGGAGGGCGTGCCCGCCGACGTCCGCGAGGCCGCCCGCGGCATGGGGTACGCCGGGCTGCGGCTGTTCCTGCGGATCGAGCTGCCCGTCGCCCTGCCGGCCATCATGGCCGGGGTCCGCGTCGCCACCGTGTCCACCGTGGCGCTGGTCACCGTCGGCGTGATCGTCGGGTACGGCGGGCTGGGCACGCTCATCCTGCGGGGCTTCAACAACAACTTCTACCGGGCCGAGATCGTCACCGCGTCCCTGCTCACCGTCGCCGTGGCGCTGGCCGCCGACCTGCTGCTCGCCGGGCTGACCCGGCTGCTCTCGCCCTGGGCGTCCGGCCGTGCCCGGTAGCCGGGGCACGGGGGCGCGCCGGACGGCGGGGAGCCGGCCGTGAGCACGCTGGGGCTGGCGCTGCGCTGGCTCAACGACCCGCTGCACTGGCAGGGGGTCGACGGGGTGCCCTACCGGACCGGGGAGCACCTGGCCATCTCCGCGCTCGCGGTGCTGCTGGCCGCCGTGTTCGCCGTACCGGTCGGCCTGTGGCTGGGCCACACCGGGCGCGGCGGTGGGACCACCGTCGTGCTGTCCAACGTGTCCCGGGCCATCCCCACCCTGGCCCTGCTCACCATCTTCGCGGCCACCCCCATCGGCTTCGGCAACCGGGCCACGGTGGTCGCCCTCGCCGTGTTCGCCGTACCCCCGTTGCTCACCAACACCTACGTCGGGATGCGGGGGGTCGACCTAGAGGTGCGGGAGGCCGCCCGGGGGATGGGCATGACCGGCGGCCAGGTGCTCCGGCGGGTCGAGCTACCCCTGGCCCTGCCGCTGGTCGCCGCCGGGTTCCGGACCGCCGCGGTCCAGGTGGTGGCCACAGCCACGCTGGCCGCCCTGGTCGGCGGCGGCGGCCTCGGCACGATCATCAACCTGGGGTTCGGGCTGCAGGACCCGGGGCAGATCCTCGCCGGCGGCCTGCTCGTCGCCGCCCTCGCGGTGCTCGTCGAGCTGAGCCTGGGGCTGGCCCAGCGGGCGCTGCGCCGCGCCGCGGGCGGGGCCGGCGGACCCCGGCCGCGCGGGCCGGGTC
>JBMOMH010000298.1:0-3213 GCA_049323135.1 Actinomycetota bacterium
GCCGCCTGGTGGGCCGGCCTGGTCGCGGCCGCCTGCGCGTGGTGGTTCGTGCCGCTCACCGTGCTCGGCCGGTTCAGCCCCCCGTTCCTCGACCACATCGAGACGGCCGAGACCACGACCGGCGGCGTCACCCCGCTGACCGCGCTGCGCGGCACCACGCACTGGGTGGCGACGTTCTCGCGCAGCGGTGAGCCGTGGTGGCCGGCCGGCTGGGACCTGGTCACCGAGCCCTGGCTGGTGCTGGCGACGACCGGGGTCGCGGCCCTCGGCGTGGCGGGGCTGGCCCGGCGCGACCTGCCCGAACGCCGCCCGCTGGTCCTGTCGGTCGCCGCCGGGGTGCTCCTGCTGTCCCTCGGCGCCGACGCCACCGGCGCCACCGCCCTGGCCGACGGCTGGCGCGCCCTGCTGGACGGCGTCCTGGCGCCGCTGCGGAACGTCCACAAGCTGGACCCGCTGGTGCGCCTCCCGGTGGCGGTCGGGGTGGCCCACCTGGCGCACGTCGCCGGCGCCGGGACGGCGCGGGCCTGGGGGGCCGCGCACCACCACCCGGGCCCGCGCGTCGTCCTGCGGTCGACGGCGGTGCTGCTGATGGCCGGCGTGGTCGTGGCGGCCGCCGGACCGCTGCTCGCCGGCCGCCTGCGCCCGGAGCCGTCGTGGGACCGCATCCCGCCCGCCTGGCGCCAGGCCGCGGCCTACCTCGCCGAGCGGTCCTCCGCGTCCGGTACCGACCCGGCGCGCGCGCGGCTCGTGCCGTCGTCGGGCTTCGGCGAGTACACGTGGGGCCGCACCGTCGACGAGCCGCTGCAGCCGCTTGCCGGGTCGGCCTGGGCGGTCCGCAACCAGGTGCCGCTCGGCGCGGTGGGCAGCGTCCGCCTGCTCGACGCGGTGGAGCGGACGCTGGCCGCGGGCCGGCCCGAGCCGGGGCTGGCGCCGCTGCTCGCCCGCAGCGGCATCCGGTACCTCGTCGTCCGCAACGACCTGGACTGGGCGGCGACCGGCTCGGTGCGGCCGGCGGTCGTCCACGCCGTCCTCGACGCCAGTCCCGGGCTGCGCCGCGTGGCGGCGTTCGGCCCGGACGTCCCCGAGCCCGCCGGGCGGGCAGGCACCGTGACCTCCTTCGGCACGGACCAGGCGTACCCCCAGGTGGAGGTGTACCGGGTCGCCGGTCCGGTGGCCGGCGTCCGGACCTACCCGGCGGACGACGTCGCCGTGCTGAGCGGGGGACCGGAGTCCCTGCTGCCCGCCCTCGGGCAGGGGGTGCTCGACCGCGAGCGGCCCGTCGTGCTCACCGGGGACGACCCGCCGCCCGGGACGGGGCCGTGGCTGCTCACCGACGGGCTGCGCCGGCGGGACCGCAACGTCGGGCGCGTGCAGGGCAACCTGTCCGCCACCCTGACCGCGACCGAGCCCAGCCGGCTGGAGCGCCGCGCCACCGACCTGCTGCCGTTCGACGCCTCCGGCCGTTCCACCGTCGCCGCCACCGCGGGGGTCGCGTCGGTGACGGCCTCCTCGTCGGCCGGTGCCGCCGACTCGCTGGCCCCCACGCGGCCCGAGTACCAGCCGTTCGCCGCCGTGGACGGCGACCACACCACGGCGTGGCGCTCCAGCAACGTCGGCTCCCCGGTGGGGGAGTACCTCCAGGTGCGGTTGCCCGCGGCCCGCGACCTCACCGGTGCGTCCGTCGTCCTCGAGCGCGACCTGCTGCTCGGCCCCCGCGTCACCGCGCTGCGGGTGCGCACCGACACCGGTGAGCGGCTCACTCCCGTGCCGCCGGACGGCCGCGCGGTCCTCGCCGTCCCGCCGGGCCCGACCCGCAGCCTGCGGGTCGGCGTGGCCAGGGCCGACCCCGGTGACGGCGCGGTGGGGATCGCCGAGCTGGCGCTGCCGGGCGTCCGGCCGACGCGCACGCTGCTGCTGCCGGACGACGCTCCGCCCGGGGCCGGCCGCGCCCCGGACGCGGTCGTGCTCGCGGACGACGACCCGCTGCGGCCGGCGTGCGTGGCCCGGGACGCGGCCCGGCCCGACGTCGTCGGCTGCGACCCGGGGCTGCGGCAGCGCGGCGAGGAGCTGGGGCGGCTGGACCGCACGTTCGACCTCGAGGGCCCGGCCCGCTACCGGCTGGCCGCCCAGGTGGTGCCCCGCGGACAGACGCAGCTCGCGCGCTACCTCGACCCGCTCGCCGGCGGCGTGCGGGCCCGCGCGTCGTCCGTGCTGGGCGACGACCTCGCGGTCCGTGCCGGTGCGGCGGTGGACGGCGACCCGGCCACGGCGTGGGTCGCCGCCCCCGGCGACCGCGCGCCGTCCGTGACCCTGACGTGGGACGAGCCGCGCACCCTCACCGGGCTGCAGGTGCTGGCGGCCCGGACCCCCGTGGCGGCCCGGCCGCAGCGGCTCGAGGTGACCGCCGCCGGACGCACCCACGTCGTCGACCTGTCGGCCGGGCTGGGGCGGTTCGGCCCGGTGACGGCGACCGCGGCCACGATCCGGGTGGTCTCGTGGGAGCGGGCCGTCTCGGTCGACCCGGCGACCACGCTCGTGCACGCCGTGCCGCCCGGCATGGCCGAGCTGCGGCTCACCGGGCTGACCGACCTGACCTACCGGCCGCCCCTCGACGCTCGGATCGGGCGGGTGTGCGGGACCGGCCCGACGCTGCTCGTGGACGGCCGGCCGGTGCCGACGACGGTGTCGGCCACCCTCGGGGACCTGCTCGCCGGACGGCGCCTGGCCGCGGTGCCGTGCGACGCCGTGCCCCTGCGCCTGGGGGCGGGGCGCCACCACATCGTCGGCGAGGACAACGAGGACTGGTGGGTGACCGGCGCGGCGCTGACGGCGCAGGAGCGGGCACAGCCGTCGGGCGCGCCAGCACGCGACGTGCGGGTCGAGGAGTGGTCCAGCTCGGTGCGCCGGGTGCGCGTCGCGGCCGGGGACCGGGCCCTGCTCGTCGTCCCGGAGAGCGCCAACGCCGGCTGGACGGCGCGCTGGCGCGGCCGCGTGCTGCAGCCGGCCACCGTCGACGGCTGGCAGCAGGCGTGGGTGCTGCCGGCCGGCCCGGCGGGGGACGTCGCACTGGAGTTCCGCCCGCAGCGCGTGCAGACCGGGGGACTGGCCGCCGGGGCCGCGCTCGCGCTCGGGGTGGTCCTGCTCGCGGTGTGGCCAGCCCGGCGGCCGGTGACCGCACCGCCGGTCACGGCGGGCCGGGGAGCGCGCCTCCTC
>JBMOMH010000299.1:0-3211 GCA_049323135.1 Actinomycetota bacterium
CAACGGCCGACTCGAGCACCTCCGCGGCTCCGCCCTCGGCTTCCGCAACCTGACCAACTACATCGCGCGGTCCCTACTCGAAACCGGCGGCTTCAGGCCCCGACTACACCCTGGATCGTGAAGAGCCGGTAAACGTGGTCACCGCCGACTTGGCACGGTGCGCGCACCGTGTCAGGTCCCTGGTGGCCGTGCAAAGGGCCCCGGTCGACCGACCCGACCGCGGCGACGCTCGTACGCCGACCGGAGGGTCAGCCGCGGGTCAGCTTGCGGTAGGTCACCCGGTGCGGCCGCGCCGCCTCGGCGCCCAGCCGCTCCACCTTGTTGCGCTCGTAGGACTCGAAGTTGCCCTCGAACCAGAACCAGCGCGCCGGGTCCTCGGCGTCCCCCTCGTAGGCGAGGATGTGGGTGGCCACCCGGTCGAGGAACCACCGGTCGTGGCTGGTGATGACCGCGCAGCCCGGGAAGTCCAGCAGGGCGTTCTCCAGGGACTGCAGCGTCTCGACGTCCAGGTCGTTGGTCGGCTCGTCGAGGAGCAGCACGTTGCCACCCTGCTTGAGGGTCAGCGCCAGGTTGAGCCGGTTGCGCTCCCCCCCGGACAGCACGCCGGTGGGCTTCTGCTGGTCGGGTCCCTTGAAGCCGAAGGCGGCGACGTAGGCCCGGCTGGGCATCTCCACGTCCCCGACCCGCAGGTGGTCCAGGCCGTCGGACACTACCTCCCACACCGACTTGCGCGGTTCCAGCCCGGCCCGGTCCTGGTCGACGTAGGACAGCCGAACCGTCTCCCCCACGGTGAGCTTGCCGGCGTCCGGCTGCTCCGCGCCGGTGATCATCTTGAACAGGGTGGTCTTCCCGACCCCGTTGGGGCCGATGACGCCGACGATCCCGTTCGGCGGCATGGAGAAGGACAGGTCGTGCATGAGCGTGCGGTCGTCGAAGCCCTTGGCCAGCCGCTCGGTCGCCACGACGACGGTGCCCAGCCGGGGACCGGGCGGGATCTGGATCTCCTCGAAGTCCAGCTTGCGGTACTTCGCGGCCTCCGCGGCCATCTCCTCGTACCGGCTCAGCCGGGCCCGGCTCTTGGCCTGGCGCGCCTTCGGGTTGGAGCGCACCCAGGCCAGCTCGTCCTCCAACCGCTTCTTGCGCTTGGCGTCCTTCTGCCCCTCGACCTTCAGGCGGGTCGCCTTCGTCTCCAGGTACGTCGAGTAGTTGCCCTCGTAGGGGTAGGCGCGGCCGCGGTCCAGCTCCAGAATCCACTGCGCGACGTTGTCCAGGAAGTAGCGGTCGTGGGTGACGGCGACCACGGTCCCGGGGTACTTCTCCAGGTGCGCCTCCAGCCACTGCACGCTCTCCGCGTCCAGGTGGTTGGTCGGCTCGTCGAGCAGCAGCAGGTCGGGCTGGGCCAGCAGCAGCCGGCACAGCGCGACCCGCCGCCGCTCCCCGCCGGAGAGCACCCGTACGTCGGCCTCGGCCGGCGGGCAGCGCAGCGCGTCCATGGCCTGTTCCAGCTGGGAGTCCAGGTCCCAGGCGTTGCGATGCTCCAGCTGCTCCTGCAGCTGCCCCATCTCGGCGAGCAGCCGGTCGTAGTCGGCGTCCGGCTCGCCCAGGGCGGCGGAGATCTCGTGGTAGCGGTCGAGCATCGCCTTGGTCTCGGCCACGCCCTGCTCGACGTTGCCGCGGACGTCGAGGCTCTCGTCCAGCGCCGGCTCCTGCTCGAGGATGCCCACCGTGTAGCCAGGGCTGAGCGTGGCGTCCCCGTTCGACGGCTGGTCCAGCCCGGCCATGATGCGCAGCACCGTGGACTTGCCCGCCCCGTTCGGCCCGACCACACCGATCTTGGCGCCCGGGTAGAAGGCCAGCGTGACGTCGTCGAGGATGACCTTGTCGCCGTGCGCCTTACGCGCCTTGCGCATCGTGTAGATGAACTCCGCCATGCGGTCAGGCTATCTGCCGCGGGGGCCCGGTCAGGCCGTGCCGAGGTCCCCCAGCAGGTGTGGCAGGTGCGGGGCCCGGCCTGGTCAGGGCCCCCGGCCCTGCCCCCCGGCCACCCGCTCGGTCAGCTCCCCCATCCGCCCCTCCAGCGGGGCCATCCGTTCGTCGAGCCGGTCCATCCGCTCGTCGAGCCGCCCCTCCAGCCGCTCGACTCGCTCGCCGAGCCGGTCCATGCGCTCGTCGAGCCGGGCCTCCAGCCGGTCGACACGCTCGTCGAGCCGGTCGAAGCCCCGGTCGACCCGCCCGCTGAGCCCCTGAACCTGGGCCCCGATCCGCGCGGTGAGCGCCCAGAAGGCACCGGCGAGCAGGCTGAACGCCACGAGGACGGTGGTGAGCAGCACCTCGGTGGGAACCATCCAGGCGCACCTCCGCTCCCCAGTCTGCGCCCGCCCTGCCTCAGCCCGTTATGCCGCCGCCGCGCCCGGCCCGGGCCCCGGTTCCCCACCGACCTGCGCCTCCTGCTCGGCGAGCAGGGCGTCGGCCAGGGCGGCCGCCTGCTCCCGGTCCCCGTTCGCCCCGGCCGGGGACTCCTCCCGGGTACGCCGGGCGAACGCGGTGGTGCCGCGGCTCAGGTCGTGCCCCACCACGGTGGCATCGACCTCCTCGGAGACGCCGGTCGTGCCGTCGGCCCGCTCGAAGGTCCGGCTGCGCATCTTGCCGACGACGAGCACCGGGTCGCCCTTGCCCAGCGACGCCGCAACGTTCTCCGCCAGCCCCCGCCAGCAGGTGATCGTGAAGTACGAGGTCTCCTGGTCGACCCAGCCGCGCGCCCCCCGGTCGTAGCGCCGGGGGGTGCTGGCCACCCGGAAGCTGGCGATCGGCGTGCCGCTGTCGGTGTTGAGGAACCGCATCTCCGAGCAGACGTTCCCCACGATGGTGACCGTGATGTCGTTCATGGTGGCCTCCTCTGCCGCCGTGGCTCGGCCCAGCCTGCCCCGGCGCCGGCGGACCGACCAGCGCCACCGGTCCATCTGTGGACGACCCCCGCGGCCGGGTCGGCTGTGGATAGAGGGGCCCTGGGGAACCGCCCTACCCGGGCCGCCGGGTCAGCTGGCGGCGACAGCCGCCGGGTCAGCTGGCGGCGACAGCCGCCGGGTCAGCTGGCGGCACGCCGGGCGGCCGCGAGCGCCGTACGCCGGGCCGCCAGCACCGTACGGACCGGGGCCAGCAGGCAGCGCTCGGCGACCTCGGCCACCGCCGCCTGAAGGGCGGCCTCGACCCG
>JBMOMH010000300.1:0-3211 GCA_049323135.1 Actinomycetota bacterium
CCCCTCCAGGCTGTGCCCAGGGGGCTGCCCAGGGGGCGGCCCAGGGGACGGCCCAGTGGGCGGCCCAGTGGGCGGCCCGGGCGACTGCCCAGGGGGCTGCCCGGGGGGTTCCGCGGTGGCCCACCAGGCGGGGGCCTCCATCCAGTGGGCGAGCACGTCCCGGACGAGGTAGAGCCGGCCGCGCCAGAGGAACTCCGTCGGTGCCTGGTCGCCCCGGCGGACCTCGACCGGGTCGGCATAACGTCGGCTCACCGTGACCTCCTTGTCGGAGGGTCCTCGGGGCCGGAGGACCCCGAGGTGTCGAACATACATTCGAACACCTGGACAGTACACCGCGCCGCCGACGGAACGGTCAACCACCCGCCCGTCGACCTCGGGCCGGTGGGCCCCGGGCGTGACCGACCCGTGACCTCCCCCGGCAACCCTCCGGCCGCCCCACGCGTTGGGTGCGCACCAGCGTCCGCCGACGCCATCCCTCCCCGGAGGAGGTCGCATGCGCCGCCGACCCCTCGTCCTGATCCCGGCCGCGCTGGTGGTCACCCTCGCCCTCGCCGTCGGCCAGCTGCTGTTCCAGCCGTGGAAGCTCTTCGTCGACCAGCGCGTCGACGAGTCCCTGCCCCAGGCCACCAGCACCACCCACACCGGCCCCCGGCGCCGGGACCCCGGACGCCGGGACTCCGGCCACCAACCTCGAACTCGCCATCGGCACCTTCGTCGGCCACGAGCACCCCACCACCGGGAGGGTGCGGGTGCTCACCCTCGCTGACGGCAGCCGGGTGCTGCGCCTGGAGGACCTGGACACCACGAACGGGCCGGACCTGCGCGTGTGGCTCACCGACCAGCCGGTGCGCACCGGGCGGGACGGCTGGTTCGTCTTCGACGACGGTGCCTACGTGGACCTCGGGCGGCTGAAGGGCAACCAGGGCAGCCAGAACTACGTCCTTCCGGCGGGCGTCGACCTGGCCGCCTACCGCAGCGTGTCGGTCTGGTGTGCCCGGTTCCGCGTGTCCTTCGGTGCCGCCGCGCTGAGCCCGCCGGGCACCGGCACCTGAACCCTCCCGGCCCCGGCGGTGCGGCGTCGGGGCCTAGGCTCGGGCCGTGCATCCCAACGTGCTGCGGGTGACGGCCGCGCTCAGCGCGGTCGGCGCGGACGGGGCCGCCAGCGGCGTCGTCGTGCTCCCGGAGCCGGCACCGACGGCGGCGACCGCCGCCGCCCAGCTGGGGTGCCCGGTCGGAGCCATCGCCAACAGCCTGGTGTTCGCCGCCGACGGCCACCCGGTGCTGGTGCTCACCAGCGGCGCCCACCGGGTGGACACGGCTCGGGTGGCGGCACTGCTCGGCGTACGGCGGGTGCAGCGCGCCGACGCCGACTTCGTACGGGCGCACACCGGCTTCCCCATCGGCGGCGTCGCGCCGGTCGGTCACCCGCACCCGCTGCGCACCCTGGTCGACGTGGCGCTGGCCGACCACCCGGTGGTGTGGGCGGCCGCGGGGCACCCGCACACGGTGTTCCCCACCTCGTTCGCCGAGCTGCTCCGGGTGACCGGCGGCACCGCCGCCGAGGTCGGCGCCGGCGGGTAGCCGGTGGGTAGCCCAGGGGTGGTCGACCGGCAGGAACAGGAGCCCAGATGAGCCATCCGGTGTTCGCCCGCGTCTACACCGCCCTCGCCACGCTGGCCGACCGGGGCGAGATGGCCGACCTGCGCGACCAGGCCCTGGCCGGCGCGGGCGGCCGGCTGCTGGTGGTGGGCCTCGGGCCGGGCGTGGACCTCGACCACCTGCCCCCGACGGTCACCGACGTGGTGGCCGTGGAGCCGGACCCGACGATGCGCCGGATCGCCGCCCGGCGCGCCGCCCGCGCCGGGGTACCGGTGTCCCTGCTCCCTGGCGCCGGGGAGTCCCTGCCCCTAGCCGCCGCGAGCGTGGACACGGCCCTGCTCGCCTACGTGCTGTGCAGCGTGCAGGACCCGTCGCGGGTGCTGCTGGAGGTGCGCCGGGTGCTGCGCCCGGAGGGCACCCTGCACCTGCTGGAACACGTGCGGGCCCCCGACGGCACCCGGCTGGCCCGGTGGCAGGACCGGCTGGCCGGCCCCTGGTCCCGGCTCGCGGGCGGCTGCCGCCCGAACCGGCGGACCCGGGACCTGGTCGCCGCCGCCGGGTTCGACACCGCCGGGCTGCGGCCCGCCGAGCTGCACCCGAACCTGCCACTGGTCGCCCCGCAGCTGGTCGGGGCCGCCCCCGTCCGGCCGCCCGGCCCGGCTCGGGGCGACCGGTAGCGCCGCTCAGCCGGCCGGCACACCCACCCCGGCCTGCTGCAGCCGCAGGAACACCTCCCGGGTCGCGGTGGACCGGTTGAGCGTGTAGAAGTGCAGCCCCGGCGCCCCACCCTCCAGCAGCCGCCGGGACAGCTCGTATGCCGTGTCCACACCGATCCGCCGGACCGCCTCGGGGTCGTCCTCCACCGCGGTGAGCCGGGCGGCGAGCTCCGGCGGGAACGGGGTCCCGGACAGCTCGGCGAAGCGGCGGATCTGCCGCACGTCGGTGACCGGCATCACCCCGGGGATGATCGGCAGGTCGCAGCCGGCCGCCCGCACCGCCGCCACCAGCCGGAAGTAGGAGCCGGGGTCGAAGAAGAACTGGGTCAGCGCGAAGTCCGCCCCCGCGTTCGCCTTGGCAACCAGCGTGCGCACGTCGGTGGCCAGGTTCGGGCTCTCCGGGTGGCCGTCTGGGAAGGCCGCCACCCCTACGCAGAAGTCGCCTAGCGAGCGGACCAGCCCGACCAGCTCCACCGCGTGCCGCAGCCCCTCGGGGTGCGGCGCCCAGCCGCCGGCCGGGCCGGCCGGGGGGTCCCCGCGGAGCGCCAGGATGTTGCGCACGCCCGCATCGGCGTACGCGCCCACCACCGACCGCAGCTCGGCCCGGGACGCCCCCACACAGGTGAGGTGCCCCACCGGGGTGAGCGTCGTCTCCGCGGCGATGCGCCCGGTGACCCGGACCGTGCGGTCCCGGGTCGACCCCCCGGCCCCGTAGGTGACCGAGACGAAGGTCGGGGCGAGCGGCTCCAGCTCGCGGATCGCGCGCCACAGCTGGCGTTCGCCCTCGTCGCTGCGCGGGGGGAAGAACTCGAAGGAGAACGAGGGCGCGCCGGCGGCGAGCCGGTAGCGGAGGAGGGTGCCGCCCCGGTCCGGGCCGGCCCCCGGACGGGTCGGGG
>JBMOMH010000301.1:0-3148 GCA_049323135.1 Actinomycetota bacterium
GCCCCCCCCCGGCACCCCGGGGGGCCCCGGTGGCCGGCAGCAGGCCCGGACGACGGAGAATGGACCGGTGAGCGACCTTCCCCGCCGCGCGGTGGTCCGGACCGCCCGGCTCGCCACCCTGCCCCTGGGGATGGCCGGCCGGTCCGCCCTCGGCCTGGGCAAGCGGCTCGGCGGCCGCCCGGCCGAGCTGGTCGCCGAGGAGATCCAGCAGCGCACCGCCGAGCAGGTGTTCCGGGTGCTGGGTGAGCTCAAGGGCGGCGCGATGAAGTTCGGGCAGGCGCTGTCCATCTTCGAGGCGGCGCTGCCCGAGGAGCTGGCCGCCCCCTACCGGGCGACGCTCACCCGGCTGCAGGAGGCTGCCCCGCCGCTGCCGGCGCGCACGGTGCATGCCGTCCTGGCCGAGTCCCTCGGGCCGCAGTGGCGGCGGCGGTTCGCCGACTTCGACGACCGGCCGGCCGCCGCGGCGTCCATCGGCCAGGTGCACCGGGCCCGGTGGAAGGACGGCCGCGAGGTCGCCGTGAAGGTGCAGTACCCCGGGGCCGGACAGGCACTGCTCGCCGACTTCACGCAGATCGCCCGGCTCGGCCGAGTGCTGGGCACGTTCGCGCCCGGCGTCGAGGTCCGCCCCCTGCTGGCCGAGCTGCGTGCCCGGATCGCCGAGGAGGTGGACTACGGGCTGGAGGCCCGAGCGCAGCGGCGCTTCGCCGCGGCGTACGCCGACGACCCGGACATCGCCGTCCCCCCGGTGCTGCTGCAGAAGGGCAGCGTGCTGGTCACCGAGTGGCTCGACGGCACCCCGCTGTCCGCCATCATCGCCCGGGGCACCCGGGAGGAACGCGACCACGTCGGGCTGCGCTACGTACGCTTCCTCCTCTCCGGCCCGGCCCGGGCCGGGCTGCTGCACGCCGACCCGCACCCGGGCAACTACCGGCTGCTGCCCGACGGGCGGCTGGGAGTCCTCGACTTCGGGGCCGTCGACCGGCTCCCGCACGGCCTGCCGCCGCAGATCGGCCGCATGCTGCGCATCGCCCTGCGCGACGACGCCGCCGCGGTCCTCGCCGGGCTGCGGGCGGAAGGGTTCGTGCTCCCCGGGGTGGCCCTGGACGCCGATGCGCTGCTGGACTACCTGCGCCCGTTCGTCGAGCCCGCGTCGGTGCCCCGGTTCCGGTTCAGCCGGGCCTGGCTGCGCAGCCAGGCGGCCCGGGTCGGCAACCCCCGCTCCCCCAGCGCCGCGCTGCGGCTGCGGATCAACCTGCCGCCGGCGTACCTGCTGATCCACCGGGTGTGGGTCGGCGGGGTGGGGGTGCTGTGCCAGCTGGAGGCGGAGGGCCCGTTCCGCGCCGAGATGCAGCGCTGGCTGCCCGGCTTCGCCGACCCCACCGGCCCCGACGCGGCCAACGGGCCGGTGGTGGCCGAGCCCGGTCCGCCCGGGTAACGGTCAGACGCGGGGGTCCAGCCGCCCCTCGACGTCCCGCAGCTCCCGGCGCGAGCACGGGGCGCAGGCGTACCGGAGGCCCTGGCCGGCCGTGGACACCGACCAGGTCAGCGGCAGCCGGCTCACGTGCGCGCCGCAGACCGCACAGGTGAAGGTGGAAGTCACACCGTTCATGGCCCGTCCACGGTAACGCCGCGCGGACCCGCGGCCCTGCGGACGCGCCGAAGCGGACCCGCGCCGGACCTGCTCGGCCTCCCAGCGGCGCCGCGCCACCAGCTCGTGGGCCAGGGCCTCCGGGGCTAGGTTCACGCCGCCACCTCTTCCTTGCGGGGGCGGCCGCGGGGGCGCTTGCGGGGGACGACGACGCCGGCCAGGAACAGCTCGCCGCCCCACACCCCCCAGGGCTCGCGACGCTGCAGGGCCCCTGCCAGGCAGGCCGGGCGCCGCGGGCACGGCCGGCACACCGCCTTGGCCCGCTCCACCTCCGCCGGGTCCTCGGCGAAGAACAGCTCGGGGTCCTGGGCGCGGCAGGGCAGGTCGGCCGCCGCGACGGTGCGGGCGGGGTCGAGCGTGGCGCCACGGGTCAGGCGAGGCACCGGACACCTCCTTGTGGTCCGCTGGGGTGGGTTGCGGGAGACAGACGAAGGCCGCGGATCCCGGGTCTCGGGTTCCGCGGCCTGGAGGTGCGCCGGTCGGTGGGAAGGCTAGACCGGAGGGCTCCAGGCGCGGTGACCCGGTACGCCGGCGACGGTGTCCATCGCCGGGAGCGACGGACCGGGCACGGCCGTGCCGAGGCGCTGGACGCGCGCGGCGAAGGGCGCGCGGGCCGTGGACCGGATCGTCACGGGGCCGCACCTCCCTTCCAGGAACCTTCCAGGAACCGCCCGGCCGGACGCTCGCCCGACCTGGTGCACCGAGGCTAGGGACGCGGCCCCGGGCGCGGCAACCCAATTTCCGCTGGGTGGGCCGGATCGTTACCGCACCGCAGCCTCGCCGGCCTCGTCCGCGGGGCCACCGGGGGGCGCGGCGGCGACCAGCCCCAGCACCGCGGCGGCGTACCGGTCGAGCTTGACCCGGCCCACCCCGGGGACCCGGGCCAGGGCGGCCGGGTCCGTGGGGCGGCCCTCAGCGATGGCCTGCAGCGTGGCGTCGGTGAACACGCAGTACGCCGGCACGCCCTGCTCCCGCGCCTCGGCCAGCCGCCAGACCCGCAGCCGGTCCAGCAGCGCCTCGTCGACCGAGGCGGGGCAGCCCGGGCAGCGGCCCAGCTTGCGGGCCACCGCGCCGAGCAGGGGCCCCCCGCACACCCGGCAGCGGGCCGGGGCCGGTCCGGCCGCCCCCCGCGGGGTTGCGGCACGTCCCCGGGGCCCGGGGCGGCCGGCCAGCAGCTCGTCGAGGAACCGGGAGGGGCGCCGCCCGGCCCGCCCGCCGGGGGACCGGGCCGCGGACCAGGACAGGAACAACCGCTGCCGGGCCCGGGTCACCCCCACGTAGAGCAGGCGGCGCTCCTCGGCCACCTGCTCGGGGGTCTGCGCGTAGGAGATGGGCAGGAACCCCTCGACCAGGCCGACGAGGAACACCGCGTCCCACTCCAGGCCCTTCGCCGCGTGCAGGGAGGCGAGGGTCACCCCCTGGACGGTGGGCGGGTGCTGGGCGGCGGCCCGCTGGTCCAGCTCGGCGACCAGCTCCCGCAGCCCCAGCCCCGGGGTGGCC
>JBMOMH010000302.1:0-3132 GCA_049323135.1 Actinomycetota bacterium
CGAGCGGCTGGCGCGGCGCAGCTTCGGGGTGACCCAGCCGGCGGCCCTGCTGGTCACCGCCGTGGCGGCGCTGGTGCCCGTCCTCGCGGCGCTGGCCTGGACCGTCCGGGGCGCCGGGAACCCCCTGGTGCGGACCGGCCAGGGCACGCTCCCGGCGTACGTCGCCGCCGAGGGCACCGGTCCGGACCGGGCCCGGACCCTGGTGGTGGCCCCCACCGGGCCGGGTGCGGGAACCGCCAGCGCCGCGGCGGCCGCCTCGGGTGTCGGCTACGCCCTGCTGCGCGACCGGGGCCCCCGGGTCGGGGACGCGGAGGTGGCGGGGGGTGCCGCGGTGCAGGAGCAGCTGGCCGCGGTGGTCGCCGACCTCGCCGGCGGCCGAGGCACCGGGGTGAGCGACCGGCTGGCCGGCTTCGGGGTCCGGTACGTGCTGCTGGCCCGGCCGGCCGACCCCGCCCTGGCCCGCACCTTCGACGCGGTCCCCGGGCTGAGCCGGCTCTCCGCCCCGGACGGGGCGGCGATCTGGAAGGTGGGCGGCTCCGCCGGCTTCCCGGCGGCCCGGCTGCGGCTGGTCGCCGCCAACGGCGCGACGACCGCCGTGGTGCCCTCGACGGGGCCGGTGGACACCGAGGCGATCCTGCCGGCCGCGGCCGGCGGCGAGCGCCGGCTGGTCCTCGCCGAGCGGACTGACCCGGGGTGGCGGGCCACCGTCGACGGGACGCCGCTGGCCCCGGTCACCGTGGACGGGTGGGCGCAGGGGTTCGTCGTACCGCCGGGCGGTGGGCGGCTGCGGCTCTGGTACGACGCCGGCCCGCGGCACCGCTGGCTGCTGGCCCAGGGTGGGGCGGTGGCCGTGCTCGCCCTGCTCGCCCTGCCGGCCCGACGCCGGTCCCGGGCGGACGAGGAGGGCGGCGAGGAGCCGGACGCGGCGCCACCCGATGAGCATCCCGGTACGGCGTCCCCCGGCCGGCGCCGGCGGTCCCGGTGAGGGGGCCGACCCGGCGGCGCGCCGTCCTCGCGCCGGCGGTGGCGGTGCTCGCCCTGGCCCTGGCCGGGGCCGCCGCCGCGGCCCTGCCCGCGCCGGTGGACCGGCCCCTCCCCGCGCTGCGGGGGGAGCAGACCAGCCCGGTGACCACCGCCGTGCGCGTGTGCCCCGAGCCGGCCGCCCAGACCGGGGTGGCCACCACGGTGACCGTGGTGGGGCGGCCCGACGCGGCCTCGCCGGCCCCGGCTGGGGCCACGCTGGCCCCCCTGGATGGGCCGGACCGGCCGGTGGTGACCCTCCCCGCGGCCGGGGGCGCGGCCGCCTACCCCGTCCCGGCGCCGGGCAGCGCGCCGCTGATGGCCCGCGCGACCGGTGGCCTGGCGCCCGGCTTCGCCGCCGAGCAGCTGTCCCGGGCCGCCTCCAGTGACCGCCGCGGCCTGGCCGACGTGGCCTGCGCCGCGCCGGGCACCGACTTCTGGTTCGTCGGGGGCGGGACCACGGTGGGTCGACGGGGCCGGCTGGTGCTGACCAACCCGCTGGACACCCCCGCCCAGGTCGACGTCACCCTCTACGGGCCGGACGGGGTGGTCGCGGCGCCCGGCGGTCGTGGCCTCGGCGTGGGCCCCCGTGCCTCGCGGGTGCTGCTGCTCGACGCGCTGGCCCCCGGGCTGACCCGGACGGCCGTCCATGTACAGGCCCGGGCGGGCCGCGTGGCCGCCGCGCTGGCCCAGCAGGTGCAGCAGGGGCTGACCCCAGCCGGGTGGGACTGGGTGCCGGTCGCGGCCGGGCCGGCGCGGACCCTCATCATCCCTGGAGTCCCGCCCGGGGGCGGCGCCCGGCTGCTGCGCCTGGTGGCCCCCGGTGACCGGGACGCCACCGTCCAGCTGCGGCTGCTCACCTCCGACGGCTCGTTCACCCCCCCGGGCGGGGACGTCGTCGCGCTGCCCGCAGGCAGCGTGGCCGAGGTGGACCTGTCCGCGGGCCTGCGTGGCCGGCCGGCCGCCGTGCTGGTCGAGGCGGACGTGCCGGTGACCGGCGGGGTGGTCGCGCGAACCGGGGCTGACCCGGCCGGCTCGGCCCCCCCGGCAGGCTCAGCGGCCGGGTCCGGCGGCGGGCCGGCGGAGCTGGCCTACACGGCGGCCGCCCCCCTTCTCGACGCAGCAGTTCCGGTCGCCCCTCCGCCGGCCGGGGTGGCGGCCAGCCTGCTCTTGACCGCGACCGAGCGCGACGCCACGGTGACGGTGACCCCGGTCCCTGCGGCCGGTGCGGCGGGGTCGGCAGGGTCGGCGGCTCCGGAGGGCCCGGCGTCGCAGACGGTCGCCGTGCCGGCCCGCCGGACGGTGTCGGTGCCGCTGCCTGCTGCGGGCGCGGCCGGTGCGCTGCTGGTTCGAGTCCAGCCCGGCTCAGGTCCGGTGGTCGGGGCCCGGCTGCTCACCGAGGGGAGCGGCGCGGGGACCCTGCTGAGCGTGCTGCCCCTGGCCCCCACGCCCACCGTGGAGGTGCTGCCGGCAGTGACGGCCCTGTTGGACGTGGGGGCCCCGACGAGCCGCTGACCTCGCGCTGCGGCCGTACCGCCTCATGGGTCGTCGTACCGCCTCATGGGTCGTGGTATCGCTTCTTGGGTGCTCAACCGCCCAGGAAGCGACATAATGATCAGGAAACCTGATCATTGGATCGGGCGGGGATCGGGCGGGGAATCAGTCTTCATCGGGGCCGGGCTCGCCGTACTCGGGGTCGACGGTCTCCGGGCTCAGCCCCAGCAGGGCGGCGACCTGCTCCACGAGGACCTCGTGCACCAGGGCCTCGCGCTCCTGGGGGTCGGCGGCCCGCGCCTCCAGGGGGCGACGGAACACCACGATCCGGGCCGGCTGGTCGGCCGCGGCCGGGAACAGCCGGGCCAGCGGGACCGGGTCGGCCGCTGGGTCCACCCCGGCGCCGGACCAGTCCTCCTCCAGCGGGACCTCGGCGACGGCGAACTCGACCCGAGCCAGCTTGTCCGCCCATCGCCGCTCCAGGCGTTCCACCGCCTCGTCGACCAGGTCGTCGAAGCGCTGGGACCGAGTGCGGTACAGGGGCAGCGAGCTTGGCGTCAGCGGCCCGCGTAGACCCCGCCCGTGCCGGTCCCGGCGGGCGCCGCCACCGCCCGTGGG
>JBMOMH010000303.1:0-3114 GCA_049323135.1 Actinomycetota bacterium
TGGCCGGCCAGCCGGCAGCCCCCGCCCGGCCGGCCGCCGGACCCGGGGCCTTGGGGGCAGGAGGTGGGGGCGGTGAGCAGGAGGTGCGGGTGGGCCCCGGCGTTGCGCCGGGCGGTGGCGGTGGCCAGGAAGTGCCCGGCCAGCGTCCCGAGGGCGTCCGCCCGCCGCTGCGCGGCGGTGCGGGTGTCCCCGGTGCCCACCGGGGCGGCGGCGTCCAGGGCGGTGAGCAGGCTGGCCCCGGCCACCGGGTCGAGCAGGAACCGGCCGGCCACCATGCCGTGCAGGGTGGCCGCCGCGGACAGGCCCCGCTGCTCGTAGCGGCGGACCGCGGCGGCGTCGGCCCCGTCCGGGTCCAGCGCGTAGCGGAACCGGGCCAGCAGCCGGGCCACCTCCGGCGCGGAGTAGTCCCGGGCGGCATCCAGGGCCAGCGGCTCGAACAGCGCGACCGCCCCCTCGGGGGCCTCCGCCGCGGCGGCGGCGATCAGCCGGGCGTGCCCGCCGTCGATGTCCCCGGCGGCCAGCGCCGCCCCGGTGGCGGCCAGCTGCCCGGAGGCGAACGCCCGGGCCGCGCGAACGGTCCGGGCCGCCTCCCCCGGGGCGAGCCGGGCCCGCTGTCGCAGCCACGCCTGCGGGGTGAGCGCCCCATCCACCGCGTACCCGCCGGAACGGTCCACCTCCCCGGCGACGGCGAGCAGCACCCAGTCCAGCTGGGCCTGCACCCGGCGGGCCCCGGCCAGGACCGCGCCCAGCCGCTCCACCGGCTGCCCGGCCAGCAGGCCCGCCCGCACCGCGGCCACCAACGCCCCGGTCTGCTCGGCCAGCTGCCCCAGCACCTCCTCCGCGGAGGCCGTCACCGTCGCCATACCCGCCACGCTAGCCACCGGCACCCACCCACCCAGCCCGCGGAAAGCCCTGTGTGGACAACGGCCTTCGCACACACCCCCTGTGGACGAGACCCGCCGACAGGGCCGGCTCCAACGCCACCCCAGCGGCACGAACGCGCATGATCGCTACCAGAGGGGGCGGTAGGGTGACCGCCGTGGCGGCCGAGCTAACCCGCGCCGGCGGGGTGACCGACGAGGCGTGCGCCGTCGCGCTCCTGCACACCCGCGGTCTGGCGCCGCGGTCCTGGGGCAACGCCCCCGGCGACACCTATGACCGGCACGCACACAGCTACCACAAGGTGCTCTACTGCATCGCCGGCAGCATCACCTTCCACACCCCGGAGGGGGACGTCGCGGTGGCCGCCGGGGACCGCTTGGACATCACGCCTGGTACGCCGCACGCAGCGACCGTGGGTGCCACCGGGGTGCGGTGCGTCGAGGGCGGGGCATGACGGTGTCAACGACATCGCCGACGACCCGCGATGTTCCGGGGAGGGAGCAGCCATGACCCGGATCGCCGTCACCGGAGGCAGCGGCAAGGCCGGACGTGTCGTCGTACGGGACCTGCTCGAGCACGGGCACGAGGTGCTCAACATCGACCGGGTACCGTCGCCGGAGTCGTACTCACCAGACACCCCTGCGCCGTACCTGTCCGCCGATGTCACGGACTTCGGACAGACGCTGGAGGCGCTCAGCGGCGGGGAGCGGCTCCCAGGGATCGAAGCCGTCGTGCACCTGGCGGCGATCCCGTCCCCCGTGCACAGCACGCCGGACCAGGTGTTCCGGACCAACGTCACCAGCACCCACACGGTGTTCGCCGCCGCGGCCCGACTGGGATTGCGCCGCGTGGTGTGGGCGTCAAGCGAGACCGCGCTAGGCCTGCCGTTCGACCGGCCGCCGGACTACGCACCCGTCGACGAGCACCACACCTACCCCGAGACCAGCTACGCCCTGTCTAAGGTGCTCGGGGAGGAGATGGCCCGCCAGTTCCACCGGTGGAGCGGCATCCCGTTCCTCGGGCTGCGGTTCTCCAACGTGATGGTGCGGGAGGACTACCAACGCTTCCCGAGCTTCTGGGAGGACCCGCAGCTGCGCCGGTGGAACCTGTGGGGGTACGTCGACGAGAGCCACGTCGCGCAGAGCGTCCGGCTGGCCCTGGAGGCGGACATCGACGGCGCCGAGACGTTCGTCATCGCCGCCGCCGACACCGTCATGCGGCAGCCGAGCCGAGAGCTCATGGCGGAGGTGTTCCCCGGGGTACCGGTCGCCGAGCACGTCACCGGCAACGACACACTGCTCTGCATCGACAAGGCACGGCGGCTGCTCGGATACCGGCCCGAGTTCAGCTGGCGGCAGCTGTTCTCGGTCTGACCCCAAGGTCAGACCGCGCAGGCGTCGCCCTCGCATCCGGGCGCATCGTCGCCGGTGACGACGGCCAGCGGCCGCGCCTCGGCGTACGCGCGCTGCAGCACCTCGAGCAGGACCTCGACCGGCTGTGCCCCCGACACGCCATACCGCCCGTCAAGGACGAAGAAGGGCACACCCTGAATGCCGTACGACGCGGCCTGCCGCTCGTCGTCGCGTACCTGGACGGCGTACCGGTCGGTGTCCAGCACGCGGCGCACCTCCCCGGCGTCCAGCCCGACCTCGCCGGCGAGCCGAGCGAGGGTGGCAGGGTCTCCGACCGGCGCGCCCTCGGTGAACGTAGCCCGCAGCAGCCGTTCCTTGAGCTCTCCCTGTACGCCATGCTCGCGGGCGAGGTGCAGCAGCCGGTGCGCGTCGAAGGTGTTGCCAGGTCGGGCCAGGTCGAAGCGGAACGGCAGGCCCTCCTCGGCGGCGACCGTGGTCATCCGATCGGTCATCCGCGCGGCCTCGGCGACACTCACGCCGTACTTCTCAGCCAGCCGTTCCTCGTAGCTGCCACCACGCTCCCGCTCGGCACCCGGGTCGAGCTCGAAGGAGCGCCACAGCACCTCGACCTGGTCCGACCGGGGAAAGCGGGCCAGGGCCCGTTCGAGGCGGCGCTTGCCGATGTAGCACCAAGGACAGACGACGTCGGACCAGACCTCTATGCGCACGCGAAGAACAACGTGCGGCGAAACGGGTTCTCCTCACCTTTCCGTGGGCAGCGTGACGGCGATTCCGCCGCAGCAGAGGTAGATCATGGCGATGAGGGCGGCGGCGCTGTGGTGGCCGTAGCCGCGGTGGTTGATGAGCCTGATCTTGCTGT
>JBMOMH010000304.1:0-3102 GCA_049323135.1 Actinomycetota bacterium
ATCCGGCGCAGGTCGGCCAGCTCGGCGGCGTGTACGTCCACGCCGTACTGGTCCCCGGTGGCCTCGGCCCGGCGCAGCGCGGACCACGCGTCCCGGACCCGCTCGCCCAGGCGCTGGTGGAGCTCGGGGGTGGGACCCTCCATGACGCCTCCTCCGGGTCGGCCGGTGGCCGTCGGGGGGAACCTACCCCGTCGCCGACCCCCCGTCGGCGACGCCGCGTCGACCGGCCGGTGAACGTCCGGAAACCAGCGCCGGAGGTCCTCAGATCAGGTCAGAGGTCAGGGTCGAGCCGGCGCAGCTCGGCCGCGTAGCGGTGGCCGTTGCGGACGTACCGCGCCGCGGCGTCGGCGATCTCCGCCGGGTCCGCCGGGCCCGCCAAGGGGCGGGCTGGGACGCCGGCCACCCGGCTGCCCGCGGGCACCGCGGTGCCGGGGGTGACCACCGACCCTGCCGCGACGAGGGCCCCTGTGCCGACCCGGGCCCGGTGTAGCACCAGGGCGCCGGAGCCGACGAGCGCGCCGTCCTCGACGGTGCAGCCCTCCAGGTGCGCCAGGTGCCCGATCACGCAGCCACGACCGACCACGGTGGGCAGCTCCGCGGTGGCGTGCAGCACTGCCCCGTCCTGCACCGAGGTGTCCGGGCCGACCCGGATCTCGCCGAAGTCGCCGCGGAGGACGGCCGCCGGCCACACGGTGACACCCCCCGCCAGGTGCACCCGGCCCACGACCACCGCGTCGGGGTGGACAAAGGCGTCCGGGGAGATCTCCGGCACCAGCTCGCCGAGCGCGTACACCGCCATCGTCGACCCTCCGCATCACCGTCCGGTCGGACCCGCCACCAGCGCCATCCAACCGCCGCACCCGGTCGGCTGGCGAGCCCCCCATCGCCCCGGGGGGCTGCTGGGGGCGACTCGCGCCGCGCGCCGCCGGCCCCGGTGGGTAGCCGCTGCCGGAATCGGGCACAATCGCCGTCCCGGGCGGGCACAATGCCGGCCCGCCGTGCGTTACATGCGCTGCGCACCGCTGGATCAAGAAGACGCGAAGACGTGAGACGGAGGGGGGCTTCCCCGTGGCCACCGACTACGACACCCCACGCAAGACCGATGACGAGATCGGCGAGGACAGCATCGAGGAGCTGAAGGCTCGCCGGGTCGACAAGTCCGCTGCCGTGGTGGACATCGACGAGGCGGACACCGCCGAGTCCTTCGAGCTGCCCGGCGCCGACCTGTCCAACGAGGAGCTCTCGGTTCGGGTGCTGCCCCGGCAGGCCGACGAGTTCACCTGCTCGCACTGCTTCCTGGTGCACCACCGCAGCCAGCTGGCCCGCGAGGACGGCGGCCAGCTGATCTGCCGGGACTGCGCCGCCTGATGGGTGAGCCGGCGCCGAACCGGGGGTCACCGCGGGTCGGGGACCTGCTGGCCCGAGTGGTGGCCGACGCCGAGCGGGTCGCCGGGGCGGAGGGACGGGCGCTGCTGGGCCGGCTGGCCGCCGCGTTGGCCGCCAGCGCCCGCACTGCCGGCGCCGGTGCCGTCCTGGGCGGGCGCTGGCTGGTCGACGTGCTGCTCGACGTCGCGCCACGGATCCCGGTCCGGGACCTGGACACGCTCGTGGCCCAGCACGGTGGCCGCACCGGGGAGGACCTCGCCGACGCCCTGGTGCGGTCGGCGAGCCGGGCCACCGCGGGGATCGGGGCGGCGACCGGCGGGCTGGCCGCGGCCTCCTGGGCTGCCCCACCGACGTTGCTGTCCGCCCCGGTCGTCCTCGCCGCTGAGACGCTGGCCATCGCCGCGGTGGAGGTCAAGCTGGTCGCCGAGCTGCATGAGGTGTACGGCGCCCCCGTTGCGGGGACGGGCAACCAGCGGGCCGCGGCGTACCTGCAGGCCTGGGCCGAGCGCCGGGGCGTCGACCCGTGGCGGCCGGGCAGTGTGAAGGCGGTCCTCGGCGGGGCGGCCCGCCACCGGATCCGCCGCCAGCTCACCGCCCGGGTAGGGCGCAGCCTCACCTCGTTCGGGCCGCTGCTGACCGGGGCCGTGGCGGGGGGCGTCGTCAACCGGGCCGGTACCCGCAAGCTCGCCGACGCGGTGCGCGCCGACCTCCGCCGCCGGGTCACCGCGCCCGTGCTTCCCGGGCCGTCGGCCGGACCGACCCCCTTCACTTCTGCATGATCGCTACGTGATGCGTGTTACGTGGGTGGGTGGCCCTGGATGGGTGACCCTTGCGGCGAGGTCAGGGGGTCACGTCCTCCAGGCCGGGGGGGAGGGCGCCCGTGCTGCGGCGCCAGTAGGCGGCGGCCTGCCGGGTGGCCAGCAGGCGGGCCAGGCCGACGGCCGCGCCGCTGAGCAGGGCCCAGCCCACGGCCTCCTGCCAGGTGACGTCGGGCGACTCCGGGTTGGTCGGCGGGGCGGTCCCGGTGACCCCGCGCCAGCCCACCTCCACCAGCCGCCGGGCGAGCAGCGCGGCGCCCACCGCGGCCAACCCGCCAAACACCTTCCAGGTCACGCTGCTGCCGCGCCGGGCCATCCTGCCTCCGTTCCGTGTCGGGTCGAGACTGCCCCCTCAAGGGCCGGCCGAACCCGCATCCAGGGGTAACCCGTCCTGGCCCGGCCGGCCGGCGGCCAGGGCCGACCCCAGCCGGTCCGGGTGCCGGGTGGCCAGGTACCAGAAGGGGGGCTGTCCCGGCTGCTCGACCGGGACGACGAGCACCGCCCGAGGCAGGTAGCCCCGGATCAGGTAGCGGGCTTCGGGCTGGTAGCCCGCCCCCCGCAGGCGGGCCGCCTGGCCGGCGTCCAGGGCGTGCACCTCGGCCACCGTGGCCAGCGGCAGCGTGGCCCCGCCGGCACGCAGCCGGCCGCCGTCCACGACGATGCGGGTGGCGCCGTACGCCGCCAGCACGCCGCCGCCGAGCAGCAGCCCGGCCAGGCTGACCAGCCACGCCCCGGTGACGGACCAGGCCGCGGCGTAAGCCACCCACACCGAGGCGAGGAAGCCCACCAGGTAGGCCCACCAGCGCCAGGGCACCCACAGCCGCTCCTGGTACCGGGGAGGGCCGACCGGGGCGGCTGTCGGCGGCGGGGGGACGGACACGCCGACAGGCTGTCACCC
>JBMOMH010000305.1:0-3093 GCA_049323135.1 Actinomycetota bacterium
TCTGACCCTGATCTTTCAGCCGGCTTCGCGTTGATGGCCGTGTCGTGACGCGAAAGTGCCCTTCCTGCAGGGGAAGATCGTGATTGTCAACGTCATGATCCCCGCTGCAGAAAGGGCACCCGCGAAGTGAACGATACCGGTCTGCTGTTCGATGTCGAGGATGTCGTGCTGGCGCGTCCGGCCCGGGCGGTACCGGCACCGCGGGTGAGCGCCTCGCAGGAGGACCTGACGCCGGTGGCGGGGGTGGTGTTGTGGGGGCCGCTGCTGGACCGGTTGAACCTGGTCGCCGAGGCCGACCGGCGCGATCTGCGTCCGATCGGCCCCGGCGGGTACACCGGCGGGCAGTGCTACCGGGCCATGGTGGAGACCCAGCTGGCCGGTGGGGACTTCCTGTCCGACCAGGTCTTGCTGGCCGACCCCGCGACCGCGGCGCTGCGCGGGGGTAATGCGCTGCCGTCGGTGCCGACCCAGTGGCGGTTCCTGGCCGGGGCCGATCTGGGCCGGGTGGCCAAGGCCGCCGCGGTCAACCGGGTGATGCTGCGCCGGGCCTGGGCCGCCGGCGCCGCGCCGCAGGGCGGCCGGATCACGATCGACCCGGACGCCACCCAGGTCGCGGTCTACGGGCCGGGCAAGGAAGGCTCGCAGTTCGCCCGCAGCGGGCAGACCAGCTTGTCCCCGCTGGTCGGAGTGGTCGGGGAGACCGGGGACGTGCTCGCGGTGCGGGCCCGCGGCGGGGCCGCCAACCACGGCCGGGCGCTGGGCTCCTTCCTCGATGAGTGCGTCACCGCGATCCCCCAGGGCTGCCGGCCCCGGTACCGGCTGTGGTTCCGGGTGGACTCCGCCGGGTACCAGGACCAGGTGATCGAGTCCGCCGAGCGGCACGACGCGGACTACTCGGTGACCGCCCGGGACTACCCGAACGTGGCCGCCGCGGTGCACGCGCTGACCACCGACCCCGGCACCTGCTGGAAGCCGGCGCTGGGCAACGAGACCGGCAAAGGCAGCCAGATCGCCGAGACCACCACCATGCTGCTCGGGCGCACCGTGCGGCTGATCGTGCGCCGCCAACCCAAGGCACCCGGCGATCAGCTGGCCATCGATGACCTGGACGGCTGGCGGCTGCACGCGATCATCACCAACATCCCGCCCGAGCGGATGAGCGCCGCCGAGGTCGAGGCCCACCACCGGCTGCGCGGCGGAATCCCCGAGCAGTCCATCCGGGCGTTGAAGCACGACTTCGGCATGCGGCACGCCCCGGTGCAGGCGTTCTTCGGGAACTGGCTGTACTGGCAGGCGGTC
This sequence comes from Actinomycetota bacterium, assembly GCA_049323135.1. GTDB lineage: Bacteria > Actinomycetota > Actinomycetes > JBMOMH01 > JBMOMH01 > JBMOMH01. The sequence goes on from JBMOMH010000305.1 coordinate 1,300, forward strand.
GCCCTGGCGCACAACGTCGCACTGTGGCTGCGCACCCTGGCGCTGCCCCGGGCGTTCCGCCGGGCCCGCGGCAAACGGCTGCGGCTGGCGTTCCTGAACGTGCCGGCCCGCGTCGTCCGCTCCGGCCGCCGGCTGCACCTGCGGTTCGCCGCCGCCTACCGGCACGTGCAGGACTTCACCGAGGCGCTGCAACGACTATGCCGCCTACCGGCCTTCGGCTGAGCCATCACCAAGCATCCCCAGATCACCGTCGCCCCCGCCGCCGCTCAGGCATGCCCACCCACGGCCGAAACCGCCTCGCCGGCACCAGGACATCGCCCGGGAACACAGGATCGATCGAGCAACACCCCTGAATCGTTCCGGCCGAGCCCCTCGGCCCGACACGCGACGACGCACCCCGCCAAAACGATCAAGAAAACGGCACTCGGGAGAAGCCGGCTGAAAGATCAGGGTCTGATCGGGGCGCTCGCCCTGCTCGCCTCGGCGGTGTCGGCCGCCGCCGACCACGGGGACCGACCAGGCACCCACAACCTCAAGGCCCTGGGTCACCTGGAGGCACCCGCCACCTTCGGGGCACCCAGCGAACAGGGGGTCAGCAGCGACCTGGCGTTCTGGGGCAACCTGATCTTCCAGGGCACCTACCGCGGGTTCCGCGTGCTGCGCGATGCGCCCGGCAACCCGCAGGAGATCTCCTTCACCACCTGTCAGGGCGACCAGGGCGACGTCATCGTCTGGGAGAACGTTCTCGTCAGGTCCTGGAACTCCCCCGCCCCCGCCGGTGTGACCTGTGATGGTCAGCCTGTGCCCCAGGGATTCGAGGGCCTGCACGTCTTCGACATCAGCGACGTGAGCGACCCGGCGCTCGTCGCGTCGATTCCCACCGCCTGCGGCTCCCACACGGCCACCGGGGTGCCGGACCCGGCCAACAACCGGTTGCTGGTGTACAACAACGGCTCCAGCCCGGCGTGCCCGTGGTTCGAGGTGGTCGGGGTGCCGCTCGACGCGCCGGAGACGTCGGCCGTCCTGCGGAACGAGCCGCTGGTCGGGGCGACCCGCTGCCACGACATCGGCGTGATCCTCGGGGACGTGAACCTGGCCGCGTGCGCGTCCGGTGACGCGGCGAACGTGTTCGACATCGGCGACAACGCCCTTCCCGGCGGCACGCTGGAGGACCCGCAGTTCCTGTACTCGATCCGCGAGCCAAGCGTCGGCATCGGCGGCAACTGGCACTCGGCCGCCTTCACGTGGGACGGCGAGGTGCTGGTCCTCGGCTGGGAGCCCGGCGGCGGAGGCCAGCCGGAGTGCGAGGCCACCGACCCCGACGTGAAGAAGTCGATGTTCTTCTACGACGTGTCCACCGGCGCCAAGCTCGGCCAGTGGACCCTGCCACGAGCGCAGACGGCCGCGGAGAACTGCACGATCCACAACTACAACGTCGTGCCGCTCGAGGACAGGTACGTCGTGGTCAGCGGCAACTACCAGGCCGGCACGTGGGTCACCGACTTCACCGACCCGGCCAACCCGACGGTCATCGCCTTCTCCGACCCCGAGCCGCTGGTGCCCACGCAGCTCGGCGGGGCCTGGTCGAGCTACTGGTACAACAACTTCGTCTACGAGAGCTCCATCACCGAGGGGCTGAACGTCTTCCGCCTCAGCGGCAAGGAGCTGGCCGGTGCACGCCAGCTGCACCACCTCAACCCGCAGACGCAGGAGTTCTCCCTGCCGTAGCAGCAACCACTACCTCTCATCCAACACGACCTCTCACGAGGAGGACCGACATGGGTCGTCTGCTGC
>JBMOMH010000306.1:0-3074 GCA_049323135.1 Actinomycetota bacterium
GGGGACGCCGCAGCCGGGCGGGCGGGGCTTTCCGAGGGGGTGGCCGGACCCGCGGCTGGACCGGCGGGGAAAGCTTGCCTCAGCTTGCGGACGACGGGGGGCTCGATGGTGGAGGACGCCGAACGGACGAACTCGCCCAACTCGTGGAGCTTGGCCATGACGACCTTGCTCTCGACGCCGACCTCCTTGGCGAACTCGTAGACCCGGACCTTGGCCACTGTGCTCCTGTCTCGGTCCGAGCCATCGGGGCCAGACCGGTTGCTATCGGTACGTACTCATCGTTGGGTGCTCATCGAGGGCTCATCGCTGGCTCATCGAGTGCTCGACCCGCTTCCGGTCTCGTCGGTGCGTCTGGTGCTGGTGCTGCTCGCCGTGCCGTGGGTCGGTTCCGTTCCCACGCCCGCCCGCTCCGCGACGTACCGCCGGACCGGCGCGGTGTCGAGCGGCCCCGGCTGGCGGAAGGCCCGCGGGAACGCCCGTCGCCGTTCGGCGAGGTCGAGGCAGTCCGGGCGGGGATGCACGGAGGCACCTCGCCCGGGCAACCGGCCGCGGGGGTCGGGGACGACGCGCCCCTCAACCACCACGACCCGTAGCAGGTCGGTCTTGGCCACGCGGACCCGGCACCCGACGCAGGTGCGCACCGGGGCCACGCGACGAACCACGGGAAAGTCTAGCGCGCGTCCGCGCGGGGCACCGCCGGCGAGGCCGGGCCGGCGGAAGGGGTGTCCGGGCGGATGTCGATGCGCCATCCGGTCAGTCGGGCCGCGAGCCGCGCGTTCTGCCCCTCCCGCCCGATCGCCAGGGACAGCTGGTAGTCCGGGACCACCACCCGCGCCGTCCGGGCCGCGGCGTCGACGACCTCGACCGAGCTGACCCGTGCGGGAGACAGCGCGTGCGCGACGAACTCGGCCGGGTCCTCGGCGAAGTCCACGATGTCGATCTTCTCGCCGTGCAGCTCGCTCATCACGTTCCGCACCCGGGCCCCCATGGGGCCGATGCAGGCACCCTTGGCGTTCACCCCGGCTCGGGTGCTGCGTACGGCGACCTTGCTGCGGTGCCCGGCCTCCCGGGCCACCGCCACGATCTCCACCGTGCCGTCGGCGATCTCCGGTACCTCCAGCGCGAACAGCCGCCGCACCAGGTTGGGGTGGCTCCGGCTGAGCGTGATCGACGGGCCGCGCAGGCCCTTGCGCACCTGGAGCACGTAGCAGCGCAGCCGGCTGCCGTGCTCGTAGCGCTCACCGGGCACCTGCTCCTGCGGCGGCAGCACCCCCTCGACCCGGCCCAGGGCGACCAGCACGTTGCGCGGGTCCCGCCCCTGCTGCACCACGCCCGACACGACATCCCCCTCGCGCCCGGCGTACTCACCGAAGGTCACCTCGTCCTCGGCGTCCCGGATCCGCTGCAGGATCACCTGCCGGGCGGTGGTCGTGGCGATCCGGCCGAAGCCGCTGGGCGTGTCGTCGTACTCCCGGACCGTGCCGTCGGGGCCCTCCTCCGCGGCCCACACGGTGACGTGCCCGGTACGCCGGTTCAGCTCGACCCGGGCCCGCGGCTGCGCCCCCTCGGTCCGGTGGTACGCGACCAGCAGCGCGGACTCGATGGCTTCCACGAGCAGGTCGAAGGAGATGTCCCTCTCGCGTTCCAGGGACCGCAGCGCGCTCATGTCGATGTCCACGGCCCAGCCTCCTTCCCCTGCGCAGAGGCGGGGCGAAACTCGACCTGTACGCGCCCCGGGCCCAGCTCAGCGAACCCGAACCGGCGGGCGGCACCGGCGACCGCCAGGGTGACGCCGACCTCGTCGACGGCCCCGACCCGTCCGGTGACCTCGCCGCCCGCGGTCAGGGAGACCGTCACTAGGCGGCCGGCCGCGCGGCGCCAGTGCCGCGGCTGGGTCAGCGGTCGGTCCACCCCCGGTGAGGTGACCTCCAGCACGTACGGCGCCTCGCCCATCGCCCCGCCCGCGTCCAGTGCATCGGACACGGCGTGGCTCACCGCGGCGACCAGGTCCAGCCCCACCCCGTCGTCGTGGTCGACGACCACCCGTAGCACGCGACGCCGACCGGCCGTGGTGACCTCGACCGCATCCAGGTCCGCCCCCGCAGCAGCGACCACGGGGGCCAGCAGCGGGGCGAGCACCGCGGCCACCGGCTCCCGACCGGGCGGCCGGGAGTCCGCGCGAGCCGCCGAGCGCGAGCCCATCACGCTCCTCCTCGCCGGTCTGCTGTTGTCGGTGCTGCCGCCTTCACCCTAGCGGGACCTGAGGGCGGCGGGAGCCCGCCCTGGGGCCGAGCCTGGCGGTCCGCGGGAGCGCCCGCGTAACCTCACCAAGCCCAGCGGTCACTCTGGTCCCGTGACTCCTTCGGCCAGAGCACAGGGGCTTCTCTTTGTGGTAGTTAATGTGGGCTATAGCCCACATTAACTACCACATCTTTGGATCCAGCTGTAAGCAAAGTGTTTCATGGGGTCAAAGGGACCCGAGGGACCCGTTCGTAGCCCGGCTACTGGGCGCGGAGCAACATCTCGCCATGGTGCGTCCGGGCCTCCGGGCGGGTGCCTCCGGGCCTCCGGGCGGGTGCCTCCGGGCCTCCGGGCGGGTTGCCTCCCGGCGGGTGCCTTCGCGTGAGGCCAGGGTGAGGCTCCCGGGTGACCCAGCACCCCGTGGCATGCTGACCGGACCCCCCAGCCCTCCCAAGGACCGCACCGTGACCTGCCCGCCGCCCGCCACGCCCGCGCGCCCGCCGCGCCGGTCAGTGCTCGCCGGTGCCGCCGGGTCGCTGGCCAGCCTCGCCCTCGGGTCGGTGGGCAGCGCCGCCTGCCAGGCCGGTCCGCTCCCGCCGCTGCCCAACCCCTCCCCCAGTGACCCGGACGCGGCCCTGCGCTCCGGCGTGGTCGCCGCGGAGGAGGCGCTGCAGGCCGCGCACCTGGCGACCCTGCGGCGACACCCGGGGCTGGGCCAGCGGCTCGGCCCCCTCCTCGAGGAGCACCGAGCGCACCTGGCCGCCGTGGCGGGGACCGGTCCCGGCGCCCCCTCGGGGACCCCCAAGGCGACCAGTCCCGACGGCGCGGCGGCC
>JBMOMH010000307.1:0-3026 GCA_049323135.1 Actinomycetota bacterium
GCCGCCGGAGCCGGCGGAGGCCCGGCGGCCCGGGTAGGCTCGGCCCCGACAGGCCGGCCCGCGGCGGGTCCAGCGACCGGGCCAGGGACCGGCCGCCGACCGCTGCGCACGTCGATCCCAACCCCCTGAGAGGCTCCGCCCGTGGCCGCCCCGCGTGTCGACCCGCCCGCCCGCCGCGGCCTGGTCGTCGCGATCGACGGTCCGGCGGGTTCAGGCAAGTCGACGGTGGCCCGGCGGGTGGCCGAGGTCCTGGGCCTGCGCTACCTGGACACCGGGGCGATGTACCGGGCGGTCACCTGGGCCGCGTTGGACCGGGGCGTGGACCTGGCCGACCAGGCGGCGGTCGCCGACCTCGCCCGGCGGCTGCCCCTGGAGGTGTCCACCGACCCAGCCCACCCCCGGGTCACCGTGGGGGACGTGGAGGTGACCGCCGCGATCCGGGAGGGGCGCATCTCCGCGCAGGTGAGCCGGGTCGCCGCCAACCTCGCGGTGCGCGCGGAGCTGGTCGCCCGGCAGCAGCGGCTCGTCGAGCCGGGCGGGGTCGTCCTGGAGGGCCGGGACACCACCACCGTCGTCGCCCCGCACGCCCCCGTACGCATCCTGCTCACCGCCCACCACGAGCAGCGGCTGGCTCGCCGGGCCCGGGAGGTGCACGGGCACGCCGGGGACGACGCGCTGGCTGCCACCCGCGACCAGGTGCTGCGCCGGGACGCCGACGACGCGGGCGTGGTGGACTTCCACACCGCGGCCGCCGGGGTGGTCACCGTGGACAGCTCCGACCAGCCGCTCGACGCGGTCGTGGCCCGGGTGCTCGACCTGGTGGCGGCCGCCGGGGACCCGGCGGGCCGGCGGTGAGCGAGGACCGGGACGACCTCGCTGCGGCTGCCCTCCCCGACTCGGTGGACGAGGCGGCGCCGGCCCCGGTCCTGGCCGTGGTGGGCCGGCCGAACGTGGGCAAGTCCACGCTGGTCAACCGGATCCTGGGCCGCCGGGAGGCGGTGGTCGCCGACGTGCCGGGGGTGACCCGGGACCGGGTCGCCTACGACGCGCTGTGGGCCGGGCGGCGGTTCACCGTTCTGGACACCGGCGGGTGGCAGCCCGAGGTCGGCGGCCTGGCGGCGCGGGTCGCCGCGCAGGCGGAGCTGGCGGTCGCCGCGGCGGACGCGGTCCTGTTCGTTGTCGACGCCACGGTGGGCCCCACCGACGCCGACGAGGCGGTCGTCCGGGTCCTCCGGCGGGCCGGCAAGCCGGTGGTCCTCGCCGCGAACAAGGTGGACGACCAACGCGCCGAGGCGGAGGCCGCGGGCCTGTGGTCCCTGGGCCTGGGGGAGCCGCACCCGGTGTCCGCACTGCACGGCCGGGGCAGCGGCGACCTGCTCGACGCGCTGCTGGCCGCGCTGCCCGAGGCCCCCCGGGAGACCCTCGGGGCCGCGACCGGGCCCCGGCGGGTCGCCCTCGTCGGCAAGCCCAACGTGGGCAAGTCGAGCCTGCTCAACCGGCTGGCCGGCGCGGACCGCGCCGTGGTCGACGAGGTGGCCGGCACCACCGTGGACCCGGTGGACGAGCTGGTCGACCTCGGCGGCCAGACCTGGCGGTTCGTCGACACGGCGGGGATCCGCCGGCGGGTGCACGAGGCCTCCGGGCAGGAGTACTACGCCAGCCTCCGGACCCAGGCCGCCATCGAGAAGGCCGAGGTGGCCGTCGTCCTGGTCGACGCCAGCCAGCCGCTCACCGAGCAGGACCTGCGCATCATCTCGACGGTCGTCGACGCCGGGCGGGCGCTCGTCCTCGCCTTCAACAAGTGGGACCTGGTCGACGAGGACCGGCGCTACTACCTGGACCGGGAGATCGACCGGGAGCTGGTCCAGGTGACCTGGGCGCCCCGGGTCAACGTGTCGGCCCGCACCGGTCGGCACGTCGACCGGCTGGTTCCCGCGCTGCACACCGCCCTGGCCGGCTGGGAGACCCGAGTGCCGACCGGCCGGCTCAACGCGTTCCTCGCCGAGCTGGCCGCAGCTCACCCGCACCCGGTCCGCGGCGGTCGCCAGCCCCGGATCCTCTTCGGTACCCAGGTCGGGGCCGCCCCGCCCCGCTTCGTGCTGTTCACCACCGGGTTCCTGGAGGCGGGCTACCGCCGCTTCGTGGAACGCCGGCTCCGGGAGGCCTACGGGTTCACGGGGAGCCCGGTCGAGGTCAGCGTGCGACCCCGGGCGGGCCGCCGGGGCTGACCGGCCCGGCGGCCCGGGGGTGCGCTAAGGTCGGTGCTGCCGTCCGGGTTCGTCCTGGGCCGGCCGGGACGTGGCGCAGCTTGGTAGCGCACTTGACTGGGGGTCAAGGGGTCGTGGGTTCAAATCCCGCCGTCCCGACGGTGTCTGGTCGCCGTCGGTCGTCCCGGACGATTCCTTGATCGACTGTGACGTTCTCGACGCGACACGCCGGTGTCCCCGCGACGTTCGTCACAGTCGATCTCCCGGCGGGTGACGAGGATCCGGGAGGGGCGGGTCCGCCGGATACCCTCGACGTCGAGCCCCCGGTTCGTCGGTGGGGTGGGTGTGACGGTCGCAGGTGAAGGTGGCGGAGCCCATGGCACGGCAGCGGACGGTGGCGTCGCGGACGGCGGCCACCGGGACCTCGGCACCCACGGCGCCGGATCCGGGGGGCGAACCGGAGGCGTTGGCCCTGACCTGCTCCTTCGAGGCGCCGGAGGGTACGCCGGACGCGGTGACGGTCCGGTTCACCGGGCGCCGGGTGGGCGTGCGCGGCCGTCCCCAGCCGGCCGACCGGTTCGTCCAGGACGAGACGGTGCAGGGGGTCGTCCCGGGTAGCGGGCGGGTGTCGGTGACCACGTGGGTGTACGGGCTCACCCCGGGGGAGTGGTCGGTGGCCGCGGAGCTGGTCGAGCCCACGGGATCGGGTGCGCGGCCGGCCGGCAAGGGGCGCGGTGTCCGGCCGGCGGTGACCCTGGCGTCCTGGTCCTGGCGCCGCTGGGCCCTGGTCGACCCCCCGGAGGGGCCGGTGCGGACCCG
>JBMOMH010000308.1:0-3024 GCA_049323135.1 Actinomycetota bacterium
CCGCCGGCGCCCAGGACCGCGTCGAGGGTGATCGGTACGGCGGCCAGCGCCTTGCTCACCGGGCAGCCGGCCTTGGCCCCCTCGGCGGTCTGGCGGAACCGCTCCGCGTCCAGGCCGGGCACGTCGGCGCGGACCCGCAGGTGGATCCCGGTGATGCCGGTGCCCGGCTGGAAGCCGACCTCCGCCTCGGTGTCCAGCGTCGTGGGCGGCGTACCCGCCTGGGCCAGGGCGTGGGAGAGGGCCATCGAGAAGCAGGCCGAGTGGGCGGCGGCGATGAGCTCCTCGGGCGAGGTCTTCCCGCCGGGGGCCTCCGCCCGGGCCGGCCAGTCCACGTCGTAGCTGCCCAGCCCGGAGGACGTCAGGGTGACGGTGCCCGAACCGCCCATCAGCGGGCCGGTCCAGTGGGTCGTTGCGGTGCGAGTGGTTGCCATGGTCCTCCGCCTCTCGTGACCGTGCTAGCTGACCTCTTCCTACCGGGCCTCCCGCCGGCCGGCGCGACCGGGGGTACCGGACTGGGACAATGGGCGGGTGAGCGAGCAACCACTGCCGGCGGGCAGCTTCTACGAGGCGGTCGGCGGGGCCGCGACGTTCGAGCGACTGGTGCACCGCTTCTACCAGGGGGTCGCCACCGACCCGGTGCTCCGGCCGCTCTACCCGGAGGCCGACCTGGGTCCGGCCGAGGCCCGGCTGCGGATGTTCCTGGAGCAGTACTGGGGCGGGCCCCGCACCTACTCCGAGCAGCGGGGACACCCTCGGCTGCGGCTGCGGCACGCCCCGTTCGCGGTGACCCCGCAGGCCCGGGACCGCTGGCTGGCACACATGCGCGACGCCCTCGACGAGCTGGACCTCCCGCCGCAGCTCGCTCGCCCGCTGTGGGACTACCTCACCGCCGCCGCGGACAGCCTGGTGAACCGGCTGGACACGCCCCCGGCCGGGTAGCCGCGACCAGGCCGGGGAGCCGCGACCAGGCCGGGTAGCCGGCCGGCCGCCGGCCCCGGCAGACTCGACCCACCATGACCGAGCCTGACACCCCCGCCCCCGCCGCCAACCGGCCGGCGTCTCGCCCCTGGTGGCGGGACGCGGTGATCTACCAGGTGTACGTGCGCAGCTTCGCCGACTCCGACGGGGACGGCGTCGGCGACCTGCCCGGGATCCGCCACCGCCTGGCGCATCTGCAGGACCTCGGGGTCGACGCCGTGTGGGTCACCCCGTTCTACCCCTCGCCGATGGCCGACGGCGGGTACGATGTCGCCGACTACTGCGATGTCGAGCCGCTGTTCGGCACGCTGGCCGACGTCGACGCGCTGGTCGCCGACGCGCACGCGCGCGGGCTGCGGGTCATCGTCGACATCGTGCCCAACCACACCTCCACGGCCCACCGCTGGTTCCAGGAGGCGCTCCGCGCCGGACCGGGCAGCCGGGCCCGGGCCCGCTACGTCTTCCGCCCCGGCCGCGGCGTACACGGCGAGGACCCCCCCAACGACTGGGTCTCCGTCTTCGGTGGCCCGGCGTGGACCCGGGTGCGGGAGGCCGACGGCCGGCCCGGCGAGTGGTACCTGCACCTGTTCGCCCCGCAGCAGCCGGACCTGGACTGGGACAACCCCGAGGTGCGGGCCGACTTCGAGGCGGTGCTGCGCTTCTGGTTGGACCGGGGCGTGGACGGGTTCCGCATCGACGTAGCGCACGGGCTGGTCAAGGACCCGGCGTTGCCCGACCTGGGGCCCGACCGGGAGGGGGTGCTGGAACCCCCTCGCCGGGCCAACCACCCGCACTGGGACCGCGACGGCGTACACGACGTGTGGCGGGGCTGGCGCAAGGTGCTCGACGGCTACCCCGGGGAGCGGATGCTGGTCGCCGAGGCCTGGGTGCTGGGCCGGCCGCGCCGGCTGGCCGAGTACGTGCGCAGCGACGAGCTGCACACCGCGTTCAACTTCGACTTCCTCAAGTGCCCGTGGGACGCCGCGGCGCTGCGTGAGGTGATCGACGCCTGCCTGCAGGCCAACGACGAGGTCGGCGCCCCCACCACGTGGGTCATCGGCAACCACGACGTGACCCGGCCGGTGACCCGCTACGGCGGCGGCGAGGTCGGCGTACGCCGGGCCCGCGCGGCGGCGCTGCTCATGCTGGCCCTGCCCGGGGGGGCATACGTGTACCAGGGCGAGGAACTGGGCCTGCCGGAGGTCGAGGACCTGCCGGTGCACCTGCTGCAGGACCCGGTGTGGGAGCGCTCGGGGCACACCGAGCGGGGCCGAGACGGCTGCCGGGTGCCCATGCCGTGGTCCGGGGCCGAGCCACCCTTCGGGTTCGGCCCGCCCGGCTCGACGGCGGCCTGGCTGCCGGCCCCGGCGGCCTGGCGGGACCTGACGGTGGCCGCGCAGCGCGGCCGCCCAGGGTCCACCCTGGAGCTGTACCGGGCGGCGCTGCGGCTGCGCCGGGAGCACCCCGCGCTGGGCGAGGGGTCGCTGCGCTGGCTGCCCGCGCCCCCCGGCGTACTGCTGCTGGCCCGGGACCCGGGGTTCGTGGCGGCGGTGAACCTCGGGGCGGAGCCGGTGGCCCTGCCGGTCCTCGGCGAGCTCCTGCTGGCCAGCGGCCCGCTGCCGGCGGGCTCCGTGCTGCGGCTGTCGGGGGACACCGCGGTGTGGCTGCAGGCCTCCCGGTGACCCCGTCGGCCCTGGATCCGGTGGGCCGGCTGCGGGAGGTGGTGCTGGACGCCCCGGACCCGCACGCGCTGGCTCGGTTCTGGGCCGCGGTGCTGGGCGGGGAGCCGCTGGAGTGGTACCCGGGCTGGGTCACCCTGGAGCCGCCGCCCGGACCCCGGGTGTCCTTCCAGGCCAGCGCCGGGCAGCGCCCCCGCCCGGCCCGCCCAGGCCTCCCCGCCGCCCGGTTGACCAGGTAAACGGGCTCATCGCAGTTGAGGGTGTAGCCATGGTCGGCGCGTCGGTGCCCGAGTAGGGGGCGAGGTCTCCCGAGGATGGAGGTTCCTACGCCGCCCATCCGGGAGACCTCGACGTGCCTGACGCTACC
>JBMOMH010000309.1:0-45157 GCA_049323135.1 Actinomycetota bacterium
CTTCACCCGACGGCCCCGGCCCGGGGCTGGCGCCGGTGGCGGTGGAGGTGCGGGTGGACCTGGCCACCCTGCTCGGGTTGGCCGAGGAGCCGGGGCAGCTGGTCGGCTACGGCCCGATCCCGGCCGCGCTGGCCCGCCAGCTGGCCGCCGACGGGGCCTGGCGGCGGCTGGTCACCGACCCGCTGACCGGGCGGCTGCTGGACCGGGGCCGGCGGGTGTACCGGCCCTCCCCGGCGCTGGCCGCGTTCATCCGGGCCCGGGACCGCTCCTGCGTGTTCCCCCACTGCAACCGCATCGCCGCCGGCTGCGACCTCGACCACCGGGTGCCGTTCCCGCACGGGCCCACCACCCGGGCCAACCTGGCCCCGCTGTGCCGCCGACACCACCGGTTGAAGACCCACGGCGGCTGGCAGCTGCGGGTCGACCGGCACGGCTACCGGTGGACCAGCCCGCTCGGCCGGGTCCACCTCGAACCCCACCGCGACCAGCGGGAGTAGGACCCTGGTTACCCATGGGTAGCCAAGGTCACCGGCCGGCCGTAGGCTGCCCCCGTGAGCACCGTGGCGCACGCCTCGCAGGCCGACCGGCCGCCCGGGACCGGTGTCGCCTCGCTGCCTGCGGGGCTCGGCCCCGAGGTGTTCGCCGAGCTGGCCCAGGGGGTGGCCGCCGCACCGGACGCTGACCGGCTGCCCGTCACGGCGCCGTTCACCGGTGGGTGGCTCGCCGACCTGCCCTGCTCGACGCCGGACGACGTGACCGCGGCGTACGCCGCCGCCCGGTCCGCCCAGGCGGCCTGGGCCGCCCGTCCCGTGGCGGAGCGCGCCCGGGTGCTGCGCCGCTACCACGACCTGGTGCTCGACCGGCAGCACCAGATCCTCGACCTGGTCCAGGCCGAGACCGGCAAGGCCCGCCGGCACGCCTTCGAGGAGGTGGCCGACGTCGCGGTCACCGCCGCGTACTACGGCCGGCGGGGCCCCGGCCTGCTGCGCCCACGCCGCCGGACCGGCGCCTACCCGCTGCTCACCCAGGTGGTGGAGCACCGCCAGCCCAAGGGGGTCGTCGGCGTCGTCTCCCCGTGGAACTACCCGTTCACCTTGGCCATGGGTGACGGGCTTGCCGCCCTCCTCGCCGGCAACGCCGTCGTGCACAAGCCCGACCTGCAGAGCGCGTTCACCGCCCTGTACGGCGTGGCCCTGCTGCACGAGGCGGGGCTGCCCGCCGACCTGTGGCAGGTGGTGGTCGGTGACGGCCCCGTCATCGGGGGAGCCGTCGTCGACGGGGCCGACTACGTCTGCTTCACCGGGTCGACCGCGGTCGGCCGGGAGGTGGCCGCCCGCTGCGGGGCGCGGCTCGTCGGCTGTTCCCTGGAGCTGGGGGGCAAGAACGCCCTGCTGGTCCTCGACGACGCCGACCTCGACCGGGCCGCGGAGGGTGCGGTCCGCGCCTGCTTTGCCTCGGCCGGGCAGCTGTGCATCTCCGCCGAGCGCCTGTATGTCGCCGCCTCCGTCTACGAGCCGTTCCTGGCCCGCTTCCTTGACCGGGTGCGGCGGATGCGGCTCGCCGCCACCTACGACTACCGCGCCGACATGGGCTCGCTCGTCTCTGCCCGGCAGCTGACACGGGTGCAGCAGCACGTCGCCGACGCCGCCGCGCAGGGCGCCCGTGTGCTCGCTGGCGGGAAGCCCCGGCCGGACATCGGCCCGCTCTTCTTCGAGCCGACCGTGCTCGCGGACGTACGTCCCGGGATGCGGTGCCACGCCGAGGAGACCTTCGGCCCGGTCGTTTCGGTCCACGCCGTCGGCAGCGAGGACGAGGCAGTCGCCCGAGCCAACGACACGACGTACGGGCTGAACGCCAGCGTGTGGACCCGGAACGCCGCTCGCGGCCGGTCGGTTGCGGCTCGGCTGCGGGCGGGAACGGTGAACGTCAACGAGGGGTACGCCGCCGCGTGGGGCAGCGTCGACGCCCCCATGGGTGGGATGGGTGACTCCGGGCTGGGCCGGCGGCACGGGAACGAAGGGCTGCTGAGGTACACCGAGGCGCAGACGGTCGCCGTACAGCGGGGGCTGGGCTTCGGGACACCACCGGGCATGACCGCGGAGCAGTTCGCCCGGACGCTGACGGTGCTGCTGCGCACGATGAAGCGGCTCGGTCTGCGGTGACCGGCCGGGATGGCACGCTCGACTACGACGTCGTCGTCGTCGGGTCCGGGTTCGGCGGCAGCGTCGCCGCGCTGCGGCTGGTCGAGAAGGGCTACCGGGTTGGCGTCGTCGAAGCCGGACGCCGTTTCGATGAGTCCACCTTCCCGAAGACGTCGTGGCAGGTACGACGCTTCCTGTGGGCACCCCGTCTCGGGTGCTACGGCATCCAGCGCATCTCCCTGCTGCGCAACGTCGTCGTCCTGTCCGGGGCGGGCGTCGGCGGTGGCTCCCTGGTCTACGCGAACACCCTCTACGAGCCCGCGCCGGAGTTCTTCGACGACCCGCAGTGGGCCCGCCTCGCCGACTGGCGCGACGAGCTCGCCCCCTACTACGCCCGCGCCCGGCGCATGCTGGGGGTGACCCCCAACCCGGTGCTGACCCCGGCGGACCTGGCCATGCGTCGGGTCGCCGAGGAACTGGGGGTGGCGGACACCTTCGGCCCCACCCCGGTCGGGGTGTTCTTCGGCGCGCCAGGCGTGGAGGTCCCCGACCCCTACTTCGGCGGCGCCGGGCCGGCCCGCCGCGGTTGCCTGCACTGCGGGTCCTGCATGACCGGCTGCCGGCACGGGGCCAAGAACATGCTGACCAAGAACTACCTGTTCCTCGCCGAGCAGGCCGGTGCCCAGGTGCTGCCCCTGACGACGGTGACCGCCCTGGCCCCGCGGCGCGGCGGCGGCTGGTCGCTGACCGTGCAGCGCAGCGACCGGTGGGTACGCCGGGAGCGGTGCGAGCTCACCGCAGAGCAGGTCGTCCTCGCCGCGGGCGCCCTGGGCACCCAGCGCCTGCTGCACCGGATGCGAGACGCCGGCCGCCTTCCGCACCTGTCGCCGCGGCTGGGCGAGCTCACCCGCACCAACTCCGAGGCCATCCTCGGAGCCCGCTCCCGGCGGCGGGACGTCGACTTCTCCCAAGGCGTCGCCATCACCTCCTCCTTCCACCCCGACGCCCACACCCACGTCGAGCCGGTCCGCTACGGGCGGGGCAGCAACCTCATGGGGCTGCTGCAGACCCTGCTCACCGACCCCGACCCGCGCCGGCCCCGCCCCCTGGTGTGGCTGCGGGAGGCGCGCCGCCACCCGCGCACCCTGCTGCGCACCCTGTGGCTGCGGCACTGGTCCGAGCAGACCGTCATCGCCCTGGTCATGCAGTCCCTGGACAACTCGCTGACCGCGTACGGTCGCCGGGGCCGCTTCGGCCGGTGGCGGCTGACCACCCGCCAGGGCCACGGGGCGCCCAACCCGGTGTCGATCCCCGTCGCGACCGACGTGGCGCGGCGGCTGGCCCAGGCCATCGACGGCGACCCAGGAGGAAGCTGGGGCGAGGTCGCCGACATCCCGATGACCGCGCACATCATCGGCGGCTGCCCCATCGGTGCCGACCCGGCATCCGGGGTCGTCGACCCCTGGCACCGGGTCTTCGGGTACCCCGGGCTGCACGTCGTCGACGGCTCGGCGGTACCCGCCAACCTCGGCGTCAACCCGTCGCTGACCATCACCGCGCTGGCCGAGCGGGCGCTGGCCTGCTGGCCCAACCGCGGGGAGCCCGACCCCCGGCCGCCGCTGGGGGCGCCGTACGCCCGGGTGCCCGCCGTGCCCCCACAACACCCGGCGGTTCCCGCCCGGTCTCCGGCGGCCATGGAGGTTGCGTCATGACGCGCAAGTCCATCCCGCTCACCGCCGAGCTGCACGACTACGTCGTGGCGCACGGCACACCGCCCGACCCGGTGCTGCGCGACCTGCTCGCCGAGACCGCGGCGCTCGGCGGTGCCGCGGAGATGCAGGTCCCGCCCGAGGAGGGGGCCCTGCTCACCCTGCTCGCCCGGCTGGTGGGGGCACGGGACGCGGTGGAGGTGGGCACGTTCACCGGGTACTCGTCGGTGTGCATCGCCCGGGGCCTGTCCCCCGACGGGCGGCTGGTGTGCTGTGACGTGTCCGCCGAGTGGACCGCGGTGGCGCGGCGGGCCTGGGCGCGGGCCGGGCTCGCCGACCGGGTCGAGCTTCGGCTGGGGCCGGCCCTGGACACCCTGCGGGCGATGCCGCCGGAGCCCCTGTTCGACCTGGCCTTCCTCGACGCCGACAAGCAGGGCTACCCGGCCTACTGGGCGGAGCTGGTGCCGCGGGTCCGCAGCGGTGGCGTGCTCGTGGTCGACAACGTGCTCCGGGACGGGCGCGTGCTGGCACCGACGGCCGAGGACGACGTCGCCGTGGCGAGGTTCAACGACGAGGTGTGCGCCGACGCACGTGTGGACGCGGTGCTGCTGCCCGTCGCCGACGGCGTCACCATCGCCCGGCGCCACTGAGGGCCCGCCCAGCTCGGCGGCCGCGCTCCGGTCAGCTGCGGCGCTTGCGGAGCTCGGCGTTGATCGCCGGGACGACCTCGTGCAGGTCGCCGATCACCGCGTAGTCAGCCTTGGTCACCATGGGGGCGTCCGGGTCTGTGTTGATGGCCAGGATCGTTCTCGCGCTCTGGCAGCCCGCCCAGTGCTGGATGGCGCCGCTGATCCCGCAGGCGATGTAGATGTCGGGTGAGATCCGGCTGCCGGTCTGACCGACCTGCTCGTGGTGTGGTCGCCAACCGAGGCTGGTCACCACCCGGGACACGCCGAGGGCCCCATCCAAGAGGCCGACCAGTTCCAGGATGTCCCCGAAGCGGTCCGGCCCACCGGTGCCCCGCCCCGCACCGACCACCACGCGCGCGTTGGCCAGCGCCGCTGCGGCGTCGGCCTGGGTCGGCTGCGAGCGCGTCACCCGGGCCTGCAGGTCGGCGTCGGTCAGGGACGGGCGGATCGGCAGGACCTGGACGCTGACCGGTGCGGGGGCTGGCTCGGGCGCGGTGGCGTGGCCGGCGACCGAGAGCACCACCACCTCGCCGTCCAGGCGTGTCTCCTCCAGGGCCGCGCCGCCCATCACCTGCCGGCTGACGACCAACGGCTCGGTACTGTCGATGGCGGTGACGTTGGCTGCCATCATCGCGTCGAGCCGGGTGGCTACGTGCGCGAGCACCTCGTTGCCGCGGGGCGAGCCGGCGGCCACGATCACGCGGGCCGACGACGCGAAAGCGGCGTCGACCACGGCGGCCGCCCAGGCCGCCGCCGCGTACCGGGCGAGCCGATCGTCTTGGGCGTGGTGCAACGTGGCCACCCCCTGCTCGCTCAGCTGAGCGAGCAACCGTTCGTGCCCGTCGGGCTCGAGCGGGGCTGTGACCACCGCGTGCACCTGCGTGTCGCCGAGGCGGGCTGCCATGTCGCGAGCGAACGTCAACGCCTCGAGCGAGACGAGAGTGGCGCCCTGTGCGCCACTCTCCACCAGTACGAGAATCACGGCGCCACCCCGATTCTGACCAGCAGGTCCACAACCGCGGGTGCGGCGTGCGGGCCTTCGCCCAGGAGCTGCACCGAACTTGGTGGCTGTGGCGGAAGCTTCAGCCGCACCCGCCCGGAACCAGCCGGCTCCACCTCGGGACTCACGACGTCCACCGGCGCCCGCCTGGCCTTCATCCGACCGGGTACCGAGGGGTAACGCGGGGTCACGCCGCCCTCCTTGACGGCCAGGACCGCGGGCAGGGGCACCTCGTACACCTCCGTTCCGTCCGGACCGTCCGCGTGGGCCACCACGTCCTCCCCGACGACCTCGCACGTCGAGATCCCGCTGGCCACGGGCCTGCCCAACGCGTAGGCCAGGCGCACGCCCACCTGGTAGTCCCCGGTGTCGGCCGCGTCCGTGCCCACCAGCACCAGGTCGTAGGTCGTGCCCTGCGCCTGGTGCGCGTGGACCAGGGCGGCGATCGCGGCCGCCACGTCCCGTGGGCCGTACCGGTCCGCCTCACCCTCCAGCAGCACGCCGCGTGCGCAGCCGACGGCGATCGCATCGCGCACGTGTTGCACCGCCTCGGGCGGGCCGAGGGTCAGTACCGTCGCCTCCCCGCCGGTGGCCGCCGCGATCCGCACCGCCAGCTCGACCGCGCACTCCTCGTGGGGGCTGATCGTGTATCCGACGTGCCGAGCGTCGATGGACTGGCCGTCGGCGGACAGCAGGATCCGCTCAGAGGAGTCGGGCGCCCGTTTGACGCACACCAGCACGTTAGCCATCGCTCACCTCCGGATCCGCTCGTTGGCGGGGTCGAACAGTGGCGTCGCGTCCGCGGCCGCGACGGTCACCGGGTAGCGCTCTGCCAGGTACTCGACGGCGAGCTCGGCGCCGATCACAGCCTGACTCGGCGGCAGGTAGCTCATCAGCACGTGCTTGCCGAGTGAGGGCGCCGACCCGGCCGTGGTCACGTAGCTACGGCGGCCGTGTCCGTCCACGAGAGGCTCGCCGTCGCGCGTGAGCACCGGTTCGCCCCCCAGCATGTACCGCAGGGTCCCGTCGGCCGACGTGTGGTCATCGACGGTCAGCGAGCACAGCACCGCCGCCGGTTCGGACCCGCGCTGCTTCAGGTACGCCTCTCGCCCGATGAAGTCGGCGTCCTTGACCTTGGGTCGGGACATGCCGGCCTCGACCAGGGTGCGCTCGGTGTCCAGCTCGGCCCCGTGGGCGCGGTAGCTCTTCTCGATCCGTCCGGTGGTGCCGTAGACGCCGATGCCTATCGGCACCAGCCCCTGTGGCCGGCCCGCATCCCACAGTAGGTTCCACAGCCGGGCGCCCTGCTCCATCGGTGCATACAGCTCCCAACCTAGCTCACCGACGTAGGAGATGCGCGAGGCAAGCACGGTCAGCGGACCGACGTCGACGGCGCGGCAGGTGGCGAACCGGAAGCCGTGGTGGCTGACGTCGGACTCGGTCAGCGACCCGAGGATGTCACGGGCTCGTGGGCCCCACAGCCCGACGGTGGTGTAGGCGGAGGTCTGGTCGACGACCTGAACCGTGCCATTGCCCGGCAGATGGTCGGCGAACCACTTCCGGTCGACGTTGCCGGTGGCCCCGCCAGTGACGACGCGGTACCGATCCTCGGCCAGGCGCTGGATGGTCAGGTCTGCGCGGATGCCCCCGCGGTCGTCCAGCACCGGCGTGTAGATCACGTTTCCCGGCGCCACGTCCGCCTCGGCGACGACGAGGCGCTGCACGGCCTCCGCGGCACCCGGTCCGAGGACGTCGAAGATCGCGAAGGCGGACAGGTCGCAGATCCCGGCGCGCTCCCGCATCGCCAGATGCTCGGCGTTGATGATCGGGGACCACCAGCGAGCGTCCCACTCGGCTCCGCGCGGCATCACCGCCGCGCCGTAGTCGCCGAGCAGCCCCGCGTTGGACTCGTACCAGAAGGGGCGCTCCCAACCCGCCGTCTCGAAGAACACCGCGCCCAGCTCGCGCTCGCGGGCATGCATCGGCGACAGCCGCACCTCGCGGTTGCTCGCCCACTGCTCAGCCGGATGGACGATGCCGTAGGTCTTGTTGAACGCCTCGCTGGTGCGGGCCCTCACGTGAGCCTTGGTGCGCTGATGCGGGTAGAAGCGCGCGACGTCCGACTGGTGGGCGTCGTACTCCGGGTTGCCGTCGGTCATCCACTCGGCGAGCAGCCGCCCCACCCCGGGCCCCTCCTTGATCCACACCGCGGCGGCCGACCACAGACCCTTGACCTCGGCGGTCTCACCCAAGATGGGGTAGCCATCCGGCGTCAGCGACAACAAGCCGTTGATCGCATAGCGGATCTCCACCCGGGGGTCGCCGAGCACCTCGGGCATCAGCTCGAGCGCCTGCTCCAGCTGCAGGTCGAAGTCCTCGGCAGTGAACGGCAGCTCCGTCGGCGACAGCTTGGCCTGCTCGATGGACGGAATCTGCTCCGCGTCGTACAGGATCGGGCGGTGTGCATACGAGCCGACCTCCAGGTCACCGCCGTGCTGCCGCTCGTAGCAGAACGTGTCCATGTCCCGGATGATCGGAAACGAGATCTCGCCCACCGTGTCCGCGAACTGCGGCACCGGCCCCACGCTGATCATCTGGTGTACCGCCGGCGTGAGCGGGATGGACGCCCCCGCCATCCGCGCCAGCTTCGGGCTCCACACGCCGCAGGCGATCACGACGGTCTCCGCCTCGATCACCCCGCCGCTGGTTCGAACGGCGCGGATCCGTCCCGCGGCGACATCCAGGCCCGTGACCTCGACCGAAGACACCACCTGCAAGGCGCCGGACTCCTGGGCGCGCTCGCGCATGATCGTGCCCGCCCGCAACGAGTCGACGACGCCGACCGAAGGCGTCCAGAAGCCGCCACGGATGACCGAGGGATCCAGGTAGGGGACCCGCTCGGTCACCTGGGCCGCAGACACCAGGTCGGCGTCGATCCCCCACGCCTTGGCCGACGCCACCCGCCGGCGCAGCTCCTGCATCCGCTCCTCGGTGCGCGCCACCTCGAACCCGCCGGACTCGACGAAGACGCCCAGCTCCCGGTACTGGCGCATGCTGTCAGCGGTCAGGTCGGTCATCTCCCGTGAGTGGTCCACGGGGAAGATGAAGTTCGACGCGTGACCGGTCGAGCCTCCCGGGTTGGGCAACGGCCCCTTGTCGAGCTGCACGATGTCGCGCCAGCCCAACCGGGCCAGGTGGTACCCCACACTGTTGCCGACGATTCCGGCCCCGATCACTACCACCCGCGCGCTACCGGGCACTGTGCTCATCACGCCGCCTCTCGCACGGGGCTCAAGGGAACCTATGGTGTCTCTTATGACGCAACTTGACGCAGTATACGCAACGACCGGCTCCCGCACAACGGGCTACCCCGCGTCGGCACTCCTAGCCGGCAGCACGGTCATCGGCCTCCGGAAGGGGCTGCGCGAGCAGCCGCGCCAGCTCCGCCTCGAGCCCGCCGTCGCCGACCACGAGGACGGCCAGGGGCAGCCCGAGGGTGGCGGCGGCCTGCTCGGCGCGCCGCCGCAGGTCCGGCGTCGGCCGTTGCGCCAGCCACAGCGCCCGGCGGTAGTGACCGAAGTAGTCGTCCCGCAGGTCCGGGTAGCGGTCCAGCCCCAGCTCGACGACGACGCTGCGGTGGAACGAGCGCACCAGGTAGTCGGTGAGCAGGTAGGTGCCCGGCTCGGCGGCCAGCTCCGTGGCCAGCGTCTCGGCGCCCGCGAACACCTCGTAGCAGTGCTGTCCGCGCAGCCGGCGCAGCCCCTTCCGATGGCACAGGTCGTCCAGCGCCCCGTACGTGCCGCAGTCCGCGTACGCGATGGCAACCCTGCGGTAGCGAGTGCCCAGCCGGTCTACCAGCCGTTCCACGGCCGGTACCACGCGGTCCGGATGGTTGTGCAGCAACGGGGGCAGCGGGTGTACGTCGACCGGCCAGCTGCGCCGGGCCACTACCTCGCTCACGTGGGCGGCCAGGGCGCCGCAGGCGATGACCGCGGTGCGTGCCGGCGTACCGGCCGCACTCGGCGGGCCCGAGGGCGCCCGGTCAGCCGGGGAACGCGAGATGGGCGACGAAGCGGTCGTTGAAGTCAGGCCGGTCGGACAGCTCGACATAGCGCACCTCCTCCAGCAGGGCCAGGGCACCGGCGCGCTCCTGGACGCTGAGCAGCGCCATCTTCGCCCCCTCGCCGGCGACGTTGCCGGCACTGACGATGCGCAGCACGGGCAGCGCCGGCACGAGCCCGATCCGCACCGCGGAGGACGGCGACAGGTAGGACCCGAAGGAGCCCGCGAGCAGCACCTGCTGCACGTCCCGCGGCGCCAGCCCCAGCTCCTCCAGGAGCAGCTGCCAGCCCGTCGCGATGGCCGCCTTGGCGAACTGGAGCTCCCGGATGTCCCGCTGCGAGAGGTAGACCGCCTGGTCCAGGTCGCCCGGCGTCCCGCGCCAGTGCAGGACGAACACCCGCTCCGCCCCCACCCGGACCAGCCGCTCGGCCAGCGCGGGGAACTGCTCCCCGGCGACCTCGTCCGGGACGAAGCGGCCGGAGGCGTCCACCAGTCCGGTGCTCACCAGCTGCGCGACGGCGTCGACCAGCCCCGACCCGCAGATCCCCCGGGGCTCCACCCCGCCGATGGTCTCCAGGTGCACCGTGTCGTCGGCCAGCCGCACGACCTCGATGGCCCCGTCGGCGGCGCGCATGCCGCAGCGCACCGAGCCGGCTTCGAACGCCGGACCGGCCGGCGCGGCGGTGGCGAGGAGCCGCTCGCCGTCGCCGAGCACGATCTCGCAGTTGGTACCGACGTCGATGAACAGGCGTACCCGCCGGTCGCGGTCCATCCCGGCGGCCAGCGCCCCAGCGACGATGTCGCCGCCGACGTACGCGCCCAGGTGCGGCATGAGGATGGCCCGGGCGCGCGGGTGTACCGACACCCCCAGCTCGCGGGCCAGCACCTCGGGGTACCGCCGGTCGGCGAGTACGAACGGGGCGACCCCGAGCGGCTCGGGGTCGATGCCGAGCACCAGCTGCGTCATCGTCGCGTTGCCGGCCAGGGCGATCTCGTAGACACACTCCGGGTCCACGCCGGCCTCTGCGCACACCTCCGCAGCCAGCTCGGCGAGCGTCTGCTGGGCCAGGTCCCGCAGTCGCTCCAGGGCGGTGGGGTCCAGCATGGTGGCGCTGATCCGCGTGATGACGTCCGCGCCGAAGGGCTGCTGTTTGTTCAGCATCGACGCCACGGCCAGCGGGGTACCGGTCTCCAGGTCGAGCAGGGTGGCCACCACGGTCGTCGTACCGAGGTCGAAGGCCATCCCGTACCGCTGCGCCGTCGTGTCACCCGGCTCCAGGGCGATGAGCACGTCGTCGACGACGACGGCGGTGACCCGCCAGCCCGCCGACCGCAGCACCCGTCCCGCACTGCGGACGACGTCGAGGTCCGGGCGGACCTCCAGGTCGTCCAGCGCGTCCACGATGCGGGCCACGTCGCTGCGCTGGTCCTGCAACGTGGGTTCGGTGAGCTCCAGGAAGCGCTTCTGCACGGCCGGGCGCAGGATCACCTGCCGCCCGACCCCCACCGTCGCCGCCTTCGGTCGGGTCTGCAGTGGCGGCACGTCGACGCGCAGGTCCTCCCCGGCCCGGGCTAGGCAGGCCAGCCGCCAACCGTCCCGCAGCTCCTCCGGGCTGAAGGCCCGCACGTCCAGCCGTCCGACTGGGACCGACCCGTCGACGATGCGGACCTTGCACTTGCGGCAGGTGCCGTGGCCGCCACACGTCGAGTCGATGGCCACGCCGTTCCAGCTGGCCGCCTCGAAGACGGAGACCCCCGGGGGGACCCGCACCTGCTTGCCACTGGGCGAGAAGTCGACCCGCACCCGAGCGGGGGCCGCCTCGGGCACGTCGACCTCCGGTGGGGTGGCCGGCAGGGGTTCGGTCATGCCGGCTGCTGTTGGCGGCGGTAGCTCGCGATCCAGCTCGCGCCCCAGGGGTCGTGGCCGAGCAGCAGGTCCGCGGCGCGCACCGACGTGACGATCGCCGGCGTGCGCGCGTCCATGATGGCGCTGGTCAGCCCGTGCGACATCGCCATGGGCAGGAACGCGGCGTTGAGGGTGTGCCGCGCCGGCAGCCCGAAGGACACGTTGGAGGCGCCCATCGTCATGTTCAGCCCGAACTCGGCGCGGATCAGCGTGATGGTCTCCAGCGTGACGTTGACCGCCTCGGTGTCGGCACCGACCGTCATCGCCAAAGGGTCGATGACGATGTCCTCGATCGGGATGCCGTAGCGCTCCGTGGCCACGTGCACGATCTTGCGGGTGATCCCCAGGCGCTGTGCCGGCGTCTCCGGTATGCCCGTCTCGTCGTTGGCCAGGGCGATGACGGCGGCGCCATGCCGCTTGACCAGCGGCAGGATCTGGTCCAGCCGGTCGTCCTCGGCGGTCACCGAGTTCACCAGCGCCTTGCCCTCGTACGCCGCCAGCCCGGCCTCGAGGGCCTCCACCACCGAGGAGTCGATGCACAGGGGCAGGTCGGTGCGGCTCTGCACGAGCTTCACCGCGCGTGCGAGCAGGTCCGCCTCGTCGGTCAGCGGCACACCCATGTTCACGTCGAGCACGTCGGCGCCGCCGTCCACCTGAGCCTGGACGTCGACCTCGATCTGGGACAGGTCACCGGCGCGCAGCTGCTCCTGAAACTTCCTCCGTCCGGTGGGGTTGATCCGCTCCCCGATGACGCAGAACGGCCGGTCGTGACCGATGACGACGTCCTTAGACGGCGATCGCAGGACCGTGTGCATGATGCTGCTCCTCGGGTTGGCGGCGGGAGAGTCCCAGGTCGGACAGGAGGCGGGCCACGCTGTCGTCGTGGCGGAAGTCGGCGAGGTGCAGGCCACGCACCCCGGGCAGGGACAGGGCGTGCCGCGCCTGCTCCAGGGCCAGCTGGTAGGCGGCCTCCCGCTGGTCGGCGGCGCCCTCGACGCGGGCCACCACCTCGGGCGGGACGGTGATGCCTGGCACGTGGGCGTCGATGAAGCGCAAGGCCCGGGGCCCGCGGACCAGGCAGATGGTCGGCAGCAGCGCGACGCCCGGCGCCAGCCCGGTGGCCACCGCCTCGCGGGTGAAGTCGGCCAGCCGGCCGGGGGAGAAGCAGATCTGCAGCTGGAGGAACCGCGCCCCGGCCGCCGCCTTCTTCAGTCCGCGGCGCACCCGCAGCTCGTGGGGGGGAGCACCCGGGTTCTCCACGGCGCCGACGAACAGGTGTGGGGCGGGGTCGATGGCCCGGCCGGACAGGTAGCGTCCGGCGGCGAGCGTGCTGGCCACCTGGACCAGCTGCGGCCCGTCCAGGTCGAAGACCCGGCGCGCCTGCGGCTCGTCGCCCGCCGTCACGTCGTCGCCCGTCAGGCAGCAGATGTTCTCGATGCCGTGCAGGGCCGCCCCGACGATGTCGGCCTGGATGGCCAGGCGGTTCTTGTCACGACACACCACCTGCAGCACGGGCTCCACCCCGGTCTGTTGGATCGCGATGGCCACGGCCACGTTGGACGCGTGCGCGTGCGCCGCGGTGTTGTCGGTGGCGTTGACCGCGTCGACCCACGGCGCCAGCCCGGCCAGGTGCCGGCGTACGACGTCCAGCCCGCCACCGTCCACCACGGGCAGCTCGGCGGTGACGACGGGCCGCTCGCCGGTCTGCAGCAGCGTCTCCAGGAGGGACACCTCAATGCCCCCCGGCGTGCTCGGGGGACCACCCGGCGGGTACCTGCCGGTCCCGCCCGGTGACCAGGTTCCACCAGGAGGACGTGCCCCGCAGCCGGTTGTCCACCGGCGGGCGCAGGTGGTGGAACTCCTCCCGCCAACCCTGGGGCAGCGGCAGGCGCTGCGAGCGTTCGTAGCCCCGCAGCCACACGCAGCGCATCTCCGGCTTCACCTCGCAGCCGCCGTCCTCGCGCACCCCGCCACACGGACCGTTGCGCAGGGTCTTGGGACAGTTCATGGGACAGGTCATACCGGTGGAGTGCAGCACGCACTGCCCGCACATCTGGCAGTCGAACACCGGACCCTTGACCGCGTGCTCGACGAGTGGCAGCAGCTTCATGGTGCCGCCTCAGGCCGGCTGCAGGGCGCGACGGCGCTGGAGCAGGTCCTTGGCACGCTTCACCGCGGCCGAGGCGTCCGCGGCGTAGCCATCGGCGCCGACCGCGTTGGCGTACTCCTGGGTCACCGGGGCACCGCCGACCATGACGATGACCTGGTCGCGCAGCCCCGCCTTCTCCAGTGCGTTGATGTTCGCCTTGAACATCGGCATCGTCGTGGTGAGGAACGCGGAGAAACCGACGATGTCCGGCCGGTGCTCCTGGATCGCCTCGACGAAGCGTTCCGGGGCGACCTGGACGCCGAGGTCGATGACGGTGAAGCCGGCGCCCTCCAGCATGATGTTCACCAGGTTCTTGCCGATGTCGTGGACGTCACCCTTGACGGTTCCCATGAGGAAGGTGCCCACCGACTCCGCACCCGTCTGGGCCAGCAGGGGTCGCAGCACGTCGAGCGCGCCGCTCATCGCCTTCCCGGCGATGAGCATCTCCGGGACGAAGAAGTCGCCCCGCTCGAACCGCGCCCCGACCTCCTCCAGGGAGGGGATCAGGGCGTCGAAGAGCATGGTCTCCGCGCTGACGCCCGCGGCGAGGCCCGCCCGCGTCAGGTCGAGCACCGCGGGGCCGTTGCCCACCAGCGTCTGCTCGTAGAGACCGGTCAGGATCTGCTCGGGCGTCATGCGGCGCCCTCCTTTCGTGGGTGGTGGCCGAGCCGGGCCGAGAGGCCGCGGCCTTCGGCGGCGAGCAAGGCCCCGATCGACTCGACGCGGTCAGGAGTGATCCGCGCTGTGGGTCCGGAGACCGACAGTGCCGCGACGACGGTGCCGGTGCCGGCCCGCACCGGGGCGGCGACGGCGACGAGGCCCGGCTCGAGCTCCTCCACCGCGACCGCCCAGCCGCGCCGGGTGACCGCCTGCAGGTCGACGGCCAGGGCTTCGCGGGTGGTGATGGTGTGCGGCGTACGCCGCTCCAAGCGCCCGCCAGGCAGCACGGTGGCGCCGTACGCCAGAAAGACCTTGCCCAGCGCCGAGCAGTGCAGCGGGACGGGCAGCCCCACCCAGTTCGTGGCGCCCAGCAGGTAGCGGCTGTCCACCTGCGCGACCTGCAGCACCTTGTCACCTTGGGGGACGGCGAGGTTGACCGTCTCCCCGGTCAGCTCGCCCAGCCGTTCGAGGACCGGCTGCGCCATGGCGACCAGGTCCTCCCCGGCGTCGTGCCGGGACGCGTAGAGCGCGAACACCGGCCCCGCGTGGAACGCGCCGGACCTGTCCCGCTGGACGAGGCCGTGCCGCTCCAGCGCCTGCAGGATCCGGGAGGTGGTGGACCGGGCCAGCCCCGAGGCCGCGGCGAGGTCGGTGAAGGTCACCCCGGCGGGGCGCTCGACGACGCGCACCAGCAGCTCGGCGGCCCGGTCGATCGCCTGGGTGCCGGTCTGCGCGGGAGGGGCCACCTGCTGCCCTCGATCCTCGGTGAGAGTTCCACATCATGGGAGCACTGTTCCAAGGAACGAGCGTAGGATGCCGGGCGACCACCGTCAAGGGGCAGGGCAGAACGGGCTGGAGGTCCGATGTTCGTCAACGCGATGCCGCGGTACGAGATCCTCACCGGCGAAGCCATGGCGGTCCTGGACAAGGGCTGGCGACGCATCGTCTCCGAGATCGGCGTGGAGTTCATGTCCGAGCGGGCCCTGGACCTGTTCCGGGCCGCCGGCCAGCGGGTCGAGGGCCACAACGTGCGGCTGGACCCCGACTTCGTCCTGGCGCAGGTGGCCCAGGCCCCCCGGGAGTTCGACGTACAGGCCCGCAACCCGGCCCACTCGGTGCACATCGGCGGCCAGCACATGGCATTCGGCGGTGTCTACGGCCCGCCCTTCGTCCGGCAGGGAGGTGTCCGGCGGGACGCCACCATGGAGGACTTCCGTCGGTTCACCCGGCTCGCGCAGAGCTTCCCCCAGCTGGACTCCGCGGGCGGCGTGATCTGCGAGCCCAACGACGCCCCGCTGGACTCTCGGCATCTGGACATGGTGCTGGCGCTGCAGACCCTGACCGACAAGATCTACATGGGTAACGTGGTATCCGGGGCGAACGCGCGGGACACCCTGGCGATGACCGAGATCCTCTTCGGCGGCCGGGAGCACATCGAGGCCACCCCGGCCACCATCTCGCTCATCAACTGCAACTCCCCGCTGCGTTGGGACGACCGGATGCTGGACGCGCAGTTCGAGTACAGCGCGGCGAATCAGCCGGTGGTGCTCACCCCGTTCCTGCTCATGGGCGCCATGTCCCCGGTGTCCGTGCCCGCCACCCTGGTGCAGCAGATGGCCGAGGCGCTGTCCGGCATTGCGCTGTCCCAGCTCATCCGTCCCGGCTGCCCCGTCATCTTCGGCTCGTTCCTGTCGAACATCGACATGCAGTCCGGGTCGCCCTGCTTCGGCACGCCCGAGTCGGCGGTGGGGCTGCTGTGCACCGGGCAGATCGCCCGGCACTTCGGCCTGCCCTGGCGGTCCGGGGGCGGGCTCACCTCCAGCCAGACCGCCGACGCCCAGGCGGCCTACGAGGCCCTGATGACGATGCTGCCGACCTTCCTCGCCGGTGCGAACTGGGTGATGCACTCCGCGGGCTGGCTCGAGGGCGGGCTCGTGGCGTCGTACGAGAAGTTCATCATCGACGTGGAGATCCTGCGCATGCTGCAGGTCGAGTTCACCCCGCTGGACATCGACGAGGCGTCGCTGGCGTTCGACGCGCACCAGGAGGTCGGTCACGGCGGCCACTTCCTCGGCGCGGCCCACACCATGGAACGGTTCCGGACCTGCTTCTACCGGCCGCTGCTGTCCTCCTCGGAGAACCACGAGCGGTGGCTGCGCAACGGGGCCCGCGACGCGGCCGCCCGGGCGGGGGAGATCGCCGAGCGGACCCTGGCGGCGTACGAGCCGCCGCCGCTGGACGACGCGATCCGGGCCGAGCTGGAGGAGTATGTCGTCAAGCGCCGGGCCGAGCTCGGCGACTGACCAGCCGACTGACCAGCCGGCCGACCAGCCCGGCCGACCAGCACCGTGGCGTCGGTCGCGTCGCACCGGACCACCCGTCCCGCCAGGCCCGCGGCCGCGCAGAGCCTCAGCGTCGCGGAGGCCAAGGTCGCGCCGGTCTCCAGCAGCAGGTGGCCGCGGGGGGAGAGCCAGGCGGCCGCGGCGGCGACGACCCGCCGCTGCACCTGTAGCCCGTCCGCACCGCCGTCCAGGGCGAGCCGCGGCTCGTGGTCGCGCGCCTCCGGCGGCAGGAGGGGGATGGCGCTGGTGGGGACGTAGGGCGCGTTCACCACCAGGGTGTCCACCCGGCCGCGCAGCCACCGGGGCAGCGCGGCGTAGAGGTCGCCGGCGAACACGGTGCCGCCGAGCGGTTCGACGTTGCGCCGGGCACACCGGACGGCGGCCGGGTCGAGGTCCGCGGCGTACAGCGTGACCCCGGGGGCCCGTCCGGCGACCGCCGCACCTACCGCGCCGGACCCGCAGCACAGGTCGAGCACCACGGCACCGGGCGGGCTCAGGGCCACCGCCTGGTCGACGAGGAGCTCGCTGCGCCGCCGGGGCACGAACACCCCGGGGTCCACCTGCACCCGCCGGCCGCCGAGCTCGGCCCAGCCCAGGACGTGTTCCAGGGGCACGCCGCGGACCCGCTGCGCGACCCGGCGCGCCAGGTCGGCGGGGCCCTCCGCCTCGGCGAGCAGCAGCCGGGCCTCGTCCTCGGCGAAGACGCAACCGGCTGCGCGCAGGGTCGCCACGACGTCGCCCACGGCCCCCCCCACCCCCTGTCACCGTAAACCGTAGCGATCATGCAGAAGTGAACGTCAGTTTGCGCATGATCGCTACGAGGTTTACGAGGTACGAGTTTGCGAGTACGAGGATGGGGTCAGCGGAAGACGATGGTCCGGTTGCCGCTGATCAGGACGCGGCGCTCGGCGTGCCAGGTCACGGCTCGGGCCAGGGCCTGGCACTCCACGTCCCGGCCGACGGCGGCCAGCTGCTCGGGCTCGAGGCTGTGGTCCACCCGGGCCACCTCCTGCTCGATGATCGGCCCCTCGTCCAGGTCCGAGGTGATGTAGTGCGCCGTGGCACCGATGAGCTTCACGCCCCGGGCGTGCGCCTGGTGGTAGGGCCGGGCGCCCTTGAAGCTCGGCAGGAAGGAGTGGTGGATGTTGATGGCTCGCCCCTCCAGTCGCTTGCACACGTCGTCGGACAGCACCTGCATGTAGCGGGCGAGGACCACCAGGTCGACCTGCAGGTCGTCGACCAGCCCGAGCAGCCGGGCCTCGGCCTGTGGCTTGGTCTCGGCGGTCACCGGGATGTGGTGGAACGGCACGCCGTACGACGCGGCGAGCTCCTCGAAGTCGGTGTGGTTGGACACGACGGCGACGACGTCGATGTTCAGCGCGCCGATCCGGTGCCGGAACAGCAGGTCGTTCAGGCAGTGGCCGAACCGGGAGGCCATGATGAGCACACGGGTGCGGGTCGTGGCGTCGACCAGGTCCCAGGACATGTGGAACGACTGGGCCACCCACGCGAAGTCCTCCCGCAGGCCGGCGAGGGTGACCGCGGGGTCGTAGACCTCGAAGTGGACCCGCATGAAGAACAGCCCGTTGTCCCGGTCGTCGAACTGCTGGCTGGCCAGGATGTTGCCGTGGTGCTGCACCAGGAAGCTGGACACCGAGTAGACGATTCCGGGTCGGTCCGGGCAGCTCAGCGTCAGGAGGAACTCCTGGCCGGGGGCGGGACGAGCGGCCACCTGGTCTCCTCGGTGCTCGGTCAGGGGTTACGGTCGTTGCGCTTGCCACAACAGGACACACGATACGCAACAGGGTGCCTGGGACACGGGACCCCGTCAAGGTATCGCGCTGCGGCGTTCTCCGGCCGTAGTGTTCCGCCATGAGCAACTCGGGCCCCTCAGGGGTGGGTGAGCCGGCGGTCACCGTGCAGTCGGTGGACCGGGCCGTGGCCGTGCTGGAGATCCTCGCGCGGGAGGGCGAGGCCGGGGTCACCGAGATCGCCGCCGAGCTCGGCGTACACAAGTCCACGGCGTTTCGCCTGGTCACCGCGCTGGAACGCCGGGACCTGGTGGAGCAGAACGGCGAGCGGGGCCGCTACCGGCTCGGCGTCGGCATCCTGCGGCTGGCCGGCGCCACCACCGCCCGGATGGACCTGGTGCAGCAGGCCCGCCCGGTCTGCGAGGCACTGGCCCTGGAGGTCAACGAGACGGTGAACCTCACCGTGCTGTCCGGCCACGACGCGCTCTACCTGGACCAGGTCTCCGGTACGTCGGTGATCCAGCTGCACAACTGGGTCGGCCAGCGGATCCCGTTGCACTGCACGTCCAACGGCAAGATCCTGCTCGCCCACCTGGCTCCGGACCGGCTCGCCGAGGTGCTCCAGCCGCCGCTGCGCCGGTTCACCCCGCACACCGTGACCAGCCTGCGCCGGCTCCGGGAGGAGCTGGCCGTGGTGCGGGAGCAGGGCTACGCCACGGCGGTCGAGGAGCTCGAGGAGGGGCTGGTGGCGGTCGCGGCGCCGGTGTGCAACGCGGCGGGCACCGTGGTCGCCTCGGTGAGCGCCAGCGGCCCGGCGTTCCGGCTGTCGGTGGCTCGGATCCCCCAGGTCGCCCCGCTGGTGGTCCGCGCCGGGCAGGAGATCTCCCGCCGGCTGGGGTGGCCCGGGCCGCCTTCGCTGCGCCGGGGTGGAAATTTGCCCACGAAGCCTTGACGGCCCGCCGTAAGACGTGTTTCCTGTTGCACCTACCGAACGATGTTGCGCTTGGCGCAACGTACGCGAAGGGTTGGTGGGGTGCCGGACCTCTGTATCGGCGGGGCGTGGCGGGCGGCCGGTGACGGCGGGACCCGGGAGGTGCGCTGCCCGGCGGACGGGAGCCTGGTGGCGACGGTCGACGAGGCCACGCCGGCCGACGTGGCCGAGGCGGTGGCCGCGGCCCGCCACGCCTTCGACCACGGTCCCTGGCCGCGCACACCTGTGCGGGACCGCGCCGCGGTGCTCGCTGCCACCGCGGACCTGCTGGCCGGCCAGGGCGAGGAGATCGCTCGCGCCGAGTCGCTGGACACCGGCAAACGCCTGGTGGAGAGCCGCTACGACCTGGCGGACGTGGTCTCGGTGTTCCGCTACTACGCCGACCTGGTCGCCTCGGGCGACCGGGGCCGGCTGGTGGACACCGGGCTGCCGCACGTGCACAGCCGGGTGCAGCACGAGCCGGTGGGCGTCTGCGCGCTGGTCACGCCGTGGAACTACCCGCTGCTGCAGGCGTCCTGGAAGGTCGCCCCCGCCCTGGCCGCCGGGAACACCTTCGTACTCAAGCCCAGCGAGCTCACCCCCTCGACGAGCATCCGGCTGCTCCGCCTGCTGGAGAAGGCCGGCCTCCCCGCCGGCGTGGGCAACCTGGTGCTCGGAGCCGGCCCGGTCGTCGGGGCGCCCCTGGCCACCAGTCCAGACGTCGACCTGGTGTCCTTCACCGGAGGTGTGGTCACCGGGCGCGCGGTGATGGCCGCGGCCGCGGGGACGGTGAAGAAGGTCGCCCTGGAGCTAGGCGGGAAGAACCCGAACATCCTCTTCGCCGACGCCCCGTTCGACGTGGCCGTGGACCACGCCCTGACCGCCGTGTTCCTGCACTCCGGGCAGGTGTGCTCGGCCGGTGCCCGGCTGCTGGTCGAGGAGCCGGTGCACGACGACGTGGTCGCCGAGCTGGTCCGCCGGGCCGAGCAGATCCGGCTCGGGGGACCGTTCGACCCGGACGCGGACAGCGGCCCGCTGATCTCCGCCGCACACCTGCGCCGGGTGGAGTCCTACCTGGCGACCGCGCTCGCCGAGGGCGCCGAGCTGGCCTGCGGGGGACGTCGTGACCCGGACCCGGCGCTGGCCGCCGGCTGGTACTTCCGCCCCACCGTGCTGACCGGCGTCCACAGCGGCATGGCCTGCGTCCGGGAGGAGTCCTTTGGGCCGGTCCTCACCGTCGAGCGGTTCCGCGACGAGGAGGAGGCGGTGGCCCTGGCCAACGACACCGTGTACGGCCTGGCGGGGGCGGTCTGGACGGCCGACCGGGGGCGGGCGGCGCGGGTGGCCGGCCGGCTGCGCGCCGGCACCGTCTGGGTCAACGACTACCACCCGTACGTGCCCCAGGCCGAGTGGGGCGGCATGAAGCAGTCCGGGGTGGGGCGGGAGCTGGGGCCGAGCGGGTTCGCCGAGTACTGCGAGACCAAGCACGTGTGGGAGAACACCGAGCCGAGACCGTCGGGCTGGTTCCCGGACCGTGGCCCCACGGCGGGAAGGGTGCACCCGTGAACCTGCCGACCTCCACCGCCGGGGCCGCTGTGGCGACCCCGCGTCCTCGCCGCGGTGACGTCACCGACAACCGCACCGGGACCCCGGTCCTGACCGTGCGGAACCTGTGGAAGGTCTTCGGCCCGCGCGCCGAGCGCGTGGTCGGCTCGCCTGAGGCGGCGCTGACTCGCGGGGAGCTGAAGGCGCGCACCGGCTGCGTGGCGGCGGTGAAGGACGTCTCCTTCGAGGTGTCGGCCGGCGAGGTCTTCGTGGTCATGGGGCTGTCCGGCTCGGGCA
Source organism: Actinomycetota bacterium (assembly GCA_049323135.1). Lineage (GTDB taxonomy): Bacteria > Actinomycetota > Actinomycetes > JBMOMH01 > JBMOMH01 > JBMOMH01. The sequence continues at coordinate 21,222 of JBMOMH010000309.1, forward strand.
AGTCCACCCTCGTCCGCTGCCTCACCCGCCTGGTCGAGCCCACCGCCGGCGAGGTGCTGCTGGACGGGGAGGACATCCGGGCCGCGTCGCCGCAGCGGCTGCGGGAGCTGCGCCGGCACCGCTTCGCGATGGTCTTCCAGCACTTCGGGCTGCTGCCGCACCGGCGGGTCAGCGACAACGTGGCCTACGGCCTGGAGATCCGCGGGGTGGGCCGGGCAGCCCGCCAGGCGCGGGCCCGGGAGATGATCGCCCTGGTCGGCCTGGAGGGCTGTGAGGACGCCTACCCCGACCAGCTGTCCGGCGGCATGCAGCAGCGGGTGGGGCTGGCCCGCGCGCTGGCCGTGGACCCGGAGGTGATGTTCTTCGACGAGCCGTTCTCGGCCCTGGACCCGCTGATCCGCCGCGACATGCAGAACGAGGTCATCCGGCTGCACCGCGAGGTGGCCAAGACGATGGTCTTCATCACCCACGACCTCGCCGAGGCGCTCAAGCTAGGTGACCGCATCCTCATCATGCGCGACGGCGAGATCGTGCAGGTCGGCCGGCCGGACGAGGTCGTCGGCGCACCCGCGGACGACTACGTGCGCGACTTCGTGCAGGACGTGCCGAAGTCGCACGTGCTCACCCTCCGCTGGGTGATGCGGCCGCCGCACGCCGACGAGCCGCTGGACGGGCCGGAGCTGGGCCCAGACGTCGTCGTCCGTGACGCCGTCCGTGAGGTGCTGCAGTCGGACCGGCCGGTCAAGGTGGTCGACCGCGGCCAGCTGCTCGGCGTGGTCAGCAGCGCCGAGATGCTCGCGGTCATCGCCGGCAGCGAACCCACACGGCAAGGCGCCCGGTGAGTGCCGTCACCGCGGTCGCCGCCGCGCTGCCCCGTCGGGTCCGTCGGGTCCATCGGGGGTACGCCGTCCTGGCGGTGCTCGCCGCCTGGGTGCTGCTCTGGACCCCGTTGCAGGGGCGGGACACCCTGGCACTGGACCGGTCTCAGCTCACGCCGCTGCACGAGCGGCTCAACGCCCTGAGCGGAGCCATCGACGCGAGCCGCAACAGCAACCCGTTCTTCCTCTACGTCGTCAACGAGATCCGGCTGGTCATCAACCTTCTCGTCACCTTCGTCCAGGACCTCATCAGCCAGCCCTCCTTCGGCCGGCCGGTCCCCGTCATCGGCTGGGTCGGCGTGCTGGCGATCGCCGTGACGGTCACCTACGCCGTCGCCGGGGGACGGGCCGCGGTGCTCACCACCGTCGGGTTCCTCTCCTTCGGGGCGCTGGGCCTGTGGCAGGAGAGCATGGACACGCTCGCCCTGACGCTGTCGGCCGTGGTGCTGTCCCTGCTGGTCGGCATGCCGCTGGGGGTGTGGGCCGGGTTGAGCAGCCGGTTTGCCCGCCTGGTGACCCCGGTGCTGGACTTCATGCAGACCATGCCGACGTTCGTCTACCTGGCCCCGCTCACCCTGTTCTTCCTCATCGGGCCGGCGTCGGCGACGATCGCCACGATGATCTACGCGGTGCCGCCGGCTATCCGCATCACGGCGTACGGCGTCCGCTCGGTGTCGGCTACCACGGTGGAGGCCTCCACGTCGCTGGGGTCGACCCGCTGGCAGACGCTGCGCAAGGTGCAGCTGCCCATGGCCCGGCGCACCATCGTGCTGGGCGTCAACCAGACGATGATGGCGGCCCTGTCGATGGTCACCATCGCCGCGCTGATCGACGCGCCCGGGCTGGGCCGCAGCGTCCTCAAGGCGCTGGAGACCCTCGACGTGGGCACCGCCTTCGTCGCGGGGCTGGCGATCGTCGTCATGGCCATCGTGCTCGACCGGACGACGACGGCGGCCAGCCGGCGGGTCGAGCTGGCCTACCGCTCCGGGGCGGCGCGCCAGCCCCGGCGCCGGCAGGTGACGCTGGGCGTTCTCGGCGTGGCCACCGTCGTGCTGACCTACCTGTCCCACACCTACCTGTGGGCGGCCCAGTTCCCGACCGGGCTCGACCTCGGCGCGTCGCTGCGCACTGCCGTGGACCTGGCCAGCGGATGGGTGCAGACCAACCTCTACGCCTGGACCAACGCGGTGACCAACGCCATCAGCGTGGGCCTGCTCAACCCGTTCCAGGCGCTGCTCACCCACTCGCCGTGGTGGCTGGTGGCCCTCGTCGCGGTGGCGCTGGCGGCCCTGCTGGGCGGGCGGGGCGCCGCCGTCGTCACCGCGGTGTGCCTGGTCCTGCTGGTCGCCTCCGGCCTGTGGCAAGACGCCATGGTCACCCTCGCCGCGACGTTGGTGGCGACCGTCCTCGTCATGGCCCTCGGCGTCACGGTCGGCGTGTGGTCGGGCCGCAGCGACCGGGTCGACCGGGTGGTGCGTCCGTTCTTGGACGCCGGGCAGACCATGCCGTCCTTCGTCTACCTCGTCCCGTTCCTCGGCCTGTTCGGCGCGACTCGGTTCACCGCCATCGTCGCCGCCGTGATGTACGCCGCCCCGGCTTCGATCAAGCTGGTCAGCGACGGCATCCGGGGCGTGCCCGCCACGACGGTCGAGGCGGCCACCGCCGCCGGCTCCGGACGTTGGCAGCTCATCACGAAGGTCCAGCTCCCCATGGCCCGGGCCGCACTGGCCCTGGCCGCCAACCAGGGCCTCATCTACGTGCTCGCCATGGTCGTCGTCGGCGGCCTGGTCGGGGCCGGCGGCCTCGGCTACGACGTGGTCGCCGGCTTCGCGCAGCTCCAGCTGCAGGGCAAGGGTCTGGCTGCCGGCGTGGCCATCGTCCTGCTCGGCATCATGCTCGACCGCATCACCCAGGCCGCCGCCCGGCGCAGCGGCCGACTGCACCCTGCCGGCGAGCCCGGCAGGTGATCCCTCGCCATCTCGATGGCGACGGCCACCGATCCGGCCCGCTAGGGCCGGGGACTGTAGGAGGTCCCACATGCACCGCACCGCGTTCCGGCAGACCAGGGTGCTCGCCCTGGCTGCCGTCGCCGGCCTCGTCCTCGCCGCGTGTGGCGGGGCCAAGGTTGGCACCACGAGCACCCCCGCGGCGGGTGGTACCGCGGCCGGCGCGAAGTGCGGCACCGTCAACCTGGCCATCAACCCGTGGGTGGGCTACGAGGCCAACGCCGCCGTCATCGCCTACCTGGCGGAGAAGAAGCTCGGCTGCACCGTGGTGAAGAAGAACCTCAAGGAGGAGGTGTCCTGGCAGGGCTTCGCCACCGGCGAGGTCGACGCCATCGTCGAGAACTGGGGTCACCCCGACCTGGTGAAGAAGTACATCGACGACCAGAAGGTGGCCGTCAACGACGGGCCCACCGGGAACAAGGGGGTCATCGGCTGGTACGTCCCACCGTGGATGGCCAAGCAGTATCCGGACATCACCGACTGGAAGAACCTGAACAAGTACGCCGACCTGTTCAAGACGTCGGAGTCGGGTGGCAAGGGACAGCTGCTCGACGGTGACCCGTCCTACGTCACCAACGACGAGGCGCTGGTGAAGAACCTGAACCTGAACTTCAAGGTCGTGTACGCCGGCAGCGAGGCCGCGCTCATCCAGGCCTTCCGCCAGGCCGAGCAGCAGAAGAAGCCGCTGCTGGGCTACTTCTACGAGCCGCAGTGGTTCCTGTCCGAGGTGAAGCTGGTCCACATCAACCTGCCGGCGTACACCGACGGCTGTGACGCGGACCCGCAGAAGGTTGCCTGCGACTACCCGCCCTACGTGCTGGACAAGATCGTCAGCAAGAAGTTCGCCGAGTCGGGCAGCCCCGCCGCCCAGCTCGTCAAGAACTTCAGCTGGACCAACGAGGACCAGAACCTCGTGGCCCGGTACATCGCCGAGAACAAGATGACCCCGGAGGCGGCCGCCCAGAAGTGGGTCGACGCCAACCCGTCGAAGTGGCAGGCCTGGCTGCCCAAGAGCTAGGCGCCCATACGCCCACCGCCTGCCCGAGCAAAGGAGTGCATCCATGGCGACACCCCCCCGGGTCGTCGTGATCGGCGCGGGGATCGTCGGTGCTGCGCTGGCCGACGAGCTCACCGCGCGCGGGTGGACCGACGTCACCGTCGTCGACCAGGGCCCGCTGTTCGCCACCGGCGGCTCGAGCTCACACGCCCCTGGCCTGGTGTTCCAGACCAACGCGTCCAAGACGATGACCGAGTTCGCCAGCTACACGGTCGCCAAGCTGACCGGCCTGGACCTGGACGGTGAGCCCTGCTTCCGTCAGGTCGGCGGCCTGGAGGTGGCGACCACTCCGGAGCGGCTGGCCGAGCTCTCCCGGCGGCACGGGTGGGCCACCGCGTGGGGCGTGGCGGGGCGGCTGCTCGACCCGGACGAGTGCGTGGCGGTGCACTCCCTGCTGGACCGCGACCAGGTGCTGGGCGGCTTCCTGGTCCCCACCGACGGGCTGGCCCGGGCGGTGCTGGCCGCCGAGGCCCAGGCCCGGCGGGCCCGCCAGCGCGGGGCGCGCTTCCTCGCCCACCACGAGGTCCTGGACGTGCGCGTCGCGGGCGACCGGGTCGCGGGCGTGGTCACCGACCGCGGGGAGCTGCCCGCCGACGTGGTCGTGTGCTGCGCCGGCATCTGGGGCCCGAAGGTGGGCCGCCTGGTGGACCTGGTCGTCCCGCTGGTCCCGCTGGCCCACCAGCTGGCCTGGACCGGCCAGGTCCCGGCGCTGGCCGGGCAGACCCAGGAGGCGACCCGGCCCATCCTGCGCCACCAGGACCGGGACCTCTACTACCGGGAGCGCTTCGACACCCTCGGCATCGGCTACTACGGCCACCGGCCGATGCCGGTCGCCGCCGACGACATCCTGCCCGTGGACCAGGCACCGGTGATGCCGTCGATGCTGCCGTTCACCGAGGAGGACTTCGCCGACGCATGGGCCCACACCCAGCAGCTGCTGCCGTCGACCCGGGACAGCAAGGTCGAGCAGGGGTTCAACGGCCTGTTCTCCTTCACCACCGACGGGTTCCCGCTCATCGGGGAGTCCCCGACGGTGGCCGGCTTCTGGGTGGCCGAGGCGGTGTGGGTGACGCACTCTGCGGGCGTCGCCCGGGCCACCGCCGAGCTGCTCGTCGACGGGGTGTCCACGTACGACCTGCACGAGTGCGACCTGGCCCGGTTCGAGCCGCACCAGACCGGTCCGGCGTACGTGCTGGCGCGGGGCTGCCAGAACTTCGTGGAGGTCTACGACATCCTGCACCCGCTGCAGCCGATGGAACAGCCCCGACCGCTGCGCACCAGCCCCTTCTACCCGCGGCAGCAGGAGCTCGGTGCGGTGTTCCTGGAGGCCGCGGGCTGGGAGCGCCCCCAGTGGTACGAGGCCAACGCACCCCTGCTCGAGGAGTACCCGGTCCCCGCGCGCAACCCGTGGGCGGCCCGGTACTGGTCGCCGGTGGCGGGCGCCGAGGCGCAGGCCACCCGGGACCGGGTCGCCCTGTACGACATGACGTCGCTGAAGCGGGTCGAGGTCAGCGGACCAGGGGCGCTGCCGTTCCTGCAGTACCTCACCACCGGCGACCTGGACAAGCCGGTCGGCTCGGTCGTCTACTGCCTCCTGCTCGACGCGTCGGGTCGCATCCGCAGCGACATCACGGTGGCCCGGCTCGGCCGGCACGAGTTCCAGGTCGGAGCCAACGGGAACTCCGACCTCGACTGGCTGCAGCGGCACTGTCCCGCGGACGGCTCGGTCGCGGTGCGGGACATCACCGCGGGCACCTGCTGTGTCGGCGTGTGGGGGCCCCGGGCCCGGGACCTCGTGCAGCCGTTGACGACCACCGACTTCTCGGCGGCAGGCTTCCGCTACTTCCAGGCGCGGCGGGCCTTCCTCGGGCAGGTCCCGGTGACCGCCCTGCGCCTGTCCTACGTCGGGGAGCTCGGCTGGGAGCTCTACACGACCGCGGACCTGGGCCTCAAGCTGTGGGACACCCTCTGGGCGGCTGGTGAGGAGCACGGGGTCCTCGCCGGGGGCCGAGCCGCCTTCACCAGCCTGCGCCTGGAGAAGGGGTACCGGTCGTTCGGCACCGACATGACCCCCGAGCACGACCCGTTCGAGGCCGGGCTCGGTTTCGCCGTGCGGATGCAGAAGGCGGACTTCCTGGGGCGGGCCGCGCTCGCCGAGCGGGCCGCGCGTCCGCCGGTCCGGCGGCTGTGCTGCCTCACCGTGGCCGACCCGTACGCGGTGGTCATGGGCAAGGAGCCGGTGTACGCCGGGGACCGGTGCGTCGGCTACGTCACCAGCGCGGCGTACGGGCACACCGTCGGCTGCGGCATCGCCTACGCCTGGCTGCCCGCCGAGCTGGCCGAACCTGGCACCATCGTGCACATCGGGTACTTCGACGACCGGGTGCCCGCGACCGTCGCCGCCGAGCCCCTGTTCGACCCGGCGATGCAGCGGCTGCGGGGCTGACCGTGGGGGCTGACCGTGGGGGCTGACTGTGGGGGTTGACTGTGGGGGCTGACATGGGCGCTGGCGTGGCAGCGAGCATCCTCGACGCGATCGGGAACACCCCGCTGGTCGAGGTCGACGGCATCTGGGTGAAGCTGGAGTTCCTCAACCCGTCTGGCTCGGTCAAGGCGCGCATCGCCAAGTACATGATCGAGCGGGCCGAGCGGGAAGGCCTGCTCCGTCCCGGGGACACCATCGTCGAGGCGTCCAGCGGCAACACCGGCAACGCGATGAGCATGGTCGCCGCGGTCAAGGGCTACCGCATGGTCGTGGTCATGCCGCGGGGCATGAGCCGGGAGCGCAGCGCGATCTCCCGCGCGTTCGGCGCCGAGGTCCGCACGGTCGGCGACTTCCACGTCAACGACGCGCTGGAGGAGTGCCGGCGGCTGGGCGCGCAGCCCGGGTACTTCGCGCCGCAGCAGTTCGACTCGGAGTGGAACGTGGAGGAGAACCGCACCTGGCTGGGGCCGGAGGTGCTGCGCCAGCTCCCGGACGCGGTGCTCCCCCAGGCCGTGGTGGGCGGGGTGGGCACCGGGGGGACCATCATCGGGGTCGGCATGGCCTTCCGCGAGGTCAACCCGGACTGCCGCATCGTGGCCATGGAGCCCAACGAGTCCTGCACCATCCTCTGCGGCGAGATCGGCAAGCATCTCATCGAGGGCATCTCCGACGGGTTCGTCCCCGGGATCCTGCAGCGTCACCGGGGCCTCGTCGACGACGTGCTGGCGGTGCACAGCTCGGACGCGGTCGCCGAGATGCGCCGGCTGGCCCGGGACTACGGGCTGTTCGTCGGCCCCAGCTCGGGCGCCCACCTGATCGCCGCGCGTCAGGTGCGGGACACCTACGGGTTTGACCACGTAGTCACCTTCTTCTGTGACGAGGGCGAGAAGTACATCAATGACTACTTCCTGGACTAGCCGCGAGGAGGCGCTGCCCGAGCACCCGGACTTCCTGTGGTCCGAGCCCGAGCTGCGCCGCTCCTACGACGTGGTCGTCGTCGGCGGTGGCGGGCACGGGCTGGCGACGGCGTACTACCTGGCGAAGAACCACGGGATAACCGACGTGGCGGTGCTGGAGCGCGGCTGGCTGGCCGGCGGCAACATGGCCCGCAACACCACCATCATCCGGTCCAACTACCTGTGGGACGAGAGCGCCGCCATCTACGAGCACTCCCTGAAGCTGTGGGAGGGGCTGTCGGAGGAGCTGGACTACGACATCCTGTTCTCGCAGCGGGGCGTGCTCAACCTGGCCCACAACCTGCCCGACGTGCGGGAGGCGCAGCGCCGGGTCGCGGCGAACCGGCTCAACGGGGTGGACGCCGAGTGGCTCACCACCGAGGAGGTCGGCAAGCTCTGCCCGGTGCTCAACACCGCGGGGGACGTCCGGTACCCCGTGCTGGGCGGCACGTTCCAGCCCCGGGCCGGTATCGCCAAGCACGACTGGGTCGCCTGGGCCTACGCCCGCGCCGCGCACCGGCTCGGCGTGCACCTGGTGCAGGGCTGCGAGGTCACCGGGTTCCAGGTGGACGGGGACCGCGTCGTAGGGGTGCTCACCGACCGGGGACCGGTGGCCGCGGGACGGGTGGCGCTGGCCGCCGCCGGGCACACCTCGGTCCTGGCCGACCGGCTGGGGCTGCGGCTGCCCCTGCAGAGCCACCCCCTGCAGGCGCTGGTCAGCGAGCTGTTCGAGCAGGTGCTCGACACGGTCGTCATGAGCAACGCCGTGCACGTCTACGTCAGCCAGGCGCACAAGGGGGAACTGGTGATGGGCGCCGGCGTCGACGCCTACAACGGCTACGGGCAGCGCGGGTCGTTCCACGTCATCGAGAACCAGATGGCCGCCGCGCTGGAGCTGTTCCCCGTGTTCTCCCACGCCCACGTGCTGCGGACGTGGGCCGGCATCGTGGACGTCTCGCCGGACGCCTCACCCATCATCGGCCGCACGCCCTGGGAGGGACTGTTCCTCAACTGTGGCTGGGGGACCGGCGGGTTCAAGGCCACCCCGGGCGCCGGCTGGGTGTTCGCCGACACGGTCGCCCACGGCCGCCCGCATCCGCTGGCCGAGCCCTTCGCCCTGGACCGGTTCGTCACCGGGGCCCTGATCGACGAGCACGGCGCGGCCGCGGTCGCGCACTGACCCGAGCCACTTGGCACCCCGAGCCATCTGACCGACGAGGAGACCCGGAACGTGCTGTCCATCCCGTGCCCCTGGTGCGGCCCCCGCGACGAGACGGAGTTCCGCTACGGCGGCCAGGCCGGCGTCGCCTACCCCGCCCGCCCGGACGCCGTCGACGACGAGGCGTGGGCCGGGTACCTGTTCTTCCGGGACAACCCGAAGGGCTGGTTCACCGAACGGTGGGTGCACACGGCCGGCTGCCGGCGCTGGTTCGACCTGCGCCGGCACACGGTGACCTCCCAGATCAGCGGACTGCCGGCCGACGCGGCGGGCACGCCGTGACCGGGGCCTGGCGCACCCCGGCGGGGGGCCGGGTGGACCGGGGGCGCACCGTCGAGGTCCACTTCGAGGGGCGGCCGCTGGCGGCGCACCCCGGGGACACGCTCGCCTCGGTGCTGCTGGCGCACGGCGTACGGGTGGTCGCCCGCGGCATCTACAGTGGTCGCCCCCGGGGCGTCGTCGCCCTCGGCGCCGAGGAGCCCAACGCGTACGTGCGGGTCGACGGCGGACCGGCGATGGTGCGGGCCACCCAGGTGGAGGTGTACGACGGGCTGCGGGCCCACGGGGTGTCCGGGCGGGCCACCCTGCCGGCGGCGCCGGACCCCGCGCGCTACGACACAACGTGGCGGCACTGCGACGTGTGCGTTGTCGGGGGCGGCCCGGCCGGCCTGGCCGCCGCGCGGGCGGCCGCGGCCACCGGGGCCCGGGTGGTGCTCTGCGACGAGGGCCCGGACCTGGGCGGTGGGCTGCTCGGGACCCGGGTCGAGGTCGACGGTGTTCTCGGGGCGGCCTGGGCGGCTGACGTCGGTGCGGAGCTCGACGCGGCGCCGGAGGTGCTGGTGCTGCGCCGGACCACGGTCGTTGGCTACTACGACCACAACCTGCTCGTCGCGGTGCAGCGGCGCACCGACCATCTCGGCAGCGCCGACCCGACGGTCGCCCGGCAGCGGCTGTGGCACCTGCGGGCCAGGCAGGTGGTGCTCGCCACGGGCGCTCACGAACGGGCGCTGGCCTTCCCCGACAACGACCGTCCCGGGGTGATGCTGGCCGGGGCGGCAGCGGCGTACGTCCATCGGTACGGCGTCCTGCCCGGCCGGCGCGCCGTCGTCGTCGGGGGCCACGATGCAGCCCTGTCGGCTGCCGTTGACCTGCACGACGCGGGGGTGCTGGTCGCCCTCGTGGCGGACCTGCGGGACGCGGTCCCCGCCGCGCTGGCCGGGGCGCTGCAGGCCCGGGGCATCGAGCTGCGGCTGCGGCACGGCGTGGTCGGCACCGACGCCGACGGCAGCGGCGCGGTGAGTGCCGCCCTGGTCGTGCCGGTCGACGCCGGCGGCGCCCCCACCGGTGCTGCCGAACGGGTCCTGGTCGACCTCTGCGCGGTGTCCGCCGGGCGCAACCCGGCGGTGCACCTGTTCAGCCAGTCTGGGGGGCGGCTGCGCTGGGACGACGCGGCCGCCGCGTTCGTGCCGGCCGCCCCGCTGCCGGGAGGGCAGTGCGCCGGTGCGTCCCACGGCGTCTTCGGCCTCGACGAGGCCCTGGCGGAGGGCCACCGGGCCGGGGTGCAGGCCGCCGCCGAGGCCGGCTTCGGCGACCCGGGACTGGCGGCGCCGGTGGCTCCGTCACCAGCCGGAGCCGCCGCGCCGGCCACGGTGTGGGCGGTGCTGCCCGCCGACGGGGCGGGGGAGGACCGCACCTTCCTGGACCTGCAGCGGGATGCGACGCTGCGGGACCTGCGCCGCGCCGTGCAGGCCGGGCTGCGCAGCGGCGAGCACGTGAAGCGCCACACCACGATCGGCACCGGGGTCGACCAGGGGCGTACCTCCGGCGTGCTCACCTCGGGCCTGCTGGCCCAGGTGCTGGGCCGGCCGGTGGACGAGGTGGGGACCACCACCTACCGCCCGCCGTACGTGCCGGTGTCCTTCGCCCTGCTGGCCGGTCGGGACCGCGGCCGGCTGGCCGACCCGGAGCGGGTCACCGCGCTGCACGACTGGCATGTGCGCCACGGGGCGGTGTTCGAGGACGTCGGTCAGTGGAAGCGGCCCTGGTACTACCCCCTGGCCGGCGAGGACCTGGCTGCGGCCGTGCGGCGCGAGTGCCGGGCCGCCCGCGAGGGCGTGGCGGTGATGGACGCGAGCACGCTGGGCAAGGTCGACCTGCAAGGTCCGGACGTCGGCGCCTTCCTCGACCGGATCTACACCAACGTCTTCTCCACCCTGCGGGTCGGACACTGCCGGTACGGGGTGATGTGTCGTGCCGACGGGATGGTGCTCGACGACGGCGTCACCAGCCGCCTCGCCGAGGACCGGTACCTGATGACGACGACCACCGGTGGCGCGGCCCGGGTGCTCGACTGGCTGGAGGAGTGGCTGCAGACGGAGTGGCCGGACCTGCGGGTGCACTGCACGTCGGTGACCGAGCAGTGGGCCACCATCGCCGTCGTCGGTCCCCGCTCCCGGGAGGTGCTGGCCCGGGTCGCACCGGACCTGCCCTTGGACCCCGCGGACTTCCCCTTCATGACCTTCCGGGAGGCCACCGTGGCGGGGGTGCCCGCCCGGGTGTTCCGCATCAGCTTCTCCGGCGAGCTCGCCTACGAGGTCAACGTGCCCGCCTGGTACGCGGTGGCCGTCTGGGAGGCGGTGCTCGAGGCCGGCCGGCCCGCGGGCATCACGCCGTACGGCACCGAGACCATGCACGTGCTGCGGGCCGAGAAGGGGTTCCCGATCGTCGGGCAGGACACCGACGGCACCGTCACCCCACTGGACCTGGGCATGGACTGGGTGGTGTCGAAGAAGAAGGACTTCGTGGGCCGGCGCTCCTTCGCCCGACCGGACACCGCTCGGGCGGACCGCAAACAGCTCGTCGGGCTGCTGCCGGAGGACCCCGACGTCGTGCTCGTCGAGGGCGCGCAGCTGGTCGCGTCGGCGCCGGGCGTCGTCCCGGCCGCGATGCACGGCCACGTCACCTCCAGCTACCGCAGCGCCGCGCTGGGCCGGTCCTTCGCCCTGGGGCTGCTGCGCGCCGGCCGGGCGCGGCAGGGGGAGCGGCTGCACGCGGTGTCCGGCGGGGACTGGGTGCCGGTCACCGTCACCGAGCCGGTGTTCTACGACCGGGAAGGGGCCCGCCGTGACGGCTGACCCGCAGCTCGCCCTGGCCCGCAGCCCGCTGGGCCACCGCCCGGGCGACACCGGGCCTGGGGAGCCCGCGCCGCTGGCCGGGTCGGCGGCCACCGTCGTGCTCCAGGAGCTGCCGTTCCGCAGCATGCTGGACCTGCGGCTGGCGGCGGACGGGCTGGCCGCGCAGCGCGTCGAGCAGCAGCTGGGCCTGGGGCTGCCCCGGCAGGCCGGGGTGGCCATGGCGGCCGGTCCGCGGGCCGTCCTGTGGCTGGGCCCCGACTGGTGGCTGGTCGTCGACGCGCCGGGCCGGGCCGGCCCGCTGGCGGCGGCGCTGCGGTCCGCCGGGGCGGGGGAGCCGGTGAGCGTGGTGGACGTGTCGGCGCAGCGGACCACACTGCGGCTGGCCGGGCCGCACGCCCGCGACGTCCTCCAGCACGGGTGCAGCCTCGACCTGCACCCCCGGGCGTTCCGACCGGGCAGCTGCGCGCAGACCCTGCTGGCCCGGGCCGGGGTGGTCGTGCACCAGACTGGTCCGGAGCCGGAGTACCGCCTCTACGTGCGGGCGTCGTACGCCCGGTACCTGGCCGACTGGCTGCAGGACGCGATGACCGAGTACGTCGACGCGAAGGAGACGCCCGGGTGAGCGCATCGATCCTCGACGGGAAGGCGACCGCGGCCCGGGTGCGGGCCGACCTGGCCGCCCGGGTACGCCGGCTGCGCGAACGGGGGGTGGTGCCGGGCCTGGGCACCGTGCTGGTCGGCGACGACCCGGGCAGCCGCTCGTACGTCGCCGGCAAGCACCGGGACTGCGCCGAGGTGGGCATCGCCAGCATCCAGGTGGAGCTGCCCGCCGACGCCCGCCAGGAGGACGTGGAGAAGGCGGTCCTCGCCCTCAACGACGACCCGGCGTGCACCGGGTACATCGTCCAGCTCCCGCTGCCGGGCGGCCTGGACGCGCACCGGGTGCTGGAGCTGATGGACCCGGCCAAGGACGCCGACGGGCTGCACCCGGTGAACCTGGGCCGGCTGGTCCTCGGCGTGCCCGCCCCGCTGCCGTGCACCCCGCGGGGGGTGGTCGAGCTGCTCCGGGCCTACGACGTGCCCCTGTCCGGCGCGGAGGTGGTCGTCGTCGGGCGCGGCGTGACGGTGGGCCGGCCGCTGGGCCTGCTGCTGACCCGGCGCTCGGAGAACGCCACGGTCACCCTGTGCCACACCGGGACCCGCGACCTGGCCGGGCACCTGCGGCGGGCCGACATCGTGGTGGCGGCCGCGGGCTCCCCGGGCCTGGTCGGGCCGGACCTGGTCGCCCCGGGGGCGGCCGTGCTGGACGTGGGGATTACCCGCACCGCCGCGGGCCTGGTCGGCGACGTGGACCCCGCGGTCCGGGAGGTGGCCGGCTGGCTGGCCCCCATGCCCGGCGGGGTGGGCCCGATGACCCGGGCCATGCTGCTGGGCAACGTGGTCGAGGCCGCCGAGCGTGCCCTCGGGCAGGCCCTGGGGCAGGCCGTGGGGCACACCCCGGGGGAGGAGGGATGATCCTCGAGCACGCGGTCATCGACGTGGTCCCCGGCCAGGAGGCCGCGTTCGAGGCGGCGGTCGCCCAGGCCGGTCCGTTGTTCGCCGCGCACGCCGGGTTCCTCGACGCCCGGCTGGAGCGCTGCGTCGAGCAGTCGGCCAGCTACCTGCTGCTGGTACGCTGGCGGTCCCTGGAGGACCACACGGTGGTCTTCCGCGGGTCCCCGGAGTTCCGGGCCTGGCGGGCGCTGGTCGGGCCGTACTTCGCCGCACCCCCGGTCGTGCTGCACTACGCGACGGCGGCCACCCTGAGCGGTGACCCGCGGTGACGCTCCTGGGGCGCCGTACCGGCACCTAGACTCGGGCCCGTCGCCCGCCTCCCCGGAAAGGCCCCTGCCCGTGTCCCCGGACCAGCCCGACACCGTCCTCGTCGTCGACTACGGCGCGCAGTACGCGCAGCTGATCGCGCGGCGGGTGCGCGAGGCCAAGGTGTACAGCGAGATCGTGCCGCACACCACCCCGGTCGCCGAGCTGCTCGCCCGGCGGCCCCGGGCGCTGGTCCTGTCCGGCGGGCCGCAGAGCGTGTACGCCGAGGGCGCCCCCCAGGTGGACCCCGCACTGTTCACCGCCGGCGTGCCCGTCTTCGGCATCTGCTACGGCTTCCAGGCCATGGCCCAGGCCCTCGGCGGCACGGTCGCCCGGACCGGCCGGGCCGAGTTCGGCGGCACCCCCCTGGAGGTCACCGGCCCGTCCCTGCTCTTCGCCGGGCTGCCGGACCACCAGCCGGTGTGGATGAGCCACGGCGACGCGGTGACCGCGGCGCCGGACGGCTTCCGGGTGGTCGCCCGCACCACCGGTGCGCCGGTGGCCGCGTTCGAGGCGCCGCAGCGGCGGCTGGCCGGCGTCCAGTTCCACCCCGAGGTGCGGCACACCGAGCACGGCCAGCGGGTGCTGGAGCGCTTCCTGTTCGACGTCGCCGGCTGCCGGCCGACCTGGACGACGCTCGGCGTCGTCGACGAGACGGTGGCCGCGGTGCGGGCCCAGGTCGGCGGCAAACGCGTGCTCTGCGGGCTGTCTGGGGGGGTGGACTCCGCGGTGGCGGCGGCGCTGGTCCACCGGGCGGTGGGCGACCAGCTCACCTGCGTGTTCGTCGACCACGGCCTGCTGCGGGCGGGGGAGGCCGAGCAGGTCGAGCGGGACTTCGTCGCGGCGACCGACGTACGGCTGAAGGTGGTCGACGCCGCCGAGACCTTCCTCGCGGCCCTGGCCGGCGTGACCGACCCGGAGGAGAAGCGCAAGGTCGTGGGCCGAGAGTTCATCCGCGCCTTCGAACGGGCCGCGCGGGAGGTCCTCGCCGAGGCGGGGGCGCACGGGGACAGCGTGGACTTCCTCGTGCAGGGCACGCTGTACCCGGACGTGGTGGAGTCCGGGGGGGGCGCGGGCACGGCGAGCATCAAGAGCCACCACAACGTGGGCGGGCTGCCCGACGACCTGCAGTTCGCGCTCATCGAGCCGCTGCGCCGGCTGTTCAAGGACGAGGTGCGCCGGGTCGGGGAGCAGCTCGGGTTGCCCCCGGACATCGTGTGGCGCCAGCCGTTCCCCGGGCCCGGGCTGGCCATCCGCATCGTCGGCGAGGTCACCGCGGCGCGCCTGGCGGTCCTGCGCGCGGCCGACGCCATCGTGCGCGAGGAGCTGTCCCGGGCCGGGCTGGACCGGCAGGTGTGGCAGTGTCCGGTGGTGCTGCTCGCCGACGTGCGCAGCGTCGGCGTACAGGGGGACGGGCGCACGTACGGTCACCCGGTGGTGCTGCGGCCGGTGAGCAGCGAGGACGCCATGACCGCGGACTGGTCCCGGGTGCCGTACGACGTGCTCGCGAAGGTGTCGACCCGCATCACCAACGAGGTGCGCGAGGTCAACCGGGTGGTGCTGGATGTGACCAGCAAGCCCCCCGGCACCATCGAGTGGGAGTAGCGGCTCGGAGGCCAGGATCTGCCCAGGGAGGGCGATGCGGGTGCGCAGTCGAACGCGGTGGCCGGACGGGAGGCTCCTGCGCGGTCCTGCCTGGTGGGTCGTGACGGCGGCCGCCCCGGTGCGCACTCCCCTGCCCCCTCGTACCCCCGGGATCGTGCTGATGCACCAGGGACCCTTCCCTGGAGGCGAGTTCGCGGTGCGGAACTTCTGGTCTGGTCCCGTCGCCGGCCGGTGGCTGCTGGTCTACGCCGGTGGGGGAGCTTCGTCTCCCGGCCACCCGGGACCTTCGGCCGCCAGACCGGGTCCGTGGACCCTGCCCGCGCCGTTCCCCGCCGACGACCCTGGGAGTGTCAGTTCGACACCGCGGGCCACCAGCCCGCACGACACGAGGGGGCGCGCGATGAGCACGCTGAGCCACAGCCACGACCACCGGATGGCCGCGGCGGTGCCCCGGGTGGCGACCGAAGGCGCCGTGGCCCGCTACACCTGGGCGGTCACCCGGTTCGCCCTGGCCTTCGTCTTCCTGTGGGCTTTCGTCGACAAGCTCTTCGGCCTGGGCAAGGCCACCCCGGCCGCCCGGGCCTGGCTCAACGGCGGCTCGCCGACGACCGGGTACCTGAAGAACGTCAAGGGCCCGTTCGCCAGCGTCTTCAACGGCCTGGCCGGCCAGGCGTGGGCCGACTGGCTGTTCATGCTGGGCCTGCTCGGCATCGGCGCCGCCCTGCTGCTCGGCATCGGGATGCGGATCGCCGCGGCCAGCGGCGCCCTGCTCCTGCTGTTCATGTGGGCCGCGTCGCTGCCGCTGGCGAACAACCCGTTCGTCGACGACCACGTGGTGTACGCCGTGGTGCTGGTCGGCCTGGCCGCGGCGCAGGCCGGCGACACCCTGGGCCTGGGCCGGGCCTGGGCGGGCACCGGCCTGGTCAAGCGCTACCCGATCCTGCGGTAGCGCCCCGCACCGGCACCGACCCGGGGATCCCGGTCCGCAGGGCCGGGATCCCCGGGCGTACGGCGTACGGCATGAGGCCTGCGGCGGATGGCGAGGCGGCCCATTGACGCCGCCCCGGTCCGGGCGGAGGCTGGGCGCAGAGGTTCCAGCCGTCGTGAGGAGCCGGCCATGACCACCCTGTCCGAGCGCCCGTCCACCGCCAGCGACCACGTCGTCGTGCAGCGCTACACCGACGTCGTCGGGCCCAGCAACGAGATGCTCGGGCCGGTCCGCGACGGGGGCCGCATCGAGTTCGTCACCGTCCCCGGCTGCTGGGGGCCGATGATCACCCCGGCGCTGCGCAGCGGCCACGAGGTCACCCTGCCGGTCCGGGTCGAGGGGGCCCGGGTGGGCGACGCGGTGGCCCTGCACGTGGAGCGCATCGAGCAGGTCTCCCGGGCCACCACCTCCGGCACACACACCGGCTGGGACGGCCGGTTCCTCTCCGACCCGTTCGTCGCCGGCATCTGCCCCACCTGCCGGGACGCCGGCCGGCACTTCCTGTACCCGGACACCTACCTGGACGGGTTCGGCGAGGACGCGGTGCGCTGCGTCGTCTGCCACTCACCGGTAAACCCGTTCCACATGATCCAGGGCTACACGATGGTCTTCGGCGACGGCCTGGGCGTCACCGTCACGCCGGAGCGGGCCGCCGAGATCGCCCGGGACGCCCGCGCATGGAACGGCCTGAACGACGACGCCCGCCAGCACCCGATCTCCACCCTGGCCCGGGCCGACCTGGTCGGCGTCCTCGCCCGGTGCCGGCTCAGCGCCGGCAACCTCGGCTCGATCCCCGCGGTGGACCTGCCCAGCTCGCACAACTGCGGCGACTTCGGGGCGTTCCTGGTCGGCGCCGAACACGAGTTCGCGGTCACCGAGGAGCAGCTGGAGGCGCGCACCGACGTGCACATGGACGTCGACTCGGTCCGCGAGGGCGCCGTCGTGGTCGTCCCGGTGAAGGTCGACGGCGCCGGCATCTACGCGGGCGACGTACACGCCATGATCGGTGACGGGGAGGTCGCGGTGCACACCACCGACATCGCCGCCCGCGTCGTGGTCCGGGTCGAGGTCGTCCACGGGCTCGCCCTGGACGGGCCGGTGCTGCTTCCCCCGGTGGAGGACCTGCCGTTCCTGGCCCGTCCCTTCACCGCCGAGGAGGTCGCCCGGGGCCGCGCCCTGGCCGACGCGCACGCCACCCGGCTGGAGGGGCCGGTGCTGCCGGTCCAGGTGCTCGGCTCCGGTCCCTTCCTCAACGCCGCCGTCGACAACGCGGTGGCCCGCACCGCGCGCCTGCTGGGGATGAGCCAGGACGAGGTGAAGAACCGCGCCACCGTCGCGGGGGCGGTGGAGATCGGCCGGCTGCCCGGCTTCGTCCAGCTCAACGTCCAGGCCCCCGTGGACCGGCTCGACCGGTGCGGCCTGCGTCCGCTGGTCGAGGCGGCGTACGGGCCCGGCGCCTGAAGGACCCGTGCGCGTCACGGTCACCGCCAAGGGGCACGTGGCCGACCGGCTGCCCGGACCGGTCGAGGTGGAACTGCCCGACGGCGCCGGGCCGGGCGAGGCGGCGCGGGCGGCCGGGCTACCGGCGCTGTCCTACGTGTACGTTGTCAACGGGACCGCGCTGGCGCGGGGCGCGCGGCTGCGCGACGGGGACCGGCTGTGGCTCTACCCGCCCAGCGCCGGAGGGTGACCGACGGGCTGGGGAGCGGGTCCAGGGGACGCTTGTGGTAGCGAACGGTGGTCCTGCCGGCGGCGTGCAGGACCACGAACACCAGCGAGCCGCGGCGTCGCAGCGACGCGTGCGCCTGCTCGAACGCGGCGGGGCTCACCGCCAGGCAGATCGCCGCGTCGGCGCCGCCGAGCGCCGTGATCGCCTCCCCGCAGGCCCAACCGAGCCACGGGATCGCGACGCGGTCGCCCTCCCGGACCCGGTCACGCGATCCCCGGCGCGCACGACCCTGCCGATCCCCTCGTGGCCGGGGGCGAACGGTGGCGTCGGCTTTGCCGGCCAGTCGCCGGGTGCGGCGTGGATGTCGGTGTGGCACAGTCCCGACGCCTCGACCCTGACCAGAACCTGATCCGGACCCGGCTCCGGGACCGGGCGGTCCGCCAGGGGAACGTCCGCACCTGCCGGCCGAAGGTCCGACAGGCCCGCCCGGAGACGGGGAAGGGACAGAAGGCCTACCGGTGCCGGACCTTCGCCCATACCGGGCAGGGGTATTCGGGCCGAGCCTCGTGTCAGGGACTGACCGGCTCCACCACGCTCCGGGCAGGAGGGCATCATGGCCATCGGGTGGCGACGTCGACCTCCGCCGGTCGGGCCTGCGGGCGTGCGGTCCGATGGGGCCGACAGCGCGGCGGAGCGCCGGGAGCGTGATCTCACCCGCCAGCTACTCGCCGGCGACGTCGACCGGGCGACCTACCGGCGGCGGATCAGCGAACTGGCCCGCGACCACGCCCGCCGCGGACACCCGCGATGAGTGCCCACGCCATCGCGGACGCGTCCGCGGTGGCGGGAACCGCCGATCGTGACGGGACGGCGGTGCTGCGCGCCGTCGGGATCGACAAGTCCTACCGGACCGGGGTGTGGCCGGTGCGCCGGACGCACGCGGTGCTGCGCGGGGCGGAACTCTACCTGGGCCCGGGCGAGGTGGTCGGTCTGGTCGGCGAGAACGGGGCGGGCAAGTCGACCTTCCTGAAGATCCTCGTCGGTGCGCTCGCCGCCGACGCCGGGACGGTGAACATCCGCGGGCGGCTCGGCTACTGCCCGCAGGAGCCGGTGGTGTACGAGCGGCTGACCTGCGACGAGCATTTCGAGCTGTTCGGCCGCGCCTACCGGATGACGTCGCACGACGAGCGTGCGTCCCGGCGGCGACTCTACGCGGACCTGGGGTTCGAGCGGTACGCGCGCAGCCGCGCCGACCGGCTCTCCGGCGGCACACTGGCCAAGCTCAACCTCGGCTTGGCGCTGCTCGCCGACCCTGAGGTCCTCCTGCTCGATGAGCCGTACGCCGGGTTCGACTTCGACACCTATCTGAAGTTCTGGCAACTCGTGGCGCGACGCCGCGGGGCCGGACGGTCGGTGCTGATCGTCAGCCACTTCGTCACCGACGAAGAGCGTTTCGACCGGATCGTGGAACTCCGCGACGGCCGGGCCGTCTCCCGATGAACACTACGCTGCTCACCCGGCGGTTCCTCGTCGCGTACGCGCGGAACCCGATCAACCTGGTCCTGCTGGTTGTGGTGCCCGTCGTGCTGGTGATCGTGTCCGCCGGGGCGTTGCGGGATTTCGCCCGGCTGCTCGGCGGAGCGGGCGCGCCGGCGGTGCAGGCCGCTACCGCGGGGTGGGCGGCGGGTTTCCTCGCCGCGCTCGCGATGTACTTCCAGGCCCGCGCGTCCCGCGACACCGACCGCCGGCTGGTGCTCGCCGGCCTGCCCGCGACCAGGCTGGTGGCCGCCCGGCTGGCGACCGGTCTGGGCCTGGCTGCGCTCGTCTCCGCCGGGGCACTGACCGCACTTGCTGTGCGCACGGGCATCCACGAACCGGCGAGGGTGGTCACCGGGACGCTGCTGACCGCGGTCATCTACCTGGCCATCGGCGCGGTGATCGGCGCGCTGGTCCGCGACCCGGTCAACGGCGCCGTGCTGATCCTGTTCGTCTGGTTCCTCGACGTGTTCTTCGGCCCGGGCTTCGGCTCACCGGGCCGGCTGGTCACCCGAGTCCTACCCACCCACTACCTCACGCTGTGGACCATCGACCTGCCGTCCGGTCACGCGGGGCGGCCCGGCGACCTCGGCTGGGCGCTGGTGTGGGCCGGCGCTGCGCTGGTCACCGCCGCAGCCGTGGTCACGGTGGCCACCCGCGCGGGGCGGCACACCTACCGGACCACCCATCGGACGACTGCTGGCAGCACTGCCGGCAGCCAGCTGCTCGCGGGGCTACGGGCAGGTGCGCGCGACTACCGCCGCAACCCGCTGCTGTGGGTGCTGCTCCTCGTCGTGCCCGTGGTGTTCGTCCTGGCGGCAAAGGCGATCACGCCGAACACGCCCGTCGTCGTGGACCTGCCCACACCTATGACGTTCTGGCTGCCCCGGGTCCACGTCGCCGTCATGGCCCCGATCGCCGTCGCCGCGCTGGCCGCCCTCGCCGGGTTGTTCGTCGTCCTCAACGCCCGCGCCGGTGACCGGCGTCTCACCCTCGCCGGGTTCCGCACCGGACCACTGCTGGCCGCCCGACTCACGGTCATCGCCGTCGCCGTGCTGCTGGTAACCGGTGCGACCCTGGCGGTCACCGCGACGGTCTTCGATGCCACCCAGTGGCTGGTCTTCGCCACCGGCAACCTACTGCTCGCGGCCACCTACGGCCTGGTCGGCGTCTGCCTCGGCCCGCTGCTCGGCCGCGTCGGCGGCGTGTTCACCGCCTTCCTCGTCCCGTTCCTCGACGTCGGCATCGCCCAAGACCCCATGCTCCGTGCCGCTCCCGCGGCCTGGGCGCACTGGCTGCCCGGCTACGGTGCCGTCCGCGTCCTGCTCGACGGCGGGCTCACCGCCGACTTCGACGAGACCCGGTCGCTACTGCTCGCCCTCGGCTGGCTGCTCGGCCTCGGCGTCGCCGCCACGTTCCTCTTCCACCACTACGCCGGCGCACCGCGGCGGGCGAGACAGCTGGGCGGCGCTGGGTGACCGTGGCGCCGGGCGGGTGGTGGTCGGAGTGGACGACCGCCGGGAGGCCGCGTCACGCCGCCGGCGGCTGAGGCTCTACCCGCCCAGCGCCGGCGGCTGACGGGGCAGGACGGCGTAGCGTCGTCGGCATGGGTCAGCCGCAGTTCGCCAGCGAGACCAGTCCGCGGGGCGAGTGGGTCCGGCAGGGCAACCGGTTCACCGGGCGGGTCACCGCCGACGGCGCCAGCGGCTGGCCGGTCGAGCCGGGCCGCTACCAGCTGGTGGTCTCCCACGCCTGCCCCTGGGCGTCGCGGGCGGTCATCGTCCGCCGGCTGCTCGGCTTGGACGGCGTCCTGGGTCTGTCCGTCGTCGACCCCATCCGCGACGAGCGGGGGTGGCGCTTCACCCTCGACCCGCACGGCCGTGACCCCGCCACCGGCTACGCCCTTCTCGCCGAGGCCTACCGCGCCACCGACCCGGCGTACCGGGGCCGGGTGACGGTGCCGTGCCTCATCGACCGGCGCACCGGCCTCGTCGTCAGCAACGACTACCACCAGCTGACCCTCGACCTGTCCACCGAATGGCGGGCCTTCCACCGGCCCGGCGCGCCGGACCTCTACCCGGTCCCGCTGCGCGCCCAGATCGACGAGGTCAACGCCGTCGTCTACGAGGACGTCAACAACGGGGTCTACCGCTGTGGCTTCGCCACCACCCAGGAGGCGTACGACGCGGCGTACGACCGGCTCTTCGCCCGGCTGGACTGGCTCGCCGAGCGGCTCTCAGCCCACGCCTACCTGGTCGGGGACCAGCTCACCGAGGCCGACATCCGCCTGTTCACCACGCTGGTCCGCTTCGACGCCGTCTACCACGGACACTTCAAGTGCAACCGCAACAAGCTCACCGAGATGCCCGCCCTGTGGGCCTACGCCCGGCGGCTGTTCCAGACTCCGGGCATCGGTGAGACGGTCAGCTTCGACCACATCAAACGGCACTACTACCTGACCCACGACCGCATCAACCCGACCCGGATCGTGCCGCGCGGTCCGGACCTGTTGGGGTGGCACGCTGCAGTGCCTCCCACACCGCCCGGCGCGTGAGCGGCATGTCCAGCCCGGTGCGGTCGCAGCCGCGCAGCGCGTCGTGGACGGCGTTCACCACCGCTGGCGGGGTCCCGATGCAGCCGGACTCCCCCGCGCCCTTGGTGCCCAGCGGCACGTTGGGGTTCGGCGTCACCAGGGTGATGTCGCGGATGTCGGGCATCTCGCTTGCCGTGGGCACTGTGTAGTCCAGCAGCGTCGTCGTCACCGGGTTGCCGTCTGGGTCGTACCCGATGCCCTCGTACAGCGCCTGGCCCAGGCCCTGGGCCACGGACCCCAGGATCTGCCCCCGCACCACCGCCGGGTTGACCACGACACCGCAGTCGTCCACGGTGACCAGCCGCAGCACCCGCACCGCACCGGTACGGGTGTCCACCTCCACGACCGCGGCGTAGCAGCCGAAAGGGAACGCCTGCGGCGGGGCGAAGACCTGCTCCGCGGCGAGGCCGGCTCGGCCGTCCCCGTCGGCACCCGCGTCGCGGGCCAGCTCGGCCAGGGTCAGCCGGCGGCCGTCGCCGGCGTGGACGGCCCCGTCGGCGTACGTCAGTTCGGCGGCGGGCACCCCGAGGCGGGTCGCGGCGGCCGCGCACGCCTGGGCGCGCAGCTCCCGGGCGGCCAGGTAGGCGGCGTTGCCGCCGACCTGCATCGACCGGCTGCCGAACGCGCCGGTGCCCTCGGCGACCTGCGCGGTGTCCCCGACCAGAACCCGCACGTCGCCCGGTGCCACCTCCAGCGCCTCGGCGACCACCTGCGCGAACGGGGCGAGATGCCCCTGGCCCTGCGACGCCGTACCGACCCGGGCCACCACCCGGCCGTCCGGCGCGACCTCGACCCGGGCGTACTCGCTGCTGCCGCTCTGCCCGCCGGACCGCTCCACCCACGACGCCAGGCCCACGCCGACCTGCCAGCGTGCCCCGGCGTCCCGGCGGCGCTGCTGCTCGCGTCGCCAGCCGGCGTAGTCGACCGCGTCCAGCGCAGCGCGCAGCGCGTCGGCGTACCGGCCGCTGTCGTAGACGGCCCCGGTGGGTGAGCGGTAGGGGAACGCCTCGGGCGGGAGCAGGTTGCGTTCCCGCAGCTCCGCCGGGTCCAGGCCCAGCCGCTCCGCGGCCAGGTCCACGACCCGCTCCAGCGCGTACGCCGCCTCCGGGCGGCCGGCTCCCCGGTAGGACGCGGTCGGCGTCGTCGTGGTGACGACGCTGTGGCTGCGCACGTGCAGCCGGGGGATCCGGTAGGGCCCGGACATCACCCAGGCGGTCATCTCCGGGATGAAGCCGCCGGTGTGCGGGTAGGCGCCAACGTCGGCCCAGATCTCCGCGTCCAGGGCGCGGAAGGTGCCGTCGCGGTCCAGGCCGAGCCGCACCCGGGTGGTCTGGCCGCGACCGTGGCTGCCGGCGACGAAGGCCTCGTGGCGGTCCTCCACCCAGCGCACCGGCCGGCCCAGGCGCAGCGCCGCGGCGACCACGACCAGGTACTCCGCCCACACCTGGCTCTTGGCGCCGAACGCGCCGCCGACCGAGGGCACCGCGACCCGGACCCGGGCCGGGTCCAGCCCGAAGCTGCGGGCCAGCGCGGCGCGCAGCCGGTGCGGCGCCTGGTGGGAGCACCACACGGTGAGCCGGCCGCCCTTCTCCGGTACGGCGAGGACGGCCCGGCCCTCCAGGGACAGGGGGGCCAGCCGCTGGTTGCGTACCCACGTCTCCACCACCACCGGGCTCGCGGCCAGCTCGGCTTCGCAGGGCTGCCCCACCTCGTGCCGGCTGGCCACGTTCGAGGCCTCGTCGAAGAGCCGGGGGGCGTCCGGGGCGGCGCCGGCGCGGGCCTCCAGGACGGCCGGCAGCGGCGTGAGGTCGACGGTGACCGTCTCGGCGCCGTCCTCGGCGGCGTACCGGTCGGTGCCGAGCACCACGGCCACCGGCTCGCCGACGAAGCGGACCTTCTCCCGGGCCAGCGCGGGCCGGGCCATGGCCGGCGGGACGGCCCCGCGCGGGG
>JBMOMH010000310.1:0-2992 GCA_049323135.1 Actinomycetota bacterium
AACCTGCTCACCGAAGAACTCACCGCCCTGCACGCATCACTCCCCGGCGACCGCCGCCCACTGACCTACCAGCTCAGCGTCGCATGACTTTCAACCAGCCGCAGAGGCCTACCCGAGGAGGTCTGGGCCTGGGTGCGCGCCGCGGTCTTTAGGATCCAGAAGTGCGGTGGGTAGCGATCCAGGGTCCCCTCCTGCTCCTCCGGTCATGGTATGTGCGTCGCCCGATCGTCGCCTCCGCACTCAGCGCGATGGTGTGGTGGACAGTGCCACCAGGCCGGGTGACCGTCCCGGCTCGGGACGGCGTGCAGTCACTGCTGTGGCCCCTCGTACCCGCACTACTCGCCGTCGCTGTCCCCACGAGCCTGTCCAGCGCCTACCGGGAAGGTGAGCTCACGGCCGCGCGATCCGCCCTCCAGCTGCGCATGACGGCCATGGTCAGTGTGGCGCTCCTGTCCTTAGGCATCTCACTGGTCGGGCTGCGCTTCGACATCCTCGTCATCTGGCGCAACAGCCTGTTCCTGATGGGACTAGCCCTCCTCGCCACCGCCATCCAACCACCGACCACGGCATGGATCCCCCTGTGTGCTGCCCCGATCGCCATGTGGTTACTAGGGCCGGGCTACAACGAGACCGTCTCAACCTGGGCCGTGCTGCTTCATCCGCGGACGTCCGCCATCGCGTGGACGTCCAGCATCGGCGTGTTCGCCTTGGGCGCGGCTGCCTACCTCTGGTTGCGCCTGCCCTTGGCGCCCGCCCGCCCGCGGGGCGTCAGGGGAGTCAGGTGATTCGCGGCCACAGTCCGGGTAGGGCCCGTCCCGACGGCCCCGGGCCGCGGTCGGCGTACGCTCACCGGGTGAGCCCGCTGGTCTTCCTCCGCTGGGGGGGCGCCGAACAGCTGGTGCCGTACGACGTCGCCTGGGACGAGCAGCGTCGACGGCACGCCGCCCGGGTGGCCGGGCAGGCCCCCGACACCGTGCTGCTGCTGCAGCACGAACCGGTCTACACCGCCGGCAAGCGCACCCAGCCCTGGGAGCGCCCCGTCGACGGCACCCCCGTTGTCGACGTCGACCGCGGCGGCAAGATCACCTGGCACGGGCCGGGCCAGCTCACCGGCTACCCGATCGTCGCCCTGCCCGAGCGGGTCTTCGTCGTGGACCACGTCCGCCGGCTGGAGGCCGCGCTCATCGCCTGCTGCGCCGACCTAGGGCTGGCCACCGGCCGGGTAGCCGGCCGCAGCGGGGTGTGGGTGCCCGGGGCGGGCGGCCGGCCGGACCGCAAGGTCGCCGCGATCGGGGTGCGGGTCGCCGGCGGGGTCACCATGCACGGCTTCGCGCTGAACTGCGACTGCGACCTGGGCTGGTTCGACCGGATCGTGCCCTGCGGCATCAGCGACGCGGGGGTGACGTCGCTGACCGCCGAGCTGGGCCGGCCGGTGGGCGTGGCCGAGGTGCTGCCCCTGGTCGAGCGCCACCTCGCCGCAGCCCTCGGCGCCACGGCGTACGACGTCCGCGAGGCGCTCGCCGCCACCGGCTGACCCCCTCCGCGTGGCCGCTGGCCCGGCCCGGTGGTTCCTCGCTAGGGTCCGGGCACCACCTGCCCCCGAGGAGGAGGCGCCGATGGGCCGCGGCCTGCCCGAGCTGGTCATCGAGACCGCCGGCCTGCGCAAGACGTTCCGCAGCCTGACCCGGCCGCCGCGGGTCGCCGTGGACGGCCTGGACCTGGCCGTGCCGCGCGGCGGGGTGCACGGCTTCCTCGGCCCGAACGGGGCGGGCAAGACGACGACGCTGCGGCTGCTGCTCGGCCTGGTGCACGCCGACGCCGGGCAGATGCGCATGCTCGGGGAACCGGTGCCGGCCCGGCTGCCGGCGGTGATGGGCCGGATCGGCGCGCTGGTGGAGTCCCCCCAGTTCTTCCCTGCCTTCTCCGGGCGGCGCAACCTCGCCCTGCTCGCCGCGGCCCGGGGGCTGCCGGCCGCGCGGGTCGAGGAGGTCCTCGACGTCGTCGAGCTGCGGGACCGGGCCGCCGACCGCTACCGCGGCTACTCCCTGGGCATGAAGCAGCGCCTCGGCGTGGCCGCCTGCCTGCTCGCCCGGCCGGACCTGCTCGTCCTCGACGAACCGGCCAACGGCCTGGACCCCGCCGGGATCCGGGACATGCGCCGGCTGCTGCGCCGGGTCGCCGACGAGGGAGCCACCGTTCTGCTGTCCTCCCACCTGCTCGGCGAGGTGCAGCAGGTGTGTGACTCGGTGTCCATCCTGGACCGAGGACGGGCCCTGGTGTCGGGGCCGGTCCACCAGGTCCTCACCGGGCGGGGCGGGGCGGCCCTGCGGGTGGGGCTGGCCGACCTCGACGCCGGGCACCGGGTGCTGCAGGCCGCCGGGCTCGCCGTACGCCGGGAGCCCGACCACCTGCGCGTCGAAGGCGTCAGCGACGGCGCGCAGGTCTCCGCCCTGCTCGGCGGGCAGGGCCTGTGGGTGCGGGAGCTGACCGCCCTGGCCCCCGACCTGGAGACGGTGTTCCTCGCCGTGACCGGGCGCACCGAGACCGCCGGCCCGGAGGCCGCCGGCGCGGAGGCCGCCGGACCCGAGACGGGACGCACTGAGGAGGTGGTGTCGTGAGGCTGCTCGGCGTCGAGCTGCGCCGGCTGGGATCCCGCCGGGTCACCTGGGTGGCCCTGGCCGTCGCGGTCGCGGCCCTGGTGCTGGTGCTCGGCAAGACCGCCTACGACTCCCGACCACCTACGGCCGCGGAGCGGGCCCGGGCCGAGCAGCTGGCCAGCCAGGCCGCGGCCCAGTTCAACCTGGTCGAGCAGCAGCAGCGCTGCGCCGAGATCCAGCGGGGGGCCCCCGAAGGGGTGCCCCCGGACAAGGCGGGCCCGGACTGCAGCCAGATCCGCCCGCCCCAGGCCTCGGACTACCTCCTCGACCGCACCTTCCGCTTCGCCGACCAGATCACCTCCCGGATGGTCGGGTTCGGGGTGCTGCTGGCCCTG
>JBMOMH010000311.1:0-2974 GCA_049323135.1 Actinomycetota bacterium
TGGCCGTGGCGGTCCTGGTCACCCTGCTCGCCACGGTCGTCCTCTCGGTGGCCCCCGAGGTGGTGCTGCAGCTGGTGGCCCCGGGGGCCCTGTTCGGGGGGTGAGCCGCCCCTCGGGCCGGGCCGGCGGCGGGAACGCGGGCGGGGACGGGCGCGTTGAACCGGCGTACGGGTTTGCCTGCTCTTGACCAAGGGGGACACGGTGTACCGCCAGCACAACGGCCTGAAGACCGCCGCGCTGCTCGGTCTGCTGTCCGCCGTCATCCTGGTGGCCGGCAGCTTCTTCGGCACCCGCGGACTGGTCCTCGCCCTGGGCCTCGCGCTGCTGATGAACGGCTTCGCCTACGTCAACTCCGACCGGCTGGCGCTGCGGGCCATGCGCGCCTACCCGGTGAGCGAGGCCGAGCAGCCGGTGATGTACCGGATCGTCCGCGAGCTGTCCACCGCGGCCCGCCAGCCCATGCCCCGGCTGTACGTCTCGCCGACGATGGCGCCCAACGCCTTCGCCACCGGGCGAAACCCGCGCCGTGCCGCGGTGTGCGCCACCGAGGGGCTGCTGGCGATCCTCGACGAGCGGGAGCTGCGCGGGGTCCTGGGCCACGAGCTCTCCCACGTCTACAACCGGGACATCCTGCTCTCCTCGGTGGCCGCCGCCCTGGCCAGCGCGGTGATGGTCCTCGCCCAGCTGGCCTGGTTCCTCCCGCTGGGCAACAGCGACGACGACGACGGCGGCAACCTGTTCGGCGCGCTGCTGATGCTCGTGCTGGGGCCGGTGGCCGCCTCGCTCATCCAGCTGGCGATCAGCCGGTCCCGGGAGTACCAGGCTGACGCGTCCGGCGCCGCGCTGACCGGCGACCCGCTCGCCCTCGCCAGCGCCCTGCGCAAGCTGGAGCTGGGCACCCGGCAGCTTCCGCTGCCCCCGGAGCCCAACCTGCAGACGGCCAGCGCGCTGATGATCGCCAACCCGTTCCGGCCGGAGGGGCTGACCCGGCTGTTCGCCACCCACCCGCCGATGGCCGACCGGGTGGCCCGGCTGGAGGCGATGGCCGGCTACCGGCGCTGACCCCGGCGGCTGACCGGTCGTGACCCTTGGCGCTGGCTGACCCGGCGCCAGCGGCTAGCGCAGGTTGGTGAACTGCGGGAGGCCCCCTTTCCGGCTTGGCACCGGACCGGGCATACGGGACCCGGGCGTCCAAGGTCAGGCGACGTCCTGCGACGCTGCGCGTCGGCGGATCGGCTTACGGCGACGCAGGCTGGTCCGTTGATCGCCCCGATGGCCGCCCAGGAGGTGGTGTGCACTCGTGAGCCCCGGCCAGCGCATCGGCGTACCCTGACGGGGTGTCGTTGAGCGAAGCAGAGTTCTCGCTTCGAGGGTAAGTGGGCCGCCCGTTCATGACGGGCCGGATCAGCTTCACTCCCGAAGCCGAACGGCAACTCAACGAACTCGACGACTGGATCACCAAGGCGGCTCCGCTGACCTCGCTTTGCGATTCGTGTCGGCAGTCCTTGAGCACATCGACGCCATCCTGATCTTCCCCGCTTGCCGGCCGAGCTCGCGACGACGTTCGTGCGGACTCCTCGGCATCTTCCACGGCGGCCAGAACCGGGGGACCGCATTCGGCGAAGAGCAGGTCGATCCGAACGAGAGCCGATGACAGCGTGAGTCAGCGGTAGTTGGTGAACTGGACGGGGAAGTCCAGGTCGGCGCCTCGGAGCAGGGCCATCACCGCCTGCAGGTCGTCCTTCTTCTTGGCGCTGACCCGCAGCTGGTCGCCCTGCACCTGTGCCTGGACCCCCTTGGGGCCCTCTGCGCGGATCAGGGCGGCCAGCTTCTTGGCGTTCTCGGGGGAGATCCCCTGGCGCACCTGGGCGGTGAGCCGGAACTCCTTGCCTGAGGGCCTGGGCTCGCCGACCTCCAGGGCCTTCAGGGACACCCCCCGCTTGACCAGCTTCTCCTTGAGCACGTCGAGCACGGCCAGCACCCGCTCGGCCGAGTTGGCGCGCATCTCCACGGTGTCCCCGGTGTGGCTGACCGCCGCCCCCACGTTGCGGAAGTCGAACCGCTGGCCCACCTCCCGGGCGGCCTGGTTCACCGCGTTGTCCAGCTCCTGGGTGTCGACCTTGCTCACGACGTCGAAGGACGAGTCGGCCACGGCGGGTTGCTCCTCCCGGTTGTCTTGGGTCTGGCCGGTGGGTCTGGCCGGTGGGTCTGGCCGGTGGGTCTGGCCGGTTGGCCGGCCGGCGGCGGCGGTAGGTATCCTTCCAGGCGCCGCCGGCGGGGAACCGCCGGTGACGGCAGGTTGCCCGAGCGGCCAAAGGGAGCGGTCTGTAAAACCGTCGGCTGACGCCTACGTTGGTTCGAATCCAACACCTGCCACCACCACTCGTTCCGTACGTGCCACCGCCTGGACTGCCGCTCGTACCTGGTCCCCGTCCTGGCTACCATCGGCCCGACCATGGGTGACGAGATCGCGGGCGCCGACCCCCGGGCCTGGCGCCGGGCCGACTTCCCGGTGCTGCGGGACCTGCCCACCCGGTGGGCCGACGAGGACGTGTACGGCCACGTCAACAACGTCGTGCACTACCTGCTCTTCGACACCGCCGTGAACGGCTGGCTGATCGAGGCCGCCGGCGTGGACATCCGGGACCTGCCCGCGGTCGGCCTCGTGGTCGAGACCTCCTGCCGCTACTTCGCCGAGCTGCGCTTCCCCCAGACGGCGACCGCGGGCCTCGCCGTGGAACGGCTGGGCCGCACGAGCGTCGCCTACCGGCTGGCCCTCTTCGCCCCGGGGCGGGAGGAGCCCGCCGCCGTGGGCCGGTTCGTACACGTCTACGTCGATCGCGCCAGCCGCCGACCGGTCGACGTACCGCCCGAGGTCCGGGCGGTGCTCGAGCCGATCAGCCGGCCCGCGGGCCCGCGCCCGGCCCCCGGCTAGGCTCCCGGGCTCGCCACGGCGAGACCGGCCGCGGCCGTG
>JBMOMH010000312.1:0-2951 GCA_049323135.1 Actinomycetota bacterium
TGGTCGCCGGCGGGCCCGCCAGGGGCGGCCCGCTGGTCGCTGGTGGGCCCGCCAGGGGTGGCCCGCTGGTCGCTGGGGACGTGGTCGCGTCCCTGCCGGCGGTGCTGCGCGACCTGTCGGGGGACGTGCTGGGAGAATTGCCGGCATGAGCCAACCCCCGGCCCGCGCCGAGGTGGAGGTCGACCTGGACGCGATCCGCGCGAACGTCGCGGAGCTGGCGCGCCGGGCGGCCCCCGCCGGGGTGATGGCGGTGGTCAAGGCCGACGGCTACGGGCACGGCCTGCTCCCCTCGGCCCGGGCCGCCGTCGACGGGGGCGCAACCTGGCTGGGGGTGGCCGTCCTCGAGGAGGCCCTGGCGCTGCGCGCGGCGGGCCTGACGGTCCCGGTGCTGTCCTGGCTGGCCGGCCCCGGCGAGGACTACCCAGCTGCGCTGGCCGCCGGGGTGGACGTGGGGGTCAACGCGGGGTGGGCGCTGGCCGAGGTCACCGCGGCCGCGGCCGCGGCGGGCCGGCCGGCCCGGGTGCACCTGAAGGTGGACACCGGGCTGTCCCGGGCCGGGGCGACCCCCGAGGACTGGCCGGGCCTGGTGGCCGCGGCGACCCGGGCCCAGCAGGACGGGCTGGTGGAGGTGGTCGGGGTGTGGTCCCACCTCGCCTACGCCGACGCCCCCGGCCACCCCACGGTGGCCCGGCAGCTGGCCGTCTTCGACGAGGCGGTCGGGGTGGCCCGGGCCGCCGGGCTGAACCCCCCCCTGCGCCACCTGGCCAACTCGGCGGCGACCCTCACCCTGCCGGCGGCACACCTCGACCTGGTCCGCCCGGGCCTGGCCGTGTACGGCCTCTCGCCGGTCCCCGACGAAGCGCCGCCGGCGGCGTACGGGCTGCGCCCGGCGATGACCCTGCGCGCGCGGCTGGCCCTGGTCAAGCGGGTGCCCGCCGGCGTCGGGGTCTCCTACGGCCACGCGTACACCACCCCCCGGGCCACCGTGCTCGGCCTGGTGCCCGCCGGGTACGCCGACGGCGTGCCCCGGCACGCCGGTGGCCCGGACCGGCCCGCCCCCCTGCTCGTCGGCGGGGCGCGGCACCAGGTGGCCGGGCGGGTCTGCATGGACCAGTTCGTGGTCGACCTGGGACAGGACAGCCCAGCCCAGGCCGGCGACGAGGTGGTCCTGTTCGGACCCGGCGAGCAGGGGGAGCCCACCGCGCAGGACTGGGCGGAGGCCGCCGGGACCATCTCCTACGAGATCGTCACCCGGCTCGGTCCCCGGCTGCGGCGGCACTACCGGAGCGGCCGGTGCGACCGCTGACCTCCGCGGGTGTGCGCGCCGGCGTCTTCGGTGCCGCCGCGGGCCTGGTCACCGTCGGGGCCGCCGCCGGGTTCGCCGCCGAGCGGCTGGCGGTACGCCGGCTGCGGAGCCGACCCGACCCCGCCGCGGAGGAGCCGTTCGGCCGCCTGCGCGGCCCGGTGACCGAGGTGCGCGCCGGGGACGGCACCCGGCTGCACGTGGAGGTCGACGAGCCGGCCCGCCGGCGCTGGGGGGCGGGCCCCCCGCTCACCGTGGTGTTCACCCACGGATACGCCCTGTCCATGGACTGCTTCCACTACCAGCGCCGGGACCTGCGCGACCTGGGCCGGCTGGTCTTCTGGGACCTGCGCAGCCACGGCCGCTCCGGCCGCGGTCACCGGGACACGGCGACCATCCCGCAGCTGGGCCGGGACCTCGGCTGCGTGCTCGACGCGGTGGCCCCGACCGGGCCCCTCGTCCTGGTCGCCCACTCCATGGGCGGGATGGCCCTGCTGGCCCTGGCCGAGCAGCGGCCGGAGCTCTTTGCCGACCGGGTCGTCGGCGTGGCGCTGATCTCGACGTCGGCCGGTGGACTGGCCGAGGTCGACCTGGGCATCCCGCTGCTGCGGCTGCGGCTGGCCCGCGGGCTGCGGGCCGGCGTGGTGGCCGCGCTGGCCCGCCAGCACGCCCTGGTGGAACGGGCCCGCCACCTGGGCCGGGACGCCGCCTTCCTGCTGACCAGGCACTACTCGTACGCCAGCGACGTGCCGGCCTCCCTGGTGGACTTCACCGCGGCGATGATCGCCAGCACGCCCTTCGACGTGCTCGCCGAGTTCTACCCGGCGTTCGAGACGCACGAGCGGTACGCCGCCCTGCGGGCGCTCGACGGGCTGGAGACGCTGGTGCTGGTCGGTGCGCAGGACCTGCTCACCCCGCCGGAGCACAGCCGGGCCATCGTCGCCGCCCTGCCGGGGGCCGAGCTTGTCGTCGTACCCCAGGCCAGGCACCTGGTCATGCTGGAGCACCCCGACGTCGTCAACGGGCACCTGCGGGACCTCGTGGCCCGGGCGGTGCGGGCCGGCCGCGCTGGGCGTGGCGCCCCCAGCCGGCGGCGGGCATGACGGCGCCGGCGCCGGGGGGGCTGGGCGGGGGCTGGGCGGACCTGGCCGCTCAGGTGGCCGCCTGCACCGCCTGCCCCGAGCTGGTCGCGGCGCGCACCCGGGTCGTCGTCGGCCACTGTCCGCCCGGGGCCCGGCTGCTGCTCGTCGGCGAGGCGCCGGGGGCGGAGGAGGACCGCACCGGCCAGCCGTTCGTCGGCCGCTCCGGCCAGCTCCTCGACCGGCTGCTCGCCCAGGCCGGCCTGGACCGGGCGGCGGTCGCCGTGCTGAACGTGCTCAAGTGCCGGCCCCCGGGCAACCGGTCGCCCCGCCGCGCCGAGGTGGCCCGCTGCCGGGGCTGGCTGGACCGGCAGGTGGACCTGGTCGACCCCGGGGCCGTGGTCACCCTCGGTGGCACCGCCGCCACGTGGGCCCTGGGCAGGGGGGCCACCATCGGTGCCCTGCGGGCCGGTCAGCACGCCGTGCGCGGCCGCCCCCTGCTGGTCACCTACCACCCGTCGGCGGCGCTGCGCGGCGGTCCCGACGGGCCGGTCGCCCGCGCCCTGGCC
>JBMOMH010000313.1:0-44086 GCA_049323135.1 Actinomycetota bacterium
CGGGCACGTCGGAGGTCCACCCGTCCTCGGGGCCGCCGGCACCCACCGCCGCGCAGACCGACGGCAGCAGGACGGTGGCGGCGGCGGCGTACCCCTCGGCCGAGGGGTGGAAGCCGTCGGCGCTGAACAGCTCCTTGCGTACGGCGAACTCCGGCCCCAGCACGTCACCCAGCGACACCGACCGGCCCCCGGCCTCCACCACCGCGATCGTCTGCGCGGCGGCCAGCTGCCGGCTCTGCCGGCGGGCCACCCAGCGCAGCGGCTGCGGGATCGGCTCGACGGTGCCCAGGTCTGGGCAGGTCGCCACGACCACGGCGGCACCGGCCCCGCGGAGGCGGCGGACCGCCGCGTCCAGGGCCCGTACCGCCTGCTGCGGGGGCACCCGGTGCGTGACGTCGTTCGCCCCGATCATGATCACGGCGACCTCGGGGTCGGCGTCCAGCACCAGGTCGACCTGCCGGTCGAGGTCGGCCGACCGGGCCCCGGACACCGCGACGTTGCGCAGCGCGACCGGCCGCCCGGTCACCGCCGCGAGCCCCTCGGCCAGGCGGGCCCCAGGGGTGTCGGCCGGCTGGTGCACCCCCAGCCCGGCGGCGCTGGAGTCACCCAGCAGGCCCAGCCGCAGCGGCGGGCCCTCGCCGCCGCCGTACACCCCGTCCGCCGCCGGCGGCTCGGCGATGCCCACCCGGCGGATGGTCCGCCGGGCCAGCCGGGCCTGCACTGCCAGGAGCGCCGCCGCCCCGGCCCCGACCAGGCCGACCCCACCGCCGCCGAAGACGGCGGTGACGGCGATCCGGCGGGCCTGCCGGGCCCGGCTCATCGGGGCTCCCCGGGCGGGCCGGGGGCGGGGCAGCGGGTCACGGGGCACCCTCCTCCGGGCGGGACGGACGGGCCCTCGAGGGTCGCTGCGCGCCTCTGCGGGCCCCCCTCGGGCCTCGACGGGCACTGTAGCCGGCCGGACCGTAGGCTGACGGGTATCAGCCGGCGCGCACCGGGGCCGCCGGCCATGGCAGGGCCTGGCAGGCCGTGGGAGGCCCAGCGTGGAGGTCTACGAGTCGGTCGTCGACCTCGTCGGGAACACCCCGCTGGTCCGGCTCGGCACCGTCGGCGCCGGCCTGCCTGCGCCGGTGCTGGCGAAGGTGGAGTACCTCAACCCCGGCGGGTCGGTGAAGGACCGGATCGCCACCCGGATGGTGCAGACCGCCGAGCAGGCGGGCCTGTTGCGCCCCGGCGGGACCATCGTCGAACCGACATCGGGCAACACCGGGGTCGGCCTGGCGCTGGTGGCGCAGCGTCGCGGGTACCGCTGCGTGTTCGTCGTACCGGACAAGGTGAGCCGCGACAAGACCGACGTGCTGCGGGCGTACGGCGCGGAGGTGGTGGTCTGCCCCACCGCGGTCCCGCCCGAGCACCCGGACTCGTACTACAACGTCTCCGACCGGCTGGCCCGGGAGATCCCGGGGGCCTGGAAGCCGGACCAGTACGCCAACCCGGACAACCCGCGGTCGCACTACGAGACGACCGGGCCGGAGGTCTGGCGGCAGACCGACGGCCGGGTCACCCACTTCGTCGCCGGCATCGGCACCGGGGGCACCGTCACCGGCACCGGCCGGTTCCTCAAGGAGGCTTCGGCGGGCCGGGTGCGCGTGGTGGGGGCCGACCCGGAAGGGTCGGTGTACTCGGGCGGCACCGGCCGGCCCTATCTGGTCGAGGGGGTGGGCGAGGACTTCTGGCCGACCACCTACGACCCGTCGGTGTGCGACGAGATCCTCGCCGTGTCCGACCGGGACTCCTTCACCATGACCCGGCGGCTGGCCCGGGAGGAGGGGCTGCTCGTCGGGGGGTCCTGCGGCATGGCCGTGGTCGCCGCGCTGCGGGTGGCCGAGCGCGCCGCGCCGGAGGACCTGGTGGTCGTGCTGCTGCCGGACTCCGGCCGCGGCTACCTGTCGAAGATCTTCAACGACGAGTGGATGGCCGACTACGGCTTCCTCGCCAGCTCCGCCGAGGTGACCGTCGGGGACGTGCTGGCCCGCAAGGGCGCCCGGCTGCCGCAGTTCGTCCACGTGCATCCCAGCGAGACGGTCCGGGAGGCCATCGACGTGCTGCGCGAGTACGCCGTCTCACAGATGCCCGTGGTGAAGGCGGAGCCACCGGTGATGGCCGCGGAGGTGGTCGGCTCGGTCGTCGAGCGGGACCTGCTTGACGCCCTGTTCACCGGCCGGGCCGCGCTGGCTGACCCGCTGGAGCGGCACATGTCCCCGCCGCTGCCCGTGGTCGGCGCCGGTGAGCCGGTGGCCGCGGCGATGACCGCGCTGGAGAAGGCCGACGCAGCGGTCGTGCTCGACGACGGCAAGCCCTCCGGGGTGGTGACCCGCCAGGACCTGCTGGCCTTCCTGGCCACCCGGTAGGGCCCCCACGGGCCAGCCCGGTCACGGGGTCAGGGGGCCGTCCACGACGCCGACACCGGCTGCGGCAGGCCGTCGATGCGCAGCTCGAGCCGGCTGCCCGGCGGGACCGGCGTACCGAACCGCAGGGTGCCCTCCCGGTGGTGCCCGCCCGGGGGCGCTCCGGTCCAGGTGGGGGCCGCCGCGGCCCGCCCCTCGACCTGCAGCCGGCTCACGGCAGCCAGGTCGGCGTCCAGGGACCCCGAGTGGGTGTCCAGCACGACCCGGAAGGTCGCGCCCGTGGCGTTGAGCGCCACGGGGGTCAGCTGCACCTGGACCGTCCCGGCCGCCACCGTGGTGGTGGGCAGGGCGGCGGGCGTCGCGGGGGTGGCTGGCCACAGCAGCCAGGCGCCGCCGGCGACCAGGGCGGCCACGGCCACGACCCCGACGAGAAGCCACCGGCGCCGGTGCCGGGCCGGTGGGGCGGGGATGGTCAGGACGTCGGTCACGAGGCGGCCCCCCTCGTCGCGGGCAGCGGAGTCCGGCGCAGCTGCCGTACGGCGAGGGCCACGCCCACCGCGTTGGTCAGGATGCCGACGGCCATGATCGGGACCCGGTAGCCGGTGAGGAACACCGCGGCGCCCGACGCGCCGATGAGCGGGGCGAGGTCGGCCACGTGGTGGGCGCAGCAGGCGACCATGCCCAGGGCCGAGGCGCCCGCGCCGGTGCCGGCGGCGGCCCGCACGCTGGCCTGCAGGCGCCGCCGGCGCCGCAGCTCGACGAACAGGCCGACCTGCACGCCGAACCCGAGCAGGATCGCCGCCAGCCAGGGCCAGTCCGCGCGCACCTGGTCGCCCAGGTGGCTCACGCCCCCCACGCCGCCGACAACGCTGGCGTAGAAGGCGGCCAGCACCGCCGCGGCCAGCGTCCCGGCGGCCAGGACGCGGGGGCGCAGCCCGCCTGGGGGCGCCGGCGTCGACACCCGCTCGACGGTCGCCGTCACGGTTCTACGACCAGCCGGCCGCGCAGCATCCCCATCCCGCAGGTGAACGGGTACACCCCGGGCCGGTCCGGTCGCAGGTCCACGGACACGGTCTGACCCTGTGGCAGCGCCGTGTCCACGCCGTACTCGGCGAACACCAGCCGCTCCGAGCAGCCGCTGGACTCCTCCCGCCGGAAGTCCAGCCGCACCGGCAGGCCCGCCTTCACGACGAGGGTGTCCGGCCGGTAGCCGCCGTTGACGAGGACGGTCGCCTCCTGGCGGCCCTCCGGCGTCAGCCGGGCGCGGACCCCGGTCTCCTTCTTCCTGCCGAACAGCGCCATCGCGGCCTCCTAGGGGGGTGACGGGTCGACCCGTGCAGGGTGGCCGGCGCCGGGGTGGGGGGCCATCCGGGCGGGCGACGGAACCGGGTTCGGGAAAGCCGCAGCATCGCTTGTCCCGTCCGGTCGGGCGGGCGGGGCGCCGCCCCTGCGGCCCGGCTTCGGAGGGCTGGCCGGCGCTCGGGGCCCGAGCGTGGCCGGTCGCTGGCGTACGGCCCCCGGGTCTGGCGGTCCGGGGCCCGAGCGTGGCCGGTCGCTGGCGTGCCGCCCGTGTCACAGCCTGCCCACCGTCCCCAGGAGTCACAGCAGATGGCGAAAACTGACAGCGGGACCTATGGCTGTGGTAGTTAATGTGGGCTATAGCCCACATTAACTACCACAACGTCCGATCCCTCTGCCCGAGTACCGCAACCGGTGGGGCTGATTGGCTTGGCGTGGCCAGCGAGGCCAGTGGGACGGCGGCCCCGGAGGTCACTGGCCCCCCGCTCCCCGGAATGCCCGGCAGGCAGCCTCGGACTCGGAGAGCTAGCTGGCGACGCCCACCGGGCAGGTGACGCCGGTCCCGCCGAGCCCGCAGTAGCCGTCCGGCACCTTGTGCAGGTACTGCTGGTGGTAGTCCTCGGCCAGGTAGAACTCTCCGGCCGACACGACCTCGGTGGTCACCTCGCCGTACCCAGCGGCGCGCAGCCGGTCGGCGTAGGCGTCCCGCACCTCCTCGGCGACCCGCCGCTGCTCCTCGTCGTGGACGAAGACCACCGAGCGGTACTGCGTGCCGACGTCGTTGCCCTGCCGCATCCCCTGGGTGGGGTCGTGCGACTCGAAGAACAGGGCCACGAGCTGCCGGTAGGTCAGCCGGGTCGGGTCGAAGACGACGCGCACCGCCTCGGCGTGCCCGGTGCGCCCGGTGCACACCTCCTCGTACGTCGGGTGCGGGGTGAACCCGCCCGCGTAGCCGACCGCGGTCCCGACGACCCCCGGGGTCTGCCAGAACAGCCGCTCGGCGCCCCAGAAGCAGCCCAGGGCGAACGTCGCCACCGCCGTACCGGGGGGCAGGGGGCCCTCCAGCGGGGTCCCGAGCACCGCGTGCCGTTCCGGGACGGGGAAGGGCCGGGCAGCGCGGCCCGGCAGCGCCTCCTCCGGGGTCACCCGACGGGTCTTGGCCTCACCGAACAGTGACATGTCGACCTCCTGACCGGGGACAACCCTGCCCCGCCCCGACGTGTTCCGGCCGACCGGTAGCGTCCCATCGCATGAGCGCCGCCGAGCCGACCGGGTTCGCCACCCGGGCCATCCATGCCGGGCAGCCACCGGACCCCGCCACCGGGGCGGTCGTGCCGCCGATCTACCAGGTGTCCACCTTCGCCCAGGACGGGGTGGGGGGCCTGCGCGGCGGCTACGAGTACAGCCGCAGCGCCAACCCCACCCGGACCGCGCTGGAGACCTGCCTGGCCGCGCTCGAGGGTGGGGGGCGGGCACTGGCCTTCGCCTCCGGGCTGGCCGCCGAGGACACCCTGCTGCGCACCGTGTGCCGGCCCGGCGACCACGCGGTGATCCCCGACGACGCGTACGGCGGCACCTTCCGGCTGTTCGCCCGGGTCCTGGAGCGGTGGGGGCTGGCGTGGACCGCGGTGCCGTTGGGGGACCTGGACGCGGTCCGGGCCGCGGTGCGTCCCGGCCAGACCCGGCTGGTGTGGTGCGAGACGCCGACCAACCCGCTGCTCGGCGTCGCCGACGTCGCAGCCCTCGCCGACGTGGCTCACGCGGCGGGCGCCCTGTGCGTCGTCGACAACACCTTCGCCTCGCCGTACCTGCAGCAACCGCTCACGCTGGGGGCGGACGCCGTGGTGCACTCGACGACGAAGTACCTCGGCGGGCACTCCGACGTGGTCGGCGGCGCCCTCGTCGTGGCCGATGCCGACCTGGGGGAGCGGCTGGCCTTCCACCAGAACGCCATGGGCGCGGTCGCCGGGCCCTTCGACAGCTGGTTGGTGCTCCGCGGGGTGCGCACCCTCGCGGTGCGGATGGACCGCCACTGCGACAACGCCGAGCGGGTCGTCGCCTTCCTGGCCGCGCACCCGGCCGTGGCCCGGGTCCGCTACCCCGGGCTGCCCACCGACCCCGGGTACCCGGTGGCAGCCCGGCAGATGCGCCGGTACGGCGGCATGGTGTCCTTCCACCTCGCCGGCGGGGAGTCCGCCGCCCTGGAGGTGTGCGGCCGGACCCGGCTGTTCACGCTGGCCGAGTCCCTCGGCGGGGTGGAGTCGCTCATCGAGCACCCGGCCCGGATGACGCACGCCTCGGCCGCCGGCTCGGCCCTGGAGGTACCCGGCGACCTGGTCCGGCTGTCGGTGGGCATCGAGGACGCCGACGACCTGCTCGCCGACCTGGCCGCCGCCCTGCCCTGACCGGCGGGGGGTCGCTCAGCGCCGCTCCCGGCGCCACAGCGTTGGTAGCTTGGGGGGGTGACCCGGGGACCGGCGCTGCGGCGCGGCGTGCTGGTCCTGGCGGTGGCCGCCGGGCTGGCGGTCATGCACGCGCTGGCCGTCGCGCCCCCCGATGCGGCCCGCGGCCCGATGGCCGCGGCGCACGCGGTCGCCGCCCACCCCGCCGATGCGCCCGCTGGCCTGTCGGCCGGGGAGGCCTCGCCGGCCCTGCCGGACGCCTCGGCCAGCCACTGCGCGCTGGCCGGTTCGGCCGCCCACGCCCCCGGGCACCCGGCGTCCTGCCTGGCCGTGCCGGGGTGGGGTCAGATGCTGCCCGGCAGTTCCGTCGCGCCCGGTCAGCCCGGCCCTCCGGCGTACGCCGAGCCGGCGGCACCGCCGGGCAGCGCGACTGGGCCGCCCCCGCCGCTGCTCCTCCTCGGCCGGCTGCGGGTGTAGCAGGACGGACGGCCCCCTGCGTGGGGCCGATCGGCCGCTGACCCGTCCCGTCACCGTGAAGGAGCATCACACCATGTCTGTGCCCCACCCTGTCC
Organism: Actinomycetota bacterium; assembly: GCA_049323135.1. Taxonomy (GTDB): domain Bacteria; phylum Actinomycetota; class Actinomycetes; order JBMOMH01; family JBMOMH01; genus JBMOMH01. The sequence continues at coordinate 6,679 of JBMOMH010000313.1, forward strand.
TGTCCCGCCGTCGACTGCTTCAGGGCGCCGGCGCGGTCTCTGCCGCCGGCCTGCTCAGCGCCTGCGGCCGGGCCGCCGTACCCGTGGCCGCCATCATCGGGCCGGCCGACCCCAGCGTCGCCGCGGCCGAGCAGGCCCGCCGGGTCGCCGGCGGCCGGGTGGTCGAGGCCACCCTGACCGCCCGGCCGACCCGGGTCGACCTCGGCGGCCTGGTCGTCGACACCTGGGCGTACGACGACGTCGTGCCCGGCCGGCTGCTGCGAGCCCGCGCCGGTGACACGCTGCGGGTCGTTGTCCGCAACCAGTTGCCCGCCCCGACCACGGTGCACTGGCACGGGATCGCGCTGCGCAACGACATGGACGGCGTCCCCGGGGTGACCCAGGACCCGATCGCCGCCGGGTCGTCGATGACCTACGAGTTCGTCGTACCCGACCCGGGCACGCACTGGTTCCACCCGCACGTGGGGGTGCAGCTGGACCGGGGCCTGTACGCCCCGCTCATCGTCGACGACCCGGCCGATCCGGGCCGGTACGACGCGGAGTGGGTGGTCGTCCTCGACGACTGGGTGGATGGCACCGGGCGCACTCCCGACGACGTGCTGCGCGAGCTGACCGCCGGCGGGCCGGGCGGTGGCATGGCCGGCATGCCGGGCATGGGGGGGATGGGTGGCATGGGCGGTGACAACCAGGGTGGCGACGTCACCTACCCCCACTACCTGGTGAACGGCCGGATCCCCTCCGCGCCCGCCACGCTCACCGGCAAACCGGGCCAGCGGGTGCGCATCCGGCTGCTCAATGCCGGTTCGGACACCGTGTTCCGGGTGGCCCTGGGCGGGCACCCGATGACGGTGACCCACACCGACGGGTTCCCCGTCCAGCCGGTGGAGACCGACGCCGTGCTGCTCGCCATGGGCGAGCGGTACGACGTGTCGGTGACGCTCGGCGATGGGGCGTTCCCCCTGGTGGCCCTGCCGGAAGGCAAGCAGGGTGAGGCGCTGGCGGTGGTGCGCACCGGGGCCGGGGCGGTCCCCGCGCCCGGCGTACGGCCCGCCGAGCTGACCCGGCGCGTCCTGCTGGGCACCGCCCTGCGCGCGACGCCGGAGGTGACGCTGCCGGACCGAAAGCCGGACCGCACCTACGACCTGGGGCTGTCCGGCAACATGGCCAGCTACGTGTGGACCATCAACGGGCGCACCTTCGGCCAGCACCAGCCGCTGGCCATGCGCCGCGGGGAGGCGGTGCGGTTGCGCTTCGCCAACCAGAGCATGATGTTCCACCCCATGCACGTGCACGGGCACACCTTCCAGGTGCGGGGCGCGAGCGGTCCCGGGCCGCGCAAGGACACCGTGCTCGTGCTGCCGATGCAGGCGGTTGTCGCCGACCTCGTCGCGGACAACCCCGGGCAGTGGGCCACCCACTGCCACAACATCTACCACGCGGAGCGGGGGATGATGACGACGCTGTCCTACCAGGCGTGAGCGCCCGCGGGGCGGAGCCGCGGCATGGTCACGTGCGGGCGTGCCGGTCGACGTCCGCGGTGAACTCCGCGACCATGTCCGGGGTCAGCGTGCGGCGCGTGGCGGTGATGGCCGCGAGGAAGTCTTCGGTGCCGGCGCGGGGCGCGCCGGCACCGAAGACGGCCCGTTCGAACACGAGCTGCGCTGCCTTGCGCGCCGCGAAGTCGATGTCCGCGGGCGTGAACAGCTCCGACGCGGCGACGATCGCCGGCAGTTCGATTCCGCCATGCGGCATCGAGTCGACGTAGCGCTGCCAGATGGCTGCCCGGGCGGCCGCGTCCGGGGGGCCGATGGGGATGACGTAGTCGAACCGGCCGGGGCGAAGCAGCGCGGTGTCGAGCTCGCGCACCGAGTTGGTCGCACACACCAGCAGCCGCCCCTCCCGTTCCCGGAAGGCGGGGATCAGCTTCAGCATCTCGTTGGTGACGGTGTGGCCGTCGCGTGCCAGCCGACCCTCACGGCGTCCGGCGATCTCTTCGACCTCGTCGATGAAGAGCACGACGTGTTCCAACTCGGCGACGACGCCGAACGCCTCGGCCAGCCCCGACGCCAGGCCGGAGGGCGTGCCGTCGGCCAGCCGCGAGGGGAAGATCTCGACGAACGGCCAGCCGAGCCGGGCGGCGACGCCCTTGGCGAAGGTGGTCTTCCCCGTACCCGGCGGGCCGAAGAGCACGATGGCCCGTGGGGGGACGAGACCGGTCTGCTGGGCCAGGTCCGGGTGGGCCAGGGGCAGGATCACCCGGCGCTCGATGAGCTCCTTCTCCTGGACCATGCCGCCCAGGCGGTCCCACAGGCCCGGGTCGACGCGCTGACCGCCGAGCCGGTCGAGCAGGTGCTGGTCGGCGGAGGTGTCCTCCTCCAGCTTCTGGAAGTAGAGGACGCCGCGTCGGACCTGGAAGCCGCAGTGGTCCAGCGCGGCGGCCCCGACGTCAGACTCGTCGCCGAGCAGCGCGCTGACGCGGCGGACACCGGCGGCGACGAGCCGGCGCTCCAGCTCGGTCAACAGCTGCGACCCGATGCCCCGCTGGCGCCACCGCGGTGACAGGCTGATCCGCAGGATCCAGCCGTGCTGGCCCTGCACCCGGCTCACCGCGCTGCCGACGAGCTCGTCGTCGACCGTGGCGACAACGGCCGGGTGCCCCTCACGCACCGCGCTGATCAGGTCGGTGATGCCCGACCAGGGAAGGCCACCGGAGGCGGCCGGGTCGTCCCAGAGGTGGACGGCCGACTCCAGGTCGTCGGGGTGGAAGGGTCGGACCCGCCATGCGGCCATCGTCGAGCGTCACCCGCGCCGGGTCGCGGGGCTACCCGTGATGGGCACCGGAACCGTTGGTACGGCGTTCCTCCGGCGGCAGCCGGTCCACGGCCCGTACCTCCCGCCAGAGGTACCCCAGCACGGCGGCGAACAGCAGCAGCGCGCCCACCATCCACAGGCCCCACCACGTCACACCCATGCCGGATCCCTACACCACGTAGAAGGCGAACCACATCGCCAGCGAGGCCGCGACGACGAACGTCCAGAAGATCGACACGCCCTCACTCAGGAACCCGGTCTGGGCCGCCAGCCGGCCCCGGGCCGCCTGTACGGCGAACCCGAGCCAGACCAGGAGTCCGGCCGTCACGTGGGCGACGTCCAGGCCCAGGGCGAGGTAGAACACCTCGCCATAGCGGGACCCGGGCGCCAACCCCACGGTGGCCCACTCGACCGCGAACCCGAGGAGGACCACGGCGGCCAGTGCGGAGGTGGCCAGGGCCCAGGGCACCGCCCGGGCCGGTTCGCGCCGGGCGGTGGAGGAGGCGCGGCGGGCCGACCACACGCTGACGACGAGGACGGCCATCAGCAGGGCGACCAGTGGCTGGTTGAGCCGGTCGGAGCGGCCCGTGCCCGCCAGGACGAAGCGGACCGCGATGGTGGTGACGAAAAGCATGCCCTCGCTGGCCAGGAAGAGCACGAGTCCGCCCCGGTACATGGCCACCTGGCGCCGCGACAGCGGCAGCGTCGTCGCCTCGCTCATCGGTCGGCGCTCCGCGAAGGCTGGAGCCTCCCACGATCCAGCGAGCCGTAGGTGTAGAAGTCCTGGTCCACGACGGGCTCCTCGTCGAAGTTCTCCTTCGGCGGTGGGGAGGACGTCTGCCATTCCAACGTCCTACCCTGCCAGGGGTTGGCGCCGGCCCGGGGAGCGCGGGCCCACGCCCAGATCAGGTGGATGACGTGGCCGACGAAGGAGATGCCCAGCAGGGCGCTGACCAACGAGACGACCAGGTTGACGGTGCCCAGGTAGGCGGGGTACTCGGCCACCCGGCGGTTCATCCCGTTCGCGCCCAGGTAGAACATCGGCAGGAACGTGCCGTTGAAGCCCAGGAACAGTGCCCAGCTGAGCACCTTCCCCCACCGTTCGTCGTACCGGCGGCCGGAGACCTTGGGGAACCAGTAGTACCAGCCGGCCACCCAGGCAAAGATCATCCCGCCGATGATGGTGTAGTGGAAGTGGCTGACCACGAAGTACGTGTCGTGCAGGAACAGGTTGGCGGGAGCGTCGGCGAGGAACACCCCGGTGACCCCGCCGATGAGGAAGTTGAACAGGCTCATGAGGACGAGCAGCATCGGCGTGGTCAGGCGTATCCGACCTCGCCAGAGGGTGCCCAGTGCGGCCAGGTACATGAAGCCGGTGGGCACGGAGATGAGCTCGGTGGTCGTCATGAACGGTACGAGTCGTTCCGCGGCCACGCCGGTGAACATGTGGTGCACCCAGACGATCCCGCTCATGATGCCGACCAGGACGAAACCGGCCACCGCCCAGCGGTACGCGAACAGGGTCTTGCGCGCCATCACCGGGATGATCTCGAGCCAGACGCCGAACGCCGGCAGGATGATGATGTACACCTCCGGGTGCCCGAAGAGCCAGAACAGGTCCTGCCACAGGAGCGGCAGGCCCGACTCTTTGAAGAACGAGGTGGGCACGATCCGGTCGAGCAGTCCCATGACCATCGCCGTGCTCGCCACGGGGACCCACAGGATGTTGAGGATGCTGGTCACCAGCATGGCCCAGGCGAACATCGGTAGCCGTCGCCAGGTAAGGCCCGGCGCGCGCAGGTAGATGATGGTTGCGGTCACGTTGACCGCCGTGAGCACCGAGGACGTCCCCAGCGTCAGCACACCGAGGTAGTACAGCAGCTGCCCGCTGGCGTCCGTGGCGGCCAACGGCGCGTAGCCCGTCCAACCCGTCTGGAAGCCTCCGAGCAGGGGGGTCGCGGCGATGGCCAACACCCCGGCCGGGATGAACCAGTAGCTCAGAGCGTTGACCCGTGGGAACACCATGTCCTCTGCTCCGATGAGCAGCGGGACGAGGTAGTTGCCGAAGCCACCCACGATTCCCACGACGGCGACGGCAAAGAGCATGAGCGTGCCGTGGACGCCGACCGCCGTGTTGTACTGCTGGTTGGTGGCGAAGAGCGTACGGTCCGGCGTGGCGAGCTCGGCCCGCATGAACATGGCGACAAGGCCCGCCAGCAGGAACGTGCCTACCGCTGTCACCAGGTACTGCAGGCCGACGACCTTGTGGTCGGTGTTGAAGCGGAAGTACCTCGCCCATCCGGCGCCCTCGTCCCAGCGGCGGGTACCCCCCAGGAAGGGCCTCAGACCCGCCTCCCACGCTCCGATCCCCAAGAGCCAACCCGTCAGACCGCCCACGTATCCGGTGGTCACGGCCGCCTGGGTGAGCCGGGGAGCCCCCTGCAGGAGGGCCGTGGCAAAGGCGACGAGCGCGAACCCGGTCACGCCCCACAAGAAGGACCGAAGCAGTGGCGCCAGTGGGTGCCGGCCCAGGCCGGGTGGGGACGAGATGGGCGCCGCGGTGGCCGGGGTCTCGAACACCTCCTCCCTCACTGCGCACCCCCCCGGGCCTGGTCGGCGGCCCACCCTTGGAAGTCAGCCTCCTGGACGACCCGGGCGGGGGCCGCCATCTGGCCGTGTCCGACCCCGCACAGCTCGGCACACTGCACGCGGGTTCGCGGATCCTGGGCGGTGGACGTGAGCGTCGAGGGGGTCAACGTCAGGGTTCGCGTCTCCCCGGGAATGACGTCCATCTTGATGCGCATGGAGGGAATCCAGAAGGCGTGGATCACGTCCTGGCTCCTCAGCGTGAAGCGGACTGGTCGTCCGAGGGGCATGACCAGCTCGGTGGCGTCACGGACGCCGTAGGCGGGGTAGCTGAACCGCCACTCCCACTGCCGGGCCAGCACGTCGACCTGCAGTGGGTCGGCGGCGGCGGCGCTGGAGCGGTCCAGCCGGCGAAGCCCCGTCACCCCTGGGAAGATGACGACCAGCGTGGCCAGGCCGAGCGTCGTACCGAGCCAGGCGAGGGTGGCCCGACGATCCGTGTCGACCTGGTCGGCTGCGTCCTCCACCTCCCCGGCAGGGGCACGGAAGCGGGTCAGCGCGAAGACGAGGGCGAGGGTGACGAAGGCGAACACTGGAACGACCAGTCGCAGCAGGACAACCAGGGCCTCATCAACCACTGCGCCCTCAGTGCTGGCCAGGAGGGGCAGGTTCCGGGCGAGGACGGTGACCGCCCACTCCCCAAGACCGGTGAGGGCGAGTCCCAGGACACCCAGCGCCCACCCGGGGTGCGCTCGCCACCACTGTCGCATCCTGGTCCTCCGTTGCCGTCGCCGCTTGCGTCGATAGCCTCCGCGGCCCGCTCAGCGCACCACCGTCACCTGGCCGCTCATCCCGTTCAGGTAGTGCTGACCGCTCTGCTGGAAACAGGCGAAGGTCCAGGTGCCCGGCAGGTCGGGCACGGTGAAGTCCAGGGTGACCCGGCCACCCCCGGCCAGGACGACCATGAGGCTGTCCATGCCGGGCACGCTGGCCATGCCGGGCATGCCGGTGGGGCTGGGCGTGGGGGTCATCCCGGGCATCCCGGGCATCCCGGGCATCCCGGTGGGGCTGGGCGTGGGGGTCATCCCGGGCATGCCGGGCATCCCGGTGGGGCTGGGCGTGGGGGTCATCCCGGGCATCCCGGGCATCCCGGGCATCCCGGTGGGGCTGGGCGTGGGGCTCATGCCGGTTACCGCGGCCATGCCGGGCATCAGCATCTGCACCCCCGTCTGATCCAGCACAGCCACGGAGACACCCCGAAAGAAGTCGGTGGCGAACCCATCCTGCGGTAGCCGGCCGACCACCGAGTCAGTCCACCTGACGTTCTGGCCGAGCATGAACTCGTGTGCCCGCGCCGGGTTGGACTGGCTGTCGTTCACGAGGGTGAGGCGGACCCGCTGCCCCACCGTCCAGACGAGCTGCTTCGGGGCGAAGCTGTAGTCGTCCATGCGTACGAGCACGCTGTCCGGCTGCTGGCGCACCGTCCGCTCAGTCGCCGAAGGCTGGCCCACCCACCAGACCAGGGCGATGACGGCGACCAGCGCAGTCACCAGGCTGGCCCCAAGCGAGCGCGTGGCCCGAGTCATGACGCGAGGAACCCTCGTACGAGTACGTCGACCGCCACGGCGGCGAACAGCAACGTCAGGTAGGAGATCGATCGGCGGAACAGGTCCAGCGACGCAGAGCCGGGTGTCTCTCCCACGCCGTGCAGCCGGTAGGCGGCGCGCAGCAGGTCGGCGCCGGCGGCGGCCGCTACGGCGGCGTACAGCCAACCCAGACCGGCCACCGGCCAGAGCACAAGTGACGTCAGGACCGTGGCCCAGGTGTAGGCGAGGATCTGACGTGTTACGACCCTGGTAGGAGCCACCACCGGCAGCATCGGGACGCCGGCCCTCGCGTAGTCGTCGCGGAACCGCAGGGCCAGGGCCCAGAAGTGCGGCGGTGTCCAGAAGAACACGACCAGGAACATCAGCCAGGGCGTCCAGGACAGCGACCCGGTCACCGCCGCCCACCCCACGAGCACCGGGAGGCAGCCGGCGGCACCACCCCACACGATGTTCTGAGCGGTACGCCGCTTGAGGACGAGGGTGTAGCCGAGGACATAGCCGACCAGGCCGCCGTCCGCCAAGGCGACGGCGAGCAGCGGGGTCGTGGCGAGCAGCACGGCGTTGCCCACCACGGCGAGGGCCAGGCCGAAGACCAGCGCGGCCCGCACACTCACGGCCCGGCTCGGGAGCGGCCGCCGAGCCGTACGGCGCATCAGGGCGTCGATGTCCCGGTCCAGGTAGCAGTTGAAGGTGTTCGCGCTTCCGGCGGCCAGGGCACCGCCGAGCAGGGTGCCGATGAGGAGCGGCGGGGCGGGCAGCCGCCCGGCCGCGAGCACCATGGCAGGGACCGTGGTCACGAGCAGGAGCTCGATGATCCGTGGCTTGGTGAGGGCTAGGTAGGCGTGAAGGGTGTCGGCGGCCGCCCTGGTCGCCGCGGTTACCCGCAGTTCCGTCGTGGGTGCTGTCCCGGCAGCGGCACTGTTGGCGTCCACAAGGGGTCAGTGTCACCTTCCCCTGGCCCAGTGGTCACCCTGCCGCGGGTAGCTGTCATCGCATTGTCATGAACGGCGTCCACGGGCAGCCACAGGCTGAAGCGCGCCCCCTGCCCGGGCGTACCCTCGGCGCCGACCGCACCGCCGTGGGCGCGGGCCACGCCGGCCACGATGGGCAGGCCGAGGCCAGCCCCCGAGCCCTGATCCCGTCGGGTTCTCCGGTAGAACCGGTCGAACAGGTGGGCGGCTTCGTCGGCGGCGAACCCGACCCCGTCGTCCTCGACCTGCACCAGGACGGGCGTCGCTGGCCGGCCAGGGTCGTGCCGGGCCCGGACCGTGATGAGGCCCTCCTCGTCGGTCGCGGCCACCGCGTTCTCGACGAGTGCGTCCAGTGCCGCCTCCAGGCGATCGGCGTCGGCCCACAGTCCGTCGACACCGTCCACCTCGACCCGCCAGCGCCGAGGGACCACGACGGCGAACCGGTCCACGCAGGTCCGAAGCAGTGTGCCCAGGTCCACTCGCGTGACGTGCAGGGGGCCGGCGGCGAGGGCACTGAGGGCAAGGAGGCGATCGGCGACCCGGGCCAGCCGGCTGAGCTCGGCGACCGCGCAGGCCAGGTCCTCGGCCAGGTCAGGACTGTCGGGGCCGGCGGCCTGGGCCAGCTCGACATACCCCCGGGCCACCGCGATCGGCGTACGCAGCTGGTGGGAGGCCTCCCGGAGAAACGCCTGCTCCCGCTCGAGCGCCTCGCGTTCCGCGGCCAGGGCGCGGTTCGCCGTGACCACGGCCGCCTGACGCCGCCGCGCGTGCCAGACCATCACCCCGAAGACCGCGGCCATCAAGGGCACCTCGGCCACGATCTGCGGGCCGGCGGCACCCCGGGCCAGCGGGGGCAGCAGGGCCGCCAGCGACGCGGTGGCCACCGCGGCGGCGAGCAGCAGCGTCCGGCGCCCAGACCACGCCCGGAAGCCGTAGAGCAGCGTGAACGAAATCCAGATGACGTGGAAGGGGACCGTCTGGAAGCCAGGGAGGACGAGGATCGCGAGCAGCAGGGCGGCCAGGGCCAGGCCACCCCAGGCCAGGTCCGCCCCGGCACCCGACAGTGGGGTGCCGAGCCTGAGCCTTGGCGCGAGCCTTGATCTGAGCCGGCCTACCGCGGCGGCGGCGCGTGGCACGGCGATCTGGTCCATTCACGCCTCCAGGGTGTAGCCCAGGTGGCGCACGGTCGCGATGGTCCCTGCGGGCAGCTTCGCTCGCAGGCGACGGACGTAGACATCGACGACGTTGCTGCCCGGGTCGAAGGTGAACCCCCACACGCTGGCCAGCAGCTCCTCCCGTGTGCAGATCTCCCCAGCCCGGGTCATCAGCTGCGCCAGCAGCAGGCACTCCCGCCGGGACAGCCCGATGGACTCGCCGCCGACCGCTACCACCCGACGTCGCCGGTCGAGGGACAGCGTCCCAACCTGCAGTGGTCCGGGCTGGTCCACCCGCCGGCTGGTCGGTTCGACGTCCCGCAGCCGGGCGCGCACCCGGGCCAGCAGCTCGGCGAGGGCGAAGGGCTTGGCCAGGTAGTCGACCGCCCCCCCATCCAGGCAGCGCACCTTGGCCTGAACCTCGCCGATTGCGGACAGCACGAGGACACGCTGTCCCGGTCGTCGTGCCAGCAGGTGGGCGAGGACCTGATCGCCCGACATGGTCGGCAGTATCAGGTCGAGCAGCACCAGGTCGTAGGTGGTGGCGTCGGCCCGCTCCAGCGCTTCGGGGCCGTCACTCGCTGCGTCCACGAGCAGGCCGGAGGAGGACAGGGCGCGGGAGAGGACCCGCTGCATTCCCGGCTCGTCGTCGACGACGAGGACTCGCGCCATGCGCCCACCCCTCTCCCTACCAGTATGCGCACGGGTGTTCGGCAGCGGGGGACTCAGCCGGCGCGGCGGGGGCGGCGGCCGCGGCGGGACCGCAGGTAGTCCGACACCACGTACTCGCCTAGCCGGTCCTGGTCCGGCAGGAACACCCGCCCCCCGTTGCGCCGCGCGATCTCCTCTGCGAACGCGGTGAGCCGGGGGTCGTCGTCGAGCTGGAAGACGTTGATGGTGGCGCCCCGCCGGGTAACCCGGTCGACCTCGGCCAGGGTCCGGGCCACGGTCTCCGGGGCCGGGGGCCAGTCGAAGAAGGCCTCCCCGTCGGGCAGCAGGTGCGCGGTCGGCTCGCCGTCGGTGACGACGAGCACCACCGGCTCGGCGCCGGGATGCCGGTCCAGGTGGCGGCCGGCGAGCAGCAGCGCGTGCTGCAGGTTCGTCCCCTGCACCAGGTCCCAGTCCAGCCCCACCAGGTCGGTCTCCCCGAGGACCCGGGCGTGCGAGGAGAACCCGATGACCTGGATGGCGTCCTGCGGGTAGCGGGTCGCCACCAGCGCGTGCAGGGCCAGCGCCGTGGACTTCGCGGCGCCCCAGGTGCCCCGCAGCACCATCGAGTAGGACAGGTCGACCAGCAGGCACACCGCGGCGCCGCTGCGCCGCTCGGTCTCCGCCACCTCGAAGTCGTCGACGGCCAGCCGCACCCGCCCGCCGGTCGGCCCGGTCCGTAGCAGCGCATTGCGCACGGTGCGGGCCACATCCAGCGGCTGCTCGTCGCCGAACTGCCAGGGCCGCGAGCCGCCGGTGAGCTCCCCGGCGGCCCCGCTGCGCGCCGCGTCGTGGTCGCCCCGCCCGGTGGCGTCCACCCGGGCGAAGATGCGGCGCAGCGCGGTGGCGCCGATGCGGCGTACCGCCTTCGGGGTGAGCTCCAGCTGCCCGTCCCGGCGGCTGAGGTAGCCCTGCGCCTGCAGCTCCCGCTCGATCCGCCGCAGCGCGGCCAGGTCGTCGACGGCCTGGCGCCCCAGCGCCCGGCGTACCGCCTCCTCGTCGACGTCGGCCAGGTCGGCGCCCGGGTAGTCCTGCCCGAGGGTGGCGTCCAGCGCGTCGAGGTCGGCCAGCTCCTCCAACGCGGTGGTCGCGTCCCCCAGGCCGAGGGGGTTCTCCCCGCCCAGCCGCCGGCGTCCGCCCCAGTCCAGGTCGCCGCGCCGGGCCCGCAGCGCGGCGGCCAGCCGGGCCATCTCCTCGGCCAGGCCGGTGCCCGCCATGGCCTGGGCGACCAGCCCGGCCAGCTCCTCCCGCTGCCCGGGGGACAGGGAGGCGAGCAGCCGGGACGCGGCGGCGGCCCGCCGGGCCAGGCTGTCCACCAGCTCCTCGAGCGTCGCCGGCTGCTCGGGGAAGAACTCCCCGTGCCGGCGCAGGAACTCGGCGAACTGCGCGCGGGTGTCCTCCCCGCGGTCGTCGGCCGCGAGCAGCGCGTTGAGGTCGGCCAGCATCTGCTGCAGCCGGCTGAAGGCCGCCGGGTCCTGCCCCCCCTGGCGCAGCGCGTCCCGCAGCCCGCGGAACTGGCTGTCGAGCACCTCCCGGCGCAGCAGGTCCCGGATCTCCTCGTACGACGCCCGCGCGTCGGCGGAGCGCCAGTCGTAGTCGGCCAGCTCGCGCACCGCCCGGGCGGTGTCGCCGGGCAGCGCATCCAGCTGGGCCTCGCGCAGCCGGGCGTCGTCGGACGGGTCGGGGAACAGGGTGGCCCGCTCCTGGCCCACCGCCCGGTCCAGCAGCGCGCGGACCTGCTCGAGCGTGCCGTCGAGGCGCCCGGCGCGGGTAAGCTCGCGGCACCGGCGCCGGGCCTGGGCGCGCAGCGCGTCCAGGCCACGCAGCCCGGCCGCGCCGCGGCGCAGCAGCCCGCGCAGCGCCGCTGTGGGGTTGGTGCCGGCGAGCACCGCGTCGCCCAGCTCGTCCAGCGCCCGGCGCACGTCGTACGGCGGCGCCAGCGGGTCCGGCCCGTCGTGCCAGCTGCCGTACCGGTAGCCGCGCGCCATGCTCAGCCGCCGTACACGGTGCGGCCGTCGACCGCGTCCTTGGCGATGCGCCGCCCCAGCCACAGCCCTTCCAGGGCGAACTCCAGCGCCGCGGCCGCCAGGCCGGGGGTCTCGCCCTCCCCGTCGGCGTCCAGCCGGGCCATCAGCTGGGCCAGGCCGGGCACCGGCCCCACCCGGTGCAGTAGCTCCCCGGCGGGGACCAGCTCCCCGGTCTCCACGGTCGCCCCCTCGTCGAAGCGGGCGACCAGGCCGGACAGGTCGGCCCCGCCCAGCCGGCGGCGGAAGGTCTCGGCGGTGGCCCGGCGCAGCAGGTGGGTCAGCACCTCAGCCTCCCGGCCCTCCTCGCTGACCTCGAACTCCACCTTGCCGCGCAGCGTCTGCACCACCGCGGGCAGGTCGCAAACCCGGGCTACCGGGGGCTCCTCGCCGGTGAGCGCGGCGCGGCGCACCGCACCGGCGGCCACCGTCTCCGCGGCGGCGATGGCGAACCGGGCGGACACGCCGGACCGGGTGTCCACGGCGGGGGACTCCCGAACCGCCCGGGTGAACCGGGCCAGCACCTCCAGCAGGTGGCCCGGCACCGTGGCGCCGGGCCCCCCGCCGTCTGCGGACCAGCGCAGGTGCGCCTCCTGGCGCAGCAGGTCCAGCTCGTCGTCGAGGGACACCGGGTAGTGGGTGCGGATCTCTGCGCCGAACCGGTCCTTCAGCGGGGTGATGATGCGGCCCCGGTTGGTGTAGTCCTCCGGGTTGGCGCTGGCCACCAGCAGCAGGTCCAGCGGCAGCCGCAGCGCGTACCCGCGGACCTGGATGTCGCGCTCCTCGAGCACGTTCAGCAGGGCCACTTGGATCCGCTCGGCCAGGTCGGGTAGCTCGTTCACCGCGAACACCCCGCGGTTGGTGCGGGGCACCAGGCCGTAGTGCACCGTCTCCGGGTCGCCCAGCGGGCGGCCTTCGGCGACCTTGACCGGGTCGACGTCGCCGACCAGGTCCCCGACGCTGGTGTCCGGGGTGGCCAGCTTCTCGCCGTACCGCTCCGAACGGTGCCGCCAGGCGACGGGCAGCTCCTCGCCCAGGTCCGCGGCCAGCCGCCGGCAGCGCACGCACACCGGCGCGTACGGGTGGTCGTTGACCTCGCAGCCGGCGACCACCGGGGTCCACTCGTCGAGCAGGTCGACCAGGGTGCGCATCAGCCGGGTCTTGCCCTGGCCGCGCTCGCCGAGCAGCACCAGGTCGTGCCCGGCGAGCAGGGCCCGTTCCAGATGGGGGAGGACGGTGTCGTCGAAGCCGACGATCCCCGGGAAGCGGGGGACGCCGGACCGGAGCCGGGCGAGCAGGTTGGCCCGGATCTCGGACTTGACGCTGCGGTGGGTGTGGCCGATGGCGCGGAGGGCGGCGAGGCTGGTGGGACGGGTCACCCGTCGACCGTACGTCGCCGGCCGGGCCGCTGCCCAGGCGCCCGGCTGGGATAGTGCCCGGTCGGGCGCAGCATGATGGGCCCGGATGCCGTCGACCCCCGGGAGGCCTGGGTGCCGGAGCAGCGGGCCGTCCTGGCGCTCGACCTGGGCGGCAACACGTTCGCTGGGGCGGTTGTCGACCAGGGCGGTCGGATCCTCGAGTCCGCCCGCGTCCGGGTCCCGCCCGGCGGGGACGCGGAGACGCTGTGGTGGGCCCTGGACGACCTGGTCGGACGGCTGGTGGACCGATCCCCGGGGCGGTACGCCGGGGTGGGCGTCGGCTGCAGCGGGCCGATGCGGTGGCCAGCGGGGGAGGTGTCCCCGGTCAACGTGCCCGGCTGGCGGGGCTTCCCGCTGGCCCAGCGGCTGGCCCAGCGCCTGGACTCCCGGCTGGCCGGCGAGGTCGTGCGGGTGCACAACGACGCGGTCTGCGCGGCCGTCGGCGAGCACTGGCGGGGCGCCGGGCGCGGCACGTCGAGCCTGCTCGGCGTGGTGGTGTCCACCGGTGTGGGCGGCGGCCTGGTCCTCGACGGCCGGCTGGTCGACGGACCGAGTGGCAACGCCGGGCATATCGGCCACGTCGTGGTCGACCCGGACGGGGAGCCCTGCGGGTGCGGGGGCATCGGCTGCCTGGAGACGGTGGCCAGCGGCCCCGGGCTGGTCCGGTGGGCCACCGCGCAGGGCTGGCGGCACCCCGGCGGCGACGCCCGTCACCTGGCCCTGGACGCCGAGCGGGGGCATCCGGTGGCCCAGCGCGCCCTGGCCCGCGCCGGGCGGGCGCTGGGCACGGCCATCGCGTCGGCGACGCACCTGTGCGACCTGCAGGTGGTGACCGTGGGCGGGGGGGTGGCGCAGGCGGGGCCGCTGCTGCTGGGTCCGGTGGAGGAGGCGGTACGCCGGCACGCCCGGCTGGCGTTCGCCCGGGACGTGCGGGTGGTACCTGCGGCGCTGGGCATGGACGCCGGCCTGGTGGGTGCCGCCGCCCTGGTCCTCGCCGGCGGCCGCTACTGGTCGCCGGCCCGCTGAGTGGGCCTACCGGGGGCGGGGCCGGCGATCTTCGCCAGGGCCGCGTCGACGGTGGCGCCGCCTGGGCGACCGCCCGGGAAGCATACGGGCGGGTGATCGTCTGACCGGCTCCTTTAGCCTTCCATGAACAGCGCCTCGGCCTCCTCTGGTGCGGTGGACGCCGCCTCCCGCTCCCGGCCGCGGAGCCGGATCTCGGGCAGGAACAGGGTCAGCACGAAGGCCACCACGGTGAACGGGATGGCGGCGAGGAACACCACGTGCAGGGCCCGGACGAAGGAGTCGACGACGGCCTCCCGGACCGGTGCCGGCAGCTGGGCGATCTGCGCCGGGCTGCCGAGCAGCGAGCCGCCCCGGGGGGCGCCGCCTCCCCCTGCGGGCAGGCGCTGGGCCAGGTAGGCCTGCACCCGGTCGTTGAGGATCGCGCCGAACACCGCGGTACCGAAGGCGCCGCCCATGGAGCGGAAGAACGTCGACGCGGAGGTGGCGGTGCCCATGTCCCGGCGGTCCACCGCGTTCTGCACGGCGAGCACGAACACCTGCATGACCAGCCCGAGCCCGACACCCAGGACGAACATGAACAGGCTGGCCAGCCACGCCGAGGTGGCTCGGTCCAGGTGGGACAGCAGCCACATCCCCACCGTCATCACCGCGGTACCGACGACGGGGAACACCTTGTACCGGCCCAGCCGGCTGATCAGGCGCCCAGAGGTGATGGACGCGCCCAGGATGCCGACCATGAGCGGCAGCAGCCGCAGCCCGGACACGGTGGGCGACACGCCGTCGACCACCTGCAGGTAGATCGGCAGGTAGATGATCGCACCGAACATGGCCAGGCCGACGATGAAGCTGGCCGCGCCGGACACGGTGAACACCCGGTTCCGGAACAGCCGCGGCGGCATGATCGGCTCCCCGGTCCTCGACTCCCACCAGGCGAACAGGGCCAGGGCGACCAGGCCGACGGCGCCCAGCCCGAGGACCGAGCCGGAGGTCCAGCCCCAGCTCTGGCCGTTCACGGTGACCAGCAGCAGGGCGCTCACCGCGGCCACCAGCAGCGCCGCCCCGGTGTAGTCCACCCGGTGCTCGTGCCGCTGGAACGGGAAGCGCAGCGCGACGGTGGTGACGGCCAGCGCCAGGATGCCCAGCGGCAGGTTGATGTAGAACACCCAGCGCCAGGACAGGTGGTCCACGAAGAAGCCCCCGAGCAGTGGCCCGGCGACGCTGGACACGGCGAACACGGCGCCGAAGTAGCCCTGGTAGCGGCCCCGCTCCCGGGGCGGGATGACGTCGCCGATGATCGCCAGGGCCAGGGCCATCAGGCCCCCCGCGCCCAGTCCCTGCAGGGCGCGGGTGCCGACCAGCTGCCACATGGTCTGCGAGGCCCCGGCGAGGGCGGAGCCGACGAGGAAGACGACGATGGCGAACTGGAAGACCTGCTTGCGTCCGTACAGGTCGGAGATTTTCCCGTACAGCGGGGTGGAGGCCGTCGAGGTCAGCAGGTAGGCGGTGACCACCCAAGAGTAGTGGTCCAGCCCGCCGAGCTCCCCGACGATGGTCGGCAGGGCGGTGCCGACGATGGTCTGGTCCAGCGCGGCCAGCAGCATGCCGAGCATCAGCCCGCCGAGCACCACCAGGATCTGGCGGTGGCTCATGGTGGGCGTCAACGCGCCCGTGCGGGCGTCGGCCGGGCCGGGGGTCATCGGGTCTCCTCGGGAGTGGTCGTGGCGTCCAGGTCGGCGGCCAGCCGGTGGAGCAGGGCGGTGAGCCGGTCGAGGTCCTGCCCCGACCAGTGGGCGAGATGCGCGGCGAAGGCGGCCGCCCGGCGCGCCTGCGCGGCGTCCAGCGCGGCGCGGCCGCTGGGGGTCAGCGCCAGTACGGCGGCCCGCCGGTCGGCCGGGTCCTCGCCCCGGGCGACGTACCCCCGTTCGGCCAGCGTGCGGACGTGCCGGCTCACCGTGGACAGGTCCAGCCCGCACCGGCCGGCCAGGTCGGAGATGCGCAGCGGGGCGTCCGGCGTCACCAGGTGGCCCAGCAGGTACAGCCCGGCCTGGTCGGCGGGGTCGCCGCCGCCTAGGTGCTTGGCCCGGTGGGCCACCGCGTAGAGGGCCGCGACGAGCTCCCGCGTCCGTGCGGTCAGGTCGGCGGGGGAGACGGGGGAGTCGGCGGGGGAATCGGTTGCTTGCACCATGCAACCATAAACCTTGCCGGTGCCGCCCACATTCCCGGCCCCGCCGGGAGGGCAGTGGGATGCTGGCCGCATGACGACGGCGGCCCTGCCGGTGGACGTGGCGGCGGTGCACGCCGCCCGGGACCTGCTCCGTGACGTGGTGCGCACCACGCCCCTGGAGGGGTCCCGCTGGCTGGCCGAGCGGGTCGGCGGGCCGGTGTTCCTCAAGTGCGAGAACCTGCAGCGCGCCGGCTCCTTCAAGATCCGGGGGGCGTACGTGCGGCTCGCCGGGCTCACCGCGGAGGAGCGGGCCCGCGGCGTGGTCGCGGCGAGCGCCGGCAACCACGCGCAAGGGGTGGCCCTGGCCGCACGGCTGCTCGGGATCCGGGCCACCGTGCTGATGCCCCAGGGGGCCCCGCTGCCCAAGGTCGCCGCCACCGAGGCGTACGGGGCCGAGGTGCGCTTCAGCGGGCACACCGTCGACGAGGCGCTGGCGGCGGCGCTGGACCACGCCGTGGCGACCGGCGCGGTGCTCGTGCATCCTTTCGACCACCCGGCGGTTGTGGCGGGGCAGGGCACCGTCGGCCTGGAGATCCTCGAGCAGTGCCCGGACGTGCGCACCGTGCTGGTCTGCACCGGCGGCGGGGGGCTGGTCGGCGGGATCGCCCTGGCCGTCAAGGCCGCCCGGCCCGACATCCGGGTCGTCGGGGTGCAGGCCGAGGCCGCGGCGGCGTACCCGCCGTCGCTGGCCGTGGGCCACCCGGTCACCCTGGAGTCGATGGCCACCATGGCCGACGGCATCGCGGTCGGCCGGCCCGGGGACCTGACCTTCGCGCTGGTCAGCGCCCTGGTCGACGAGGTGGTTACCGTCGGCGAGGAGTCGCTGTCCCGGGCGCTACTGCTCTGCCTGGAGCGGGCCAAGCTGGTGGTGGAGCCGGCGGGGGTGGCCGCCGTCGCTGCGCTGCTGGACGCGCCGCGGGCCTACGAGCCCCCCGTGGTCGTGGTGCTCTCCGGCGGGAACGTCGACCCGCTGCTGCTGTTGCGGCTGTTGCGCCACGGGATGGCCGCGGCGGGCCGCTACCTGGCGTTCCGGGTTCGGCTGCCCGACCGACCCGGGGCCCTGGTGCGGCTGCTCGCGGCGGTCGCCGAGGTGGAGGCCAACGTCGTCGACGTCGAGCACGTCCGCACCGACCCGCGGCTGCACGTGGACGAGGTGGAGGTCGCCCTGCAGGTGGAGACCCGGGGCCCCCGACACTGCGACGAGGTGCTCGCCGCCCTGCGGGCCGCCGGGCACCGGGTCCTGTTCGGCTGACGCCGGCGCCAGTCATCTTTCGGCAAAGGATCTTCCTCCCTCGCCGGCGGCCTGCCACCGTGACATCAGGACCAGGGAGGCACTCATGTGGCGCCGCTGGGTGGCAGCGACGGCCGTCCTGGCCGTGATCGCCGT
Source organism: Actinomycetota bacterium (assembly GCA_049323135.1). Lineage (GTDB taxonomy): Bacteria > Actinomycetota > Actinomycetes > JBMOMH01 > JBMOMH01 > JBMOMH01. The sequence goes on from JBMOMH010000313.1 coordinate 24,595, forward strand.
TGGCGGGGTGCTGGCTGCCTCAGGCGGTGCCGGGGCCTCCGGCGGCGCCCTGCCCCCAGCCGAGCAGGTCCTGGCGGCCAAGGCCCAGCAGGACGCGGCGCACGGCGCCTGGGTGGCACAGAATGCGGTCCCCTGGCGGGCGCCGAAGACCGGACCAGCCGCCCCGACCTCGTGTCCGGTCGCGCTGCCCCAGCCAACCGTGCACCCCCCGATGGTGGGCGGGCATGACGGGCTGGCCACCCGGCTCAGCCAGGGCGCCACCAGCGCGGCCGGCGTCGCCTACTACTTCACCTCCGGGTTCGCCGCCCGCGCGCCCGGCACTGGGGCCCTCTTCGTGCTCCGGGACGGACCCGACCCCTGCCGGGGCCTGGGCTCGCAGACCCGCTTCTACACCGTGCCCGGTGGGCACGGCGCGGTTAGCGTGCTGCAGGTGACCGGAACGGTCCTGGTCCTGCGCAGCGCCGACGGGTCGTCCCAGACGTTGGACCTCGCCACCGGCGTCATCCGCTGAGCCGGGGGGAGTGATGCCCCTCGGCAGGGCCCGCCGGCTCGTGGTGGTTGCCGTGGTCCTGACCGCCTGTACGGCGACCGGCCCGTCGCCGGGGGGGACGGCTGGCCCCATCCCCAGCGGGTCACCGGTCCGGCCGTCGGCCACCCCGAGTGCCCGGGTCGACCTGTACCTGTTCGACGCCACCCAGGGCAGTGTCCTGCGGCCCTTCGACCCCCGCCCGCCCTGCTCGCTCTTCGACCGGTCCGGCACCGTCACCGCCTGCGGCCAAGCCGTGGGGAGCCAGGCCGCGGACATCGCCGAGTGGGCCGTCCAGCAGCATCCCGGCTCCGGGCCCACGGTGGACATCTGGCTGTCCGCCGGCGGCCGGTGGGCCCTCGGCTCGACCTCCGACGGCGTCGCCGTCGACGGCGTCGGTGCCGCGACGGCCGGACAGCCGGGGGAGGGACAGGTCATCGTGGTGGGGTTCCACGTGGGCAGCCAGTTGCGCCTGGACCTGGTCACCGGGCAGGGCCGCACGTCGTACCGGCGCACCTTCGACCGAGCGGTGGTCACCGTGGACGCGGCGGCCGGCGTGGCCGTCTACGAGCCGGCGGCGGATGGCACGGTCCGCCGGACCGAGCTGTCCTCGGCACCCGGCACGTCCTGGCGGCGGGTGCAGGAGACGGTAACCACCGCGTCGGCGATGCCCCTGGTGGGGGACGTGTAGGCCGGGGAAACCCGGGTGCGCGGGCCGACCCGGGCCCGTACCCTTCCCCAGGGCGGTGCGGGCCGCCCAGGGAGGGTCCAGAGGAGGTCAGGGTGGCAGCGGCGATCGTCGCCGAGGGGCTGGTCAAGCACTACGGCGCGGTGCGGGCCCTGGACGGGCTGGACCTGGTGGTGCCGGAGGGCACCGTGCTGGGCCTGCTCGGCCCCAACGGCGCCGGCAAGACCACGACGGTGCGGATCCTGGCCACCCTGCTGCGCCCCGACGCGGGGCGCGCCGCGGTGGCCGGGCTGGACGTCGTCACCCAGGCTCGGGAGCTGCGGCGCACCATCGGCCTGTCCGGCCAGTACGCCGCCGTCGACGAGACACTCACCGGTCGGGAGAACCTGGTGCTGTTCGGCCGGCTGTACCACCTGGGCCGGGCCACCGCGCGGGCCCGCGCCGACGAGCTGCTCGCCCGGTTTGACCTGGTCGACGCCGCCGGCCGGCAGGTGAAGACCTACTCCGGGGGCATGCGCCGCCGCCTCGACCTGGCCGCCTCGCTGGTGGGCCGGCCGCGGATCCTCTTCCTCGACGAGCCGACGACCGGGCTGGACCCGCGCAGCCGGATCGGCATGTGGGACGTCATCGCCGGCCTGGTCCGGGAGGGCGCCACCCTGCTGCTGACCACCCAGTACCTGGAGGAGGCCGACCGGCTGGCCGACGCGATCGCCGTCGTGGACCACGGCCGGGTCATCGCCCAGGGCACCGCCGACCAGCTCAAGGCCCAGGTCGGCGGGGAGCGCATCGAGGTCGTCGTGCACGACCGGGCCCAGCTGCCCGCGGCGGCCGGGGCGCTGCGGCGTACGACGGGGGAGGAGGCCAGCGTCGAGGAGCACACTCGCCACCTGACCGCGCCCACCTCCGGCGGCGCCGGCGTGCTCGTCGGCGTGGTCCGCGAGCTTGACGCGGCCGGGGTGGTCATCGACGACATCGCGCTGCGCCGGCCCACCCTCGACGACGTGTTCCTCGCGCTCACCGGGCATGCCGCGGAGGAGCCGGCCGGGGCGGAGCCGGCGGTGCCGGCCGCCGCGGTGGGGAGCCACCGGTGAGCCAGGCGACGGCGGCCGGCACCGGCCTGCGCGGCGCGGTCTCCGACGCGGTGGTGATGACCTGGCGGCAGCTGCTGCAGACCGTTCGGGTGCCCGAGCTGCTGTTCTTCGCCACCATCCAGCCGATCATGTTCGTGCTGCTGTTCGCCTACGTCTTCGGTGGCGCGATCCCCGTCCCCGGCGGCAGCTACCGGGAGTACCTGATGGCCGGGATCTTCACCCAGACGGTGGCGTTCACCACCGGCGCCACCGCGGTGGGGCTGGCCACCGACCTGTCCAAGGGCCTGGTCGACCGGTTCCGCTCCCTGCCCATGGCCCGCTCCGCGGTCCTCTTCGGCCGGACCCTCGGCGACTCCTCCCGCAACCTGCTGGTCGTCGTGGTGATGCTGAGCACCGGCCTGCTCGTCGGCTGGCGGATCCACCGCGGCCTGCTGCTCGCGCTGGCCGGGTTCGCGCTGATCCTGCTGTTCGGCTACGCGATGAGCTGGGTGGGGGCGTACATCGGGCTGCTGGTGCGCACCCCGGAGACGGCCAACACGGCCGGGTTCGTCTGGCTGTTCCCGCTGACGTTCCTGTCCAACGCCTTCGTGCCGCTAGCCGGGCTGCCGACCTGGCTCCGGCACGCCGCGGAGTGGAACCCGGTCAGCGCGACCGTCGCCGCCGCCCGTGCCCTGTTCGGCAACCCCAACCCGCTGGCCGGCCCGTCCGGCGCGGTGCCGTTCCCGCTGGCCCACCCGGTGCTGGTGTCGCTGGGCTGGTCCCTGCTCGTGCTGGCGGTGTTCGTCCCGCTGGCGGTACGCCGCTACCGGGCGGCGGCGAACTAGCCGCGAACGAGCCCGGACGGACCGAGGGCCCGCCGCGGAGCGGTCAGCCGGCGTACGGGGCGGAGCCGTCAGCCGGCGTACGGGGTGGCGTCGACCAGCTCCACGGTCACCTCGTCGCCCCGGGGCGTGGTGTAGCGGGCCTTCTCGCCGACGCGCTTGTCGAGCAGGGCCGCACCCAACGGGGACTGCGGCGAGAAGATCTCCAGGTCGGGAGCGGAGTCCTCCCGGGAGCCGAGCAGGAACGTCATGGTGTCCGACTGTCCGGCGAAGCGCACCGTGACGACCATGCCGGGCCGGGCCACCCCGGCGTCCGGCGGGGCCTCGCCGACCTTGGCTCGTTCGAGCAGGGCCTGCAGCTGACGGATCCGGGCCTCCTGCTTGCCCTGCTCCTCCTTGGCGGCGTGGTAGCCGCCGTTCTCCCGCAGGTCCCCCTCCTCCCGGGCCGCCTCGATCTTGGCGACGATCTCGGCGCGCCCAGGACCGGTGAGGTGGGCGAGTTCGGCCGACAGGCGGTCGTAGGCCTCCTGGGTGAGCCAGGTGGTGGTCTCGGTCGTCTCGGTCACAGATGTGCTCCTCGTCGCGGCGGGCCGTGCAGGGACGGCGTCGTCGACGGTTCGTGGTCGATCGGCGGAACTTACAGGATAACCGTTCGCCAGCCCCAGACGCACACGTGCGCTGGGCGCAGCCGACCGCCGTCGTGACTCCGGCCCCGGACATGAGGTCGTAACGGCGGGCTACCCGGTCGCCCTGCTCTGCGCGCCGCCCACCGGTTCGACGCTCCGTCCCCTGTGGCCCCTGTGCTCACACCGGCACCACCCTCAGGAGGGAGGATGGCAGTATATGGTAGTAAATGTGGGCTATAGGCCACACTTACTACCACGGACCTCCCTCTCTCTGAAACTACTGTGACAGGATAAGACCTGTTGGGCCCTTGGGGCCCACCGGCTGGAGGGCGGCTGCCGCGGGACGGCGGGCGAGGGAGAACGGCGGGCGGTGGGGCGCCCCCGCTGTGGTCCGGACCGACCGGGTCGACCCTGGGCGTCACGGGCGCCGCTCGCGGCGGCGACAATGGGGACGACACCGACGGTGGGAGAGGACAGGGTGACCGAACAGCTGCGTCTGTTGGCCGTACACGCGCACCCCGACGACGAGTCCAGCAAGGGCGCCGCCAGCATGGCCCGCTACGTCCGGGAGGGGGTCGACGTGCTCGTCGCCACCTGCACGGGTGGGGAGCGCGGCTCGATCCTCAACCCGGCGATGGACCGGCCCGAGGTCCGGGCGGACCTGCCCGCCGTCCGCCGGGCCGAGATGGCCCGCGCCGCCACCCTCCTCGGCGTCCGGCACACCTGGCTGGGCTTCGTGGACTCCGGCCTGCCGGAGGGGGACCCGCCCCCGCCGCTGCCCGAGGGCTGCTTCGCTGGGCTGCCCCTGGCCGTGGCGGCCGAGCCGCTGGTGGCGCTGGTCCGCCGGTTCCGCCCGCACGTGGTCACGACGTACGACGAGAACGGCGGCTACCCGCACCCGGACCACGTGATGTGCCACCGGATCTCCGTGGCCGCGTTCGAGGCCGCCGGGGACCCCGACGCCTACCCGGGCACCGGGGACCCCTGGCAGCCCCTGAAGCTCTACTACCACATGACGTTCCACAAGGAGCGGGTCGTCGCCCTTCACCAGGCGGCCCTCGCCCGAGGCCTGGAGTCGCCGTACGCCGAATGGCTGGCCCGCTGGGTGGACCGGCCCGAGGACGAGGGGCGGGTGACCACCCGGGTGCCCTGCGCGGAGTACTTCGCGCAGCGGGACGCCGCGCTGCTCGCGCACGCCTCCCAGGTCGACCCCGAGGGCCGCTGGTTCGCGGTGCCGCTGGCGGTCCAGCAGGCCGCCTGGCCCACCGAGGACTACCAGCTGGCCCGCTCCCTGGTCGACACAACGCTGCCCGAGGACGACCTGTTCGCGGGCGTTCGCGAGGAGGTGCGGGCATGACGCTCACCACCTCGGCCGTGCTGGCCGGGCCGCTCAACGACCAGACCGTGTCGCCCGGGGTGGTCGGCAGCCTCGTCGTGCTGGTGCTGATCGTGGCGACCGTGCTGCTGCTGCGCTCCCTGAACCGGCAGCTGAAGAAGGTCCGCTTTCCCGAACCTCCGCCCGGGGAGGGGGGTGACCGTCCCCGGAGGGACCGGCGTGGTCGTGGGGCTGGCCACCCGCGGTGAGGGACGACTTCCAGCCCGACGCGGAAGGCCTACGGGCCGCGCTGGAGGAGCTGATCGCCGCCCGGTCGGCCGCAGGGGTTCCCCATGCCGCCCCCGCCAGCGGCCTGGGGGGTGTCCTCACCGCGTTGTGGGCGACCCTGGACCTGACCGGAGCCCGCACCGTCGTGGCCTCGGCGGCGGCGCACCTCAGCGTCCGCAAGGCGGCCCACCTGCTGGGTCTGGCGTACCTGGCCGTCGGCGTCGATGACCGGCAGCGGCTCCGTGTGGACCAGCTACCCGACGACCTGTCCCGGTGTGTGCTCGTGCTGACCGCCGGGACCGTGGCCACGGGAGCCGTCGACCCCCTCGACGTCGGGGACGGCGCCGCCTGGCGGCACGTTGACGCCGCCTGGGCCGGACCGCTGCGGCTGACCCGCCGCGCTGGGCTGCTGGATGGCATCCAGGCCGCCGATTCGGTGGCCGTGTCCGCGCACAAGTGGCTCTACCAGCCCAAGGAGAGCGCCCTGGTGCTCTTCGCCGAGCACGACGCCGCGCACGCGGCGCTGACCTTCGAGGGCGGGTACCTGGCGACCCCGAACGGCGTAGTGAACTGGCGGCCTGTCGCCGGCCACCCCGACGAGGTGCGCGGGCGGCTCACCGATGCCTGGGTCAGCCTCACCGACATCGAGGGGGAGCGGTGGTTCCGCTCGGTGGTGGCCAACCCGATCGCCGACCCGCAGTACGTCGGTCGTGGATCGGGTCCTCGCCGCGGTGTGAAATGCCCGTTGCCGTTGCCGTTGCCGTTGCCGCTGCCGCTGCCTCGCCGACCGGCAGGGGCGGCGGGCCTGGGCGGCGCCGGCCGGCTCAGTGCTGGGGCGGCTCGAGACGGGGGAGGGGGTCGACGTCAGGGCTTCCCTGGAGGGCGGCGCGGGCCAGGGTGCGAACGACGCCGGCGGCCTCGGCGGCGAGCAGGTCGGCGTCGGTGGCATAGCCGCGCATGAAGCCACTGCGCGGGAGGTAGGCGTAGCCCTGCACGACGGCGATGAGGCTGCTCAGCAGCCGTTCGGCGGCGGCGGGGTGGCCGGTGACGGTGCGGGCCGGCCACAGCAGCAGGTCGAACACCCGCCGGGTGGCCTCCCGGCGTCGCTCGTCGGGGAAGTCCTGCAGCTCGTCGGCGAAGATCAGCTCGAAGCCGGGGCCCCCGCTGAGGGCATACCGGACGTAGACCCGAGCGAGCGCCGCCAGCTCCTCGGCCGCCGCGGCGGCCGGGGTCCCGGTCCGGGCGGCGTTCGTCCTCCGAACCTCCGCGAGGGCGGCCTGCATCTGCTCGGCCAGCCGCTCCGCCGCGGCCGTCGCGGCGGCGGAGAGCAGGGCGGTGCGGCTGGCGAAGTGCCGGTAGGGGGCGCCGCCGCTCACCCCGGCCCGGCGGGCGGCTGCCGCGACCGACAGGCCGGCCACCCCGTTCTCCGCCACCAGCGCCAGTGCGGCATCGACCAGGGCCGCGGGCAGGTCGCCATGGTGGTAGGTGGCCCGCCGCCGCACCTGCGCTGCCTCCGCTCGATCTCCCCGGGGTGCCCGGTGAACAGGGTTTGACCCGATGTTAGATGTCTCTTACATTAGGGTCCAGGCGTTGGCCCGTTGCCCCGCCGTTGTCCCCTCGGCCGGTCACCCAGCCGGACCGGCCTCCGGCGGGGCCGTGCCCAGAGAGCCACCGATGGAGAAGGGACCTAGGCCACCATGCGAGGAGCCGTCCTCTACGCCCCGGGCGACGTACGCGTCGAACAGCGTCCCGAGCCGGCGATCGAGCAGCCCACCGACGCGGTCATCCGACTGGCCGCTACGTGCGTCTGCGGCTCGGACCTGTGGCCCTACCGCGGCATCGAGGCCGTAACCGGGCCGGCCCCGATGGGTCACGAGTACGTCGGCCTCGTGGAGGAGGTCGGCCGCGACGTTCGGACCGTCCGCCCCGGCCAGTTCGTGGTCGGCTCGTTCTTCGCCTCGGACAACACCTGCGAGATCTGCCGCGCCGGCTACCAGTCCTCCTGCGTCCGGCGGGAGCCGGTCGGCGCCCTCGGCGCCCAGGCCGACCGGCTGCGCGTGCCGCTCGCCGACGGCACCCTGGTGGCCACCCCGGAGCTGCCCGCCGACGACCTGGTGCCCAGCCTGCTCACCGCCTCCGACGTGCTCGGCACGGGCTGGTTCGGGGCCGTCGCGGCCGACGTACGGCCCGGTAAGACCGTCGCCGTGGTCGGGGACGGCGCGGTGGGACTGCTCGGCGTCCTGGCCGCCCGGCAGCTGGGCGCGGAGCGGGTCATCGCGATGAGCCGGCACGAGCCCCGGCAGCGGCTGGCCCGGGAGTTCGGCGCCACCGACGTCGTCACCGAGCGCGGAGACGACGGCGTCGCCCACGTCAAGGAGCTCACCGGCGGCCTGGGCGCGCACTCGGTGATCGAGGCCGTGGGCACCCAGGAGTCGATGATGCAGGCCATCCGCGCCACCCGCCCGGGCGGGCACGTCGGCTACGTCGGCGTCGCCCACGGCGTGGCACTGCCCGGTGCGGAGCTGTTCTTCTCGCACGTGCACCTGCACGGCGGGCCCGCCCCGGTACGCCGGTTCCTGCCCGAGCTGATCGACCTGATCTGGCGTCGCGTCATCGACCCGGGGAAGGTCTTCGACCTCACCCTGCCGCTGGACCAGGCCGCCGAAGGCTACCGGGCGATGGACGAGCGCCGGGCCATCAAGACCCTGCTGCGCCCCTGACCAGCCACCCCCGAGGAGCACGCATGGAGCTCGTCACCGTCGCCCCCACCGTGAAGACGCCCGCCGAGAACTTCACCGGCGACGTCTACCTGACCCCGATCCACCGTGGCGAGGAGCCGTCGCGGATGACCGTCGCCCTGGTCCGGTTCACCCCCGGGGCGCGGACGAACTGGCACCGTCACGCCGTCGGCCAGACCCTGCACGTGACCGAGGGCGTCGGCCTGGTGGGCACCCGCGACGGCCAGGTGGTGCGGGTCCGCGCCGGGGACACCGTCGTCTGCCCGCCTGGCGAGGAGCACTGGCACGGCGCCGTCGCCGACCGGTTCATGAGCCACCTGGCCCTGCTCGAGTCCCTCCCCGGCGGGGCGGAGCCCACCACGTGGCTGGAGCCGGTCCTCGACGAGCCGTACCAGGCCGCGAACCAGCAGTAGCCCGCACGCGCGCCGTGGCGTGGAGACAGGAGGAACGTATGGACAGGCGCATCCTCGGCCGGGACCTGCAGGTTTCCGCGCTCGGCTTGGGCTGCATGGGGATGAGCCAGAGCTACGGCCCCAACCCCGGCGACCGAGACGACATGATCGCTCTGATTCGGGCCGCCGTCGAGCGCGGCGTCACCTTCTTCGACACGGCCGAGGTCTACGGCCCGTTCGTCAACGAGGAGCTCGTGGGCGAGGCGCTCGCCCCGTTCCGTGACCAGGTGCAGATCGCCACCAAGTTCGGCTTCACCTTCGATGCCGAGGGCCGCCAGACCGGGCGCTCTAGCCGTCCCGACGACATCCGCCGGGCCGCCGACGGCTCGCTGCGCCGGCTGCGGGTCGACGTCATCGACCTCTACTACCAGCACCGGGTCGACCCCAACGTGCCGATCGAGGACGTCGCCGGCGCCGTCCAGGAGCTCGTGGCGGCCGGAAAGGTCCGCCACTTCGGCCTGTCCGAGGCCGCCGCGGGCACCATCCGCCGCGCCCATGCGGTCCAACCGGTCACCGCGGTGCAGTCCGAGTACTCGCTGTGGTACCGCGAGCCGGAGGCCGAGGTGCTGCCCACCTGCGAGGAGCTCGGCATCGGCTTCGTCCCGTTCAGCCCCCTCGGCAAGGGCTTCCTCACCGGCACCATCGACCAGGCCACCACCTTCGACAGCGCCGACATCCGCACCCAGATCCCCCGCTTCGACCCCGCCGCGCGGGAGGCCAACCACGCGCTGGTCGAGCTGCTCGGCCAGGTCGCCGCCCGCACCCAGGCGGCCCCGGCGCAGATCGCGCTCGCCTGGCTGCTCGCCCAGAAGCCGTGGATCGTCTCCATCCCCGGCACCCGCCGGCTGCACCGTCTGGAGGAGAACATCGGCGCCACCACCATCGCGCTCACGCCCGACGACCTGCGCGTCATCGGGGCCGCGGCCGCGGCGGTCCCCATCACGGGCGCCCGCTACCCCGAACACCTGGAGCGCCAGACTGGCCTGTGACGTAACGCTGAACTGCCGGTGACGCCCCCGCGCCGTCGTTCCGACCGGGCCCGTGCGGGAAGGTGGGGGACATGGCCAACCGCCTGGCGTCCGCGACGAGCCCGTACCTGTTGCAGCATGCCGGGAACCCGGTGGACTGGTGGGAGTGGGGCGAGGCGGCGTTCGCCGAGGCCCGCCGCCGCGACGTACCCCTGCTGCTGTTGGACACTGATTCCGCGGCTTCGTGTATCACTCTCGTGCATCACTAGGGCCGGGCTGATCCGGCTGATTCCCGTCGTCAGGTCAGCCGATTTCGGAGATCAGCGGCAGGAGTTGAGCCCTCGTCGGACGATCCGGGCCCATCGAGAAGACGGCGTGGCCGTCGCTCGCGATGGTGCGTTCGATGCCGTCGAGGCCGGCGAGCAGGTCCGTCTCCAGTCGGGTGACGTCGAGCAGGTAGTCCCGGAGGATCACGACCGACGGAGTGGCGGCGCGTTGGGAAGCAAGGTACTTCGTGATCCTCTTGTCCGCGGTGAGGAGCACCGCGTCGTTCTGTCGACACCACGTGAAGATGTCCTCATCGAGGCTGCGTTCCATGCCCAGATCGCTGGTGTGGCGCGCGTCGTGCCAGTCGGCTGCGAGCCGGACGGCGAGTGTCGACGGGAGATTCTGATCGACGAGGAACTTCACGCGGTCTGGGCGGTCGGGAGGTAGAAGTCGCGATCCGCCAAGGCCGCCGCGTAGCCGAGAACCTGGCGCACGTCCTCGATCTCGAGGAAGTCAAAGCTCTCGCGGATCTCGTCGAACGTCTTGCCCGCCGCTAGGAGCTCCAGCAACTGCTGCGCGCTGAACCGGTAGCCGCGGATGCACGGCTGCCCGCCGAGCTTTCCGGGCTCCACCGTCAGTCGGTCGAAGCCGGGTACGGTGCTGGTCATGGCAAGATTCTACGCGGGATGTCACGCCGACGGCGCTGTGATCAGAGCAGGCCGGCGAGCAGGTTCGCTCCGGGCAGTAGCGAGCGTGCCGATGGTCCCGCGGACCAAACCGATCGGGTGCGGGTAATCAGGTCGAGGGCCTGGAGTTGGTGGGACGCGCTGCGGAGCTCGTCTTCCACGTCCCGGGTGGTGATGGGCTTCCCGTCGCGGCTCCACCCGTGGCCGAGCATAGGGTGCACCTCGGCGGCGATCTCGGCGAGTTTGAGAGGGCCGCGGGCTGCGACCAGTGCGACGGCGCGCTCGGCGGCCATGGTGGAGAACTCGTCGGTGCTGAACCAGGATCGGAGACGACGTACCGTCTCGCGTTCGTCGGTTGCCGCCTTCGTGGGTCGCAGCACCCCGCCGGAGAGACGGACCAGCCGGACGTGACGCAGCAGGTCGTGGAGGACGGCCAGGGGGAGCAGGTCCTCCTCGATCGAGGCGAGCCGGCCCAACGGGTGCCAGCCCGGGCGCTCCTCCTGCACGGCGCGGACAACGGCGCGTGGAAGCCGACCGCCCGGGGTGAGCTTGACCCCGTCGGCGAGAAGGTCCAGCAGGATGCGGACGCTGCCGGGCACGGCGCCGACAGCGTCGCGGACTCGCTGCGTGGTGGCGTCCTGGTCGAACGGTCGCAGCCGGCCCCCGACCCAGGCGCCCATCGATTGGTGCTCGCGGCGCCCTGGGTCGGCCAGGGCTTCGAGGAGGTCCGCATACCCGCCGACGCCGCCGCAGTCCTCGGGTGGGCAGGCTCCCTCGCCGCCGACGCAGCCCGGTTGACCGCCCCCGCTGCCCAGCACCTCGACGTCGTGCTCCCAGCCGTCGCCGAGGTCGTAGGCGTAGAGGAAGCGGGTCGGCAACATGGATAGTCGTACGCCGCGTTCGTCGATCTCGCCCTCACTCCAGTCCTCGAAGGGGACCGCGTAGACGGCGTCGTCGGTGCGGAACTGATGCAGGTGGGAGTCGGTCCAGCCGATCGCCACCTGTAACACCTCGTGGAGCTCGTCGAGGGTGATCGCGGCCGGCACGTCGATGACCCGCTCGACCCGCGGCACGACCTCGCGCATCGTGACCCGCAGCCTGACCGTCCTCACCGCGGGGACTCCTCCGCGCCGGGCGCCCCGCAGCACTTCGTGTACTTGCGGCCCGACCCGCACCAACACGGGTCGTTGCGGCCCGGGGGCCAGGCAATCTTCCGCGATGGGTCCCGCGCCACGTCGGCCGCGTATTGGGCCCGCAGCTGCGAGGGGTCTGGCTCGTCTGGGGCGTTGCCTGCGCGCAGCTTGCCTTCCATGCGTCGGCAGTAGACGACGTGGCTGACCGGTTCGCCCTCCTCGTCATGCAGCAGCGGGCTGTCGCTGAGGTCCGGCCAACGTCGCGGCCAGTCGGCATACTCGTCGGCGGGCAGCCAGGCCAGCGCGACCGGCATCAGCGGGGCAGGCTCACGCGCGATGCTGACCTCTCGGTCGATAGGCGTGCTGGTCTTCAGGCTGATCGGCGACTCCCATCGACCGGGAACGGTGAGAGTCGGAACCGCGGCCTGGAGCTCGTCCGGCTCGCGTCCGAGCTTGGCGAGCGATGCTGCGCGCACGGTCGCCTCCGCCAGCCGGCCGTGCCGGGTCAGGATCTCGGCTCGGCGGCATCGAGAATCTGGCTCACTCCGGTATCCGTGCTCGGCGAGCGCGTCGGCGTGCCGCAGCGCATCCTCAACCCGGCCGAGCCGGTCGTAGGCGTCGGCCAGCTCGCTGTGCAGTTCGAGTACGTCGAGGTGTGCCGCCGCGTCGGGGTCGTCGTCACATACGGCGATCGCGCGTTCCAGGACCTCGACGTATGCCCCAGCCGGGCCACGACTGGCCCTGCGAATCTCCCGGTCGAGTCGATTCAGATCCGCGGTTCGCACCGCGACATCATGACCCAGCCGGGGTCGCCGGCAGGATCGGGGTTGCCTCGTTCATGCGGAGCGGGGCCGTCGCTTGGGCTGGGGAGCGGGTGGTGACGCAGGTCGGCTCGCGTTCAGGCGCGACGAAGGCTTCCAAAGCCGCCTCGGCCAACGCCATGCGCTTCTCCTCCCCTGCCAGGAGCTGGTCGACACGCCAGCGGTCGGGGTAGCTCATCACCGGCGGCGGTACCAGCTCACGGCCCTTGAGGTGCTGGTAGCCCTTCCTCCTGCCCCAGCTGTAGCGAGTCATCACCTCTCTCGCGCTGAGGAACACGTGGCGCGGGTCATCCATCGTTCTCACACCGCCTGGGGCCGACCGATGACGGGTCGGGCGGCAAGGCGCTGCGTGTCCAGCGCGGACTCGGCCTGGGCGCACATCTTGCGGGCCCTCCTCCACGGAGCTGGCCCGCAGGAGCACTCGCTTCCCCGGCTCGCCGTCGCCGGCCGGCGCGCGGAACATCACCTGCGTACTTGGTGCCGCCGTCCTCGGGCGCATAGAGCCGCACCCACCACGGCCGCGCCCTGCCGCCCAGGGTCCGCGGCTTGCCCTGCGCGAGCAGCATGGGCTTCCTGCGAGGCGGCAACCGGCGTACTCCTAGGCTGGGCAGGTGGGAGTCACGCCAGACTCCCGCGAAGATCTGCTTCGTGTATCACTGACCAAGATATTGGGTACACGTGCCACTCGTCAGGAGTCAAAGGAATGGCCAACCGCCTGGCGTCCGCGACGAGCCCGTACCTGCTGCAGCACGCCGAGAACCCGGTGGACTGGTGGGAGTGGGGCGAGGCGGCGTTCGCCGAGGCCCGCCGCCGCGACGTACCCCTGCTGGTGTCCATCGGGTACGCCGCCTGCCACTGGTGCCACGTCATGGCGCACGAGTCGTTCGAGGACCCGGACGTCGCCGCGGCGATGAACGAGGCGTTCGTCAACGTGAAGGTCGACCGGGAGGAGCGCCCCGACGTCGACGCCGTCTACATGGAGGCCACGCAGGCGCTCACCGGGCACGGGGGCTGGCCGATGACGGTGTTCGCCACTCCCGACGGGCAGCCGTTCTTCTGCGGCACGTACTTCCCGCCGCAGCCCCGGCACGGCCTGCCCGCCTTCCGCCAGGTCCTCGACGCGGTCCGGCAGGCCTGGCGGGAGCGGCGGGCCGAGGTCGGTGCGGCGGCCGCCCAGATCACCGCGCAGCTGGCCGACAGGGCCCCGTCCTTCGGTGCGGCCCCCCCGCCGGGGGCGGCTGACCTGGACGCGGCGGTGGACCGGCTGGCCGCCGACTTCGACCCCCGCCACGGCGGCTTCGGGGGCGCCCCGAAGTTCCCCCCGTCCACGACGCTGGAGTTCCTGCTGCGCCGGGCCGCCCGGGGCGGGGACGGCGGCGCCCAGGCGCTGGACCTGGCCGGCCGGACGTTCGCCGCGATGGCCCGCGGCGGCATCTACGACCAGCTCGGCGGCGGCTTCGCCCGGTACAGCGTCGACGCCGGCTGGGTCGTCCCGCACTTCGAGAAGATGCTGTACGACAACGCCCTGCTGCTGCGCGGCTACCTGCACTGGTGGCGTGCCACCGGCGACCCCCTGGGCCGGCAGGTCGCCGCGGAGACCGCCGACTTCCTGCTCCGCGAGCTGCGCACCCCCCAGGGGGGCTTCGCCTCCTCTCTCGACGCGGACAGCGAGGGGGTGGAGGGCCGCTTCTACGTGTGGACCCCCGCCCAGCTGCGCGAGGTGCTCGGGCCGGCCGACGTCGCCTGGGCCGGCGAGCTCTACCGGGTGACCGAGCCGGGCACCTTCGAGCACGGCGCCTCGGTGCTGCAGCTCCCCCGGGACCCCGACGACCCGGACCGGGCGGCCGACGTACGCCGCCGGCTGGCCGCCGCCCGGGAACGGCGGGTCCGGCCCGGCCGGGACGACAAGGTGGTCGCCGGGTGGAACGGCCTGGCCGTCGCCGCGCTCGCCGAGGCCGGCGTACTGCTGGAGGAGCCCCGCTACCTGGACGCGGCGGTGGGCGCCGCGGACCTACTGCTGGCCGTCCACCTCGACGGGGCGGCGGGCCAGCGGCTGGCCCGGGTCAGCCGGGACGGGCGGGCCGGCCCGCACCGCGGCGTGCTCGAGGACCACGCCGGCGTGGCCGAGGGGTTCCTCGCCCTGTACGCCGCCTCCGGGGAGCCGGCCTGGTTGGAGGTCGCCGGCTGGCTCCTCGACCTGGTGTTGGCCCGGTTCGCCGCCCCCGACGGCGGGTTCCACGACACCGCCGACGACGCGGAGGCGCTGGTGCGCCGTCCACGGGACCCCACCGACACGGCCGCGCCGTCGGGCTGGACCGGCGCGGCCGGCGCCCTGCTCTCCTACGCCGCCTACACCGGGTCGGGTCGGCACCGGGAGGCCGCCGAACGGGCCCTCGGGGTGGTGACCCGGCTGGCCCGGGAGCACCCGCGGTTCGTCGGCTGGGGCCTGGCGGTCGCCGAGGCGCGGCTCGACGGGCCCCGCGAGGTCGCCGTGGTGGGGGAGCTGGACGACCCGGCCACGACGCGGCTGCACCGGGTCGCCCTGGCCGGCACCGCCCCCGGCGCGGTCGTGGCGGTCGGGCCCCCCGGCGGCACCGACCCGGCCGTGCCGCTGCTGGCCGACCGGGGATGTCTGGACGGTCGGCCCACGGCGTACGTGTGCCGGGGGTTCGTCTGCGAGCTGCCAGAGACCGACCCGGCCGCGCTGGCCCGCCGCCTTGGGGCCCGGCCGCCGGACTGAGCCTGTTCACCGTGCGCCCAGGGCGAACAGGGCTTCCGCCTGCGGTGTAACTGTGTAATCGTCTCTCTCCATGAGAGAGCACACGACTGGGCAGGAGTTTCTGGAGCAGGTGCGGGGCTGGCTCACCGGCCGGCTGCCGCAGGACTGGTTCGACGGCGTCCCCGAGGTGACCGTCGACCGGGAGGAGATCACCGTGGTCGGGCGGCTGGCCCCCCCGGACACCGGTCCGGGCGCCAGCCCGGCCGAGCGGGCGGCCGCCGTCGCCGGCCGGGTCAAGGAGTTCCGGGAGCGCACCCGGGACCAGCGGATCGGGATCGCCCGGGAGCTGGAGCACCGCACCGGGCGCAAGGTCGCCTGGGGGGTGGTGTGCGGGGAGCACCGCCAGCTGTTCACCACGCTGTCCGTGCCGGTGATGACCCGGCTGCGGCAGGCCGACCGGTTGGTCCTCGACACCCTCGTCGAGTCCGGCGTGGCCCGCACCCGCAGCGAGGCGCTGGCCTGGTGTGTCCGGCTGGTCGGCCAGCACGCGGAGTCCTGGCTCGAGCAGCTGCGTACTGCCCTGGAGGAGGTGGCGCGGGTCCGCGCGGCCGGGCCGGGCACCGGCACGGAACAGGGCGGTTCGGCTGGGTGAGCCAACAAATTCCTCGGTCCGCGGGGGCTCCGGCCGCAGGGCTTCCTGATCGCCCCCCGGCCGGGCGGCGTACGATGCCTGCCCATCGGCCCGCCCAACGGCCCGCCCGACGGTCCGCCCCTGGCCGGCCTGACGGCGACCCGGCGACCCGGACGACGCGGTCCGGACGGAGGAGTGACCGTGGCTTACGACGTACCCGGCCTGCACCCTGCCCCGACCGCCCACCAGGCCCTGCTCGACTGGGTCGGCCAGGTCGCCGCGCTGGCCCAGCCCGACGCGGTGCAGTGGTGTGACGGCTCCGACGAGGAGTGGGAGCGGCTCACCTCCCAGCTGGTGGCGCGCGGCACCCTGCAGCGCCTGGATCCCACCCGGCGGCCGAACAGCTTCTACGCCGCCTCCGACCCCAGCGACGTGGCTCGGGTGGAGGACCGCACCTTCATCTGTTCCGAGCGGGCCGAGGACGCCGGGCCGACCAACCACTGGATCGACCCGCAGGAGATGCGCGCCACCTTCAAGGAGCTCTTCGCCGGCTGCATGCGGGGCCGGACGATGTACGTGGTGCCGTTCTGCATGGGCCCCCTCGGCTCGCCACTGTCCGCGCTCGGCGTCGAGATCACCGACTCGGCGTACGTCGTGGTGTCGATGCGGGTGATGACGCGGATGGGCCAGGGCGTGCTGGACCGGCTGGGCGAGGACGGCTTCTTCGTCAAGGCGGTGCACTCCGTCGGGGCGCCCCTGGAGCCCGGGCAGGCCGACGTGCCGTGGCCGTGCAACCCGACGAAGTACATCAGCCACTTCCCCGAGACCCGGGAGATCTGGTCGTACGGCTCCGGCTACGGGGGCAACGCGCTGCTGGGCAAGAAGTGCTACGCGCTGCGGATCGCCTCGGTGATGGCCCGCGACGAGGGCTGGCTCGCCGAGCACATGCTCATCCTCAAGCTCACCCCGCCGTCCGGGGAGCTGCGCTACCTGGCCGCCGCTTTCCCCTCCGCGTGCGGGAAGACCAACCTGGCCATGCTCGTGCCCACGCTGCCCGGCTGGACCGTGGAGACCGTCGGCGACGACATCGCCTGGATGCGCTTTGGGGACGACGGCCGCCTGTACGCCATCAACCCGGAGGCCGGCTTCTTCGGCGTCGCCCCCGGCACCGGCGAGCTGACCAACCCCAACGCCATCCGCACCCTGTGGGGCAACACCATCTTCACCAACGTCGCCCGCACCGACGACGGGGACGTGTGGTGGGAGGGTCTGACCGACACCCCGCCGGACCATCTCATCGACTGGCGGGGCCGGGACTGGACCCCGGCCTCGGGCGAGCCGGCGGCGCACCCCAACGCCCGGTTCTGCGTGCCCGCCGCGCAGTGCCCCACCATTGCCCCGGAGTGGGAGGACCCGCGCGGGGTGCCCATCTCGGCGATCCTCTTCGGCGGGCGCCGGGCCACCGCGGTCCCGCTGGTCACCGAGTCGTACTCCTGGCAGCACGGGGTGTTCCTCGGCGCCACGGTCTCCTCGGAGACCACCGCGGCCGCGGCCGGGGCGATCGGGCAGCTGCGCCGGGACCCCTTCGCCATGCTGCCGTTCTGCGGCTACCACATGGGGGACTACTTCGCCCACTGGCTGTCCCTGGCCCAGGCCACCGACCCGGCGAAGCTACCCCGGCTGTACCACGTCAACTGGTTCCGCAAGGGTGCCGACGGGCGCTTCCTGTGGCCCGGCTACGGGGAGAACAGCCGGGTGCTGGCCTGGATCGTCGGCCGGCTGGAGGGCCGGGCGCCGGCCGTGGACACCCCGATCGGCCGGGTGCCGACCCGGGACGGGCTGGACGCCACCGGGCTGGACCTCGACGACGCCGCCTGGGCGCAGCTGCTCGAGGTCGACCGGGACACCTGGCGGCAGGAGGCCGCGCTGCTCCCGGAGCACCTCGAGCGGTTCGGGGACCGGCTCCCCCGCGCCCTGTGGGAGGAGTACCACGCCCTGTGCGCCCGCCTCGACGCCTGACCCCCCCTCGTACCCTCTCGTATTCTCGTAGCGATCATGCGGCTCTGAAGCCGGTCCCGCCGGGCGCTCGGCGGGGGCGGCGGTAGCCTGCCGGGGGGCGGCCAGGGCCGGCCCGCGGAGGAGGTGCGATGGGGCTGCGTGACCTCCTCTACGGCGTGTACGAGCGCCGGCTGGAGCGGTCCCTGTCCCCGGAGCAGATGCCCCGGCACGTGGGCGTCATCCTCGACGGCAACCGGCGCTGGGCGCGGGCCTCCGGGGCCAGCAAGTTCCGCGGCTGGCGGGCCGGCGGCGACAAGATCGTCGAGTTCCTCGCCTGGTGCGAGGAGGTCAAGGTCGAGGTGGTCACCCTGTGGCTGCTGTCCACCGACAACCTGGCCCGGCCGCACGAGGAGCTGGGCCCGCTGCTGCAGGTCATCGAGGACGTGGTCGCCGACCTCGGCGCCGCGCGCCGCTGGCGGGTGCACCCGGTGGGCGCGCTGGACCTGTTGCCCCCGTCCACGGCGGCGGTGCTCAAGCAGGTCGAGGCGGCCACGGCCGGCGTGGCCGGGCTGCTGGTCAACGTGGCGGTCGGGTACGGCGGCCGGCACGAGATCGCCGACGCGGTGCGGGGGCTGCTCCAGGACCACGCCGCCCGCGGGACCTCCATCGAGGAACTCGCCGAGCTCCTCGACGTGGAGCACATCGCCGACCACCTCTACACCAGGGGCCAACCCGACCCGGACCTGGTGATCCGCACCTCGGGCGAGCAGCGGCTGTCCGGCTTCCTGCTCTGGCAGAGCGCCCACTCGGAGTTCTACTTCTGCGAGGCCCTGTGGCCGGACTTCCGCAAGACCGACTTCCTGCGCGCGCTGCGCGACTACGCCGCCCGGCACCGCCGGTTCGGCGCCTGACCGCCGCGCCGCCGCGGGCTGCGGCTGATCGACTGTGACGCTGTTCGCGTGACACGCCGGTGTCGCCGCGATGAACGTCGCAGTCGATCAGGGTGGGGAGGGCGTGTCACGCCGGCGGCGGCGGGCCGTCGGCGTACCGTCGGATCTGGCGGTACGGCGACCGGCCGGACCGTCCGGGAGGCCCTCACCGGTGCTGCGGCAGCGGGGACGAAGGGGGCCGGCACCCGGCCCTCGGGCCCGGTCCCGGTTCCCGTTCCCTCGACGAGTGGGGCGCGGTGCGCGCCCCTGGGAGACGCCGACGTGGCTGCCTCGACGCGTACACCGCGCACCTACGTCATCGACACCAGCGTGCTGCTGTCCGACCCCCGGGCCATCCTCCGCTTCGACGAGCACGAGGTCGTGCTGCCCGTCGTGGTCATCACCGAGCTGGAAGGGAAGCGGAACCACCCCGAGCTGGGGTACTTCGCGCGCAGCGCGCTGCGCATCCTCGACGAGCTGCGCGTCCGGCACGGCCGCCTGGACGAGCCGGTCCCCGTCGGCGGCGCCGGCGGCACGGTCCGGGTGGAGCTGAACCACACCGACCCCGAGGTGCTGCCGGCCGGCTTCCGCCTGGGCGACAACGACAGCCGCATCCTGGCCGTGGGCCGCAACCTGGCCGCGGAGGGACGGCAGGTCACCCTGGTCAGCAAGGACCTGCCGCTGCGGGTCAAGGCCTCCGCGGTGGGGCTGGCCGCCGAGGAGTACCGCGCGGAGCTCGCCGTCGAGTCCGGTTGGACCGGGATGGCCGAGCTGGACGTCACCAGCGGCGAGCTG
>JBMOMH010000314.1:0-2939 GCA_049323135.1 Actinomycetota bacterium
GGCAGCGCCGGCGGGTGGCCGACCAGGCCGGGCTCGGCTCGGCGGCCCGGGTGGCCAACCTGGCCGGGGCGCTGGCCGTGCGCCGGGCGGGCCGGCGGCGGCTGGTCGGCCGGGCGGTGGTGCTCGTCGACGACGTGGTGACCACGGGGGCCACCCTGGTCGAGGCGGCCCGGGCGCTGCGTGCGGCCGGGCTGGAGCCGGTGGGGGCCGCAGTGGTCGCCGCGACCGTCCGGCGTTCGGGGACCCCCTACACCGGGTTCGGGGAAGGGGCTAGCGTCATGTCATGGCACCCGCCCGGGTCCGTGGTTGCGTCGGGGGAGGCTGCGGGTCACCGCGGCACCCCCGGCTAGCCGAGGCCAGCCGCAGGCGAAACGGCCCACGTAAGGCGACTTGTTGTCGACCGATCACGGTGCGGCTTAGGAGTAAGACCTGCCCCACCGGGGGTCCGGACGGCCCCCGGCCCGGGAGAAGGGCACGAGTGGCCACAGCGCTGCGAGGTCCTCAGCAGGCGGATGTGGGGACGAAGACCAGGTCGGCCGGGCGGGTGCCGCACCGTCCCGCGGGTCAGAGCAGGGAGGTCTCGTGGATGTCGTCGTGAAGGGCCGCCACACCGACGTGCCTGAGCGGTTCCGCCAGCACGTCGTGGAGAAGCTCGGCAAGGTGCCCAGGCTGGACCCGAAGGTCATCCGCGTCGACGTCGAAGTGTCCAGGGAACGCAACCCGCGCTTGTCCGACCAGTGCGAGCGGGTGGAGCTCACCTGCTCGTCCCGGGGACCGGTGATCCGGGCCGAGGCGTGCGCCGCGGACCGGTACGCCGCCCTCGACCTGGCGTGGGCCAAGCTGGAGGCCCGGTTGCGGCGCTCTGCCGACCGGCGCCGGGTGCACCACGGTGCCCGGACCCCAGTGTCGGTGGCGGTGGCCACCGCGCCGGCCGCGGTGGCCGGGCCGGTGACGGGGCCGGTCGGGCCGCGGCTGGACGGGGCGGGCCCGGCCCGGGCCGGGGAGGAGCCGCCCGGCGAGGTGCCGGTGCACGCGGAGGGACCCATCGAGGTCCGCGGAGAGGGGCCACTCGTGGTGCGGGAAAAGACACACGAGGCGGCGCCGATGACGCTGGAGCAGGCGCTGTACGAGATGGAGCTCGTCGGCCACGACTTCTACCTGTTCGTCGACGCGGAGAGCCAGGCGCCCAGCGTGGTGTACCGGCGGCGGGGCTACGACTACGGCGTGATTCGGCTGGCGGTGTAGCCCGGCCGTGCGATGATGTGCCGGCAGTGCCGTCCGGCCTGCCCCACCGGCTCGCCTCGTCCCAGGAGTCTCACCTCGTGACCGATCGGCTCGATGCCGTGGGCCCCGCGGCGGGCCGCATGGCTGGTCCCGCGGTTGGCCCGGCCCGGGTGCCCCTAGGGGACCGGCCCGCCGACGCGGAGCCCATCAAGGTTCTCGTCGTCGACGACCATGCCCTGTTCCGCCGCGGCCTGGAGATGGTGCTCGCCCAGGAGCCCGACATCGACGTGGTCGGGGAGGCCGCGGACGGGGCCGAGGCGGTCGCCCAGGCCGGTGACCTGTTGCCCGACGTGGTGCTGCTCGACGTGCGGATGCCCCGCCGCGGCGGCATCGAGGCCTGTACGGCGATCAAGGACGTCGCGCCCTCCGCGAAGATCGTGATGCTGACGATCAGTGACGAGGAGGCCGACCTGTACGAGGCCATCAAGGCCGGCGCCAGCGGCTACCTGCTCAAGGAGATCTCCATCGACGAGGTGGCCGCCGCGATCCGGGCCGTGCACGGCGGCCAGTCGCTGATCAGCCCCTCGATGGCGTCCAAGCTGCTCACCGAGTTCGCCACCATGATCAAGAAGGGGGAGGACCGGCAGCAGGTTCCGGCCCCCCGGCTGACCGACCGCGAGCTCGAGGTGCTCAAGCTGGTCGCCCAGGGGCTGAACAACCGGGCCATCGCCGAGCGGCTGTTCATCAGCGAGAACACGGTGAAGAACCACATCCGCAACATCCTGGAGAAGCTGCAGCTGCACTCCCGGATGGAGGCGGTCGTGTACGCCGTCCGCGAGAAGCTTCTCGAGATCACCTGATCTCGGCCGGGCCGTCCAGGGCCGGCTCGCCCAGGGCCCGGCGCAGGGGGGCGGCCAGGCCCGGCGGGTCCACCCGGCCCACGGCCACCTCGGTGGCCCCGACCCACGCCGCCGCCTCCCACAGCGCGGTGGCGGCCGGGGACACCGCCGCGGGCGTGGCTAGGGACACCTGGGCGGCCACCAGCCGGCCGCGTTCCCGCCGGGGGTCGACCCGGCCCACCAGCCGCCCCCCGGCCAGGAGGGGCATCGCGAAGTAGCCGTGCCGGCGGGCCGGCGCCGGTGTGTAGGCCTCCAGGGAGTGGTCGAAGCCGAACAACCGCCGGGTGCGCGCCCGGTCCCAGACCAGCGAGTCGAACGGGGACAGCAGCGTGGTGCGGTGGCGACCCCGGCGGTCCAGGGCCGTCAGGGCGGCCGGGTCGGCGTACGCCGGCCGCGCCCAGCCGACGACCCGCACCGGCACCAGGTCCGTGTCCGGCAGCGCGGCCAGGACCTGGGCCTGGGTGAGCCGGTGGTAGTCGGCCAGGTCGGCAACCGTGGCCACCCCGAGGGCCCGCCCCGCCGCCGTCACCAGCCGGCGCAGGCAGGTCGGGTCGTCCGGCTCCTGGCCGGCGAGGCCGGCGGGCAGGGCCCGCTCGGGCAAGTCGTAGACCCGCCGCCAGCCCACCCGGCGTACGCACACCGCCTCGCCGATGTCCAGCAGCCACTCCACCGCGATCTTCGCCTCCGACCAGTCCCACCACGGCCCGCCCCGGCGCGCCCCGCCCAGCTCGGCGGCCGACAGCGGCCCCTCGGCCCGCAGCCGGGCGAGCACCGCGGCCACGGCCGGCTCGGGCACCTCGTGCCAGCGCCGGCCCC
>JBMOMH010000315.1:0-43512 GCA_049323135.1 Actinomycetota bacterium
ACCGCCGCCCGCGACGCGGGCCGGGTGGACCGGCTGCTGGCGGCGGTCGCCGCGATCCTCGCCGTCGGCGTGCTCGTCGACCGGCTCGGCTTCGCCTGGTGGGCCGGCCGGCTACGCGCCCGCCGTGGCCTGGCCGGGCCGGGTCCGACATGACCCGGCCGGCCCTGCTGGCCCTGGCCGGGCCGGGTCCGGCATCCACCCGGCCGGCCCTGCTGGCCCTGGCCGGGCCGGGTCCGGCATCCACCCGGCCGGCCCTGCTGGCCCTGGCCCACGGCAGCCGCGACCCGCGGGCCGCAGCGACCGTCGCCGCGCTGCTGGCCCGGGTCCGGGCCCGCCGCCCGGGGCTGGCGGTGGCCGCTGCCTTCCTCGACCACGCGCGCCCGGGCGTCCCCGAGGCGGTCGACGCGCTGGCCGCGGCCGGGCACCGGGAGGTCTGCGCGGTGCCGCTGCTGCTCACCCACGCCTACCACGGGCGGGTCGACGTGCCCCGGGTGCTGGCCGCGGCCCAGGCCCGGCACCCCCGGCTGCGGCTGGCCCAGGCGGACGTGCTCGGCGGGCACCCGGCGCTGCTCGCCGCCTTGGAGCGACGGCTCCGGGAGGTCGGGGTCTGGCCCGGTGACCCCCGGGTCACCGTCGTGCTGGCGGCCGCCGGCTCCAGCGACGCGTCGGCGAACGCCGGCGTGGCAGACCTGTCCCGTCGGTGGCAGGCCGCCGGGTGGCGGGCCGTCGTGCCGGCGTACCTCAGCATGGCCGAGCCGACCCCAGGGCAGGCGGTGCGCGCGTTGCGGGCGGGGGGCGCGACGCGCGTGGCCGTCGCCTCCTACCTGGTCGCCCCGGGCCGCTTCCAGGACCTCCTGGGGGCCGCCGGCGCGGACGTGGTCAGCGACCCGCTGGGCCCCGCCGACGAGCTCGCCCGGGCCGTCCTGGACCGCTTCGACGTGGCTACCACAGCATCGGCGACGGGGCTGCGGGTGGCCCGCAGCGCTTGACCGGCGCCGGCCACGCCGGGGCGCCGGGCCGGCTTGCGAGGCGGCCCTGGGAGAATGGCCCGGTCCTGCCCCCGACCCGTGAGGTGCGCCCGTGGAGACCTGGCCCGGCACCGCCTACCCGCTAGGGGCCAGCTTCGACGGCGCGGGTACCAACTTCGCCGTGTTCTCCGAGGTCGCCGAACGGGTCCAGGTTTGCCTCTTCGACGGCGCGGGGAACGAGCAGCGGGTAGACCTCACCGAGGTCGACGGGTTCGTCTGGCACGGCTACCTCCCGCGGGTGTCCCCGGGCCAGCGGTACGGCTTCCGGGTGCACGGGCCCTACGCGCCCGCCGAGGGGCTGCGCTGCAACCCCAGCAAGCTGCTCCTCGACCCGTACGCCAAGGCGATCCAGGGTCAGGTCGACTGGGACGAGGCAGTCTTCGGCTACCAGTTCGACCGGCCGGACCGGCGCAACGACCGGGACAGCGCCCCCCACGTGATGAAGTCCGTCGTCACCAACCCCTTCTTCGACTGGCAGGACGACCGGCACCCGCGGACCCCCTACCATGAGACGGTCATCTACGAGGCCCACGTCAAGGGCCTGACCATCAACCACCCGGACATCCCCCCGGCGATCCGCGGCACCTACGCGGGGCTGGCCCACCCGGCGATGATCGAGCACCTGTGCCGGCTCGGCGTCACCGCCGTGGAGCTGATGCCGGTGCACCAGTTCGTGCAGGACCACCACCTGATCCAGCGGGGCCTGGCCAACTACTGGGGCTACAACACGATCGGCTTCTTCGCGCCGCACAACGCCTACTCCTCCAGCGGGCAGCGTGGCGAGCAGGTGCTGGAGTTCAAGTCCCTGGTCCGTGCGCTGCACGAGGCGGGCATCGAGGTCATCCTCGACGTCGTCTACAACCACACCGCCGAAGGCAACCACCTCGGCCCCACCCTGTGCTTCCGGGGCATCGACAACCGGGCCTACTACCGGCTGGTCGACGACCAGCCGGAGATGTACTTCGACACGACGGGCACCGGCAACAGCCTGCTCATGCGCCATCCGCACGTGCTGCAGCTCATCATGGACTCGCTCCGCTACTGGGTGCTGGAGATGCACGTCGACGGCTTCCGCTTTGACCTGGCCGCCACGCTGGCCCGGCAGTTCCACGAGGTGGACCGGCTCGCGGCGTTCTTCGACCTCGTCCAGCAAGACCCGGTGGTGTCCCAGGTCAAGCTCATCGCCGAGCCGTGGGACCTGGGCCAGGGCGGCTACATGGTCGGCAGCTTCCCACCGCTGTGGACGGAGTGGAACGGCAAGTACCGCGACACGGTGCGCGACTTCTGGCGGGGCGAGCCGGCCACCCTCGGTGAGTTCGGTTTCCGGCTCACCGGGTCCAGCGACCTCTACCAGGACGACGGTCGGCGCCCGATCGCCTCGGTCAACTTCGTCACCGCCCACGACGGGTTCACCCTGCACGACCTGGTGTCCTACAACGAGAAGCACAACGAGGCCAACGGGGAGGACAACCGGGACGGCGAGAGCCACAACCGGTCCTGGAACTGCGGCGTCGAAGGCCCCACCGACGACGTGACCGTGCTGGCCCTGCGCGAGCAGCAGAAGCGCAACTTCCTGGCCACGCTGTTCCTCTCCCAGGGCGTCCCGATGCTGCTGCACGGCGATGAGATGGGCCGCACCCAGCGGGGCAACAACAACGCGTACTGCCAGGACAACGAGATCTCCTACGTGGACTGGAAGGACGCGCAGGAGCAGTGGGCCCTGCTGGACTTCACCGCGCGGCTGTCGCGGCTGCGCCGGGAGCACCCCGTCTTCCGGCGGCGCAGGTTCTTCCACGGCAGGCCCATCCGGGGCACCCGGGACGGCCTGTCGGACCTGGTCTGGTTCACCCCTGCGGGGAGCCCCATGACCGACGAGGACTGGGAGGCGGGCTTCGCCAAGTCACTGGGCGTCTTCCTCAACGGAGAGGCCATCAGCGAGCCCGACCCCCGCGGGCAGCGGGTGACCGACGACACCTTCCTGCTGCTGTTCAACGCCCACGACGAGGACATCACCTTCCACCTGCCGACCGCCAGGTACGGGGAGTCGTGGACCGTCGAGCTGGACACCTCCTCGCCGTTCCTCGACGAGGACAGCCCGGGGCTGAAGGCGGCCACCCCCGTCACCGTGGAGGCCCGGTCGCTGATGGTCCTGCGCCGTGTCTTCTGACCCTCCTGCAGACCGCCTACCCGGGCCCGGCCGGCCCCTGCCCACGGCCACCTACCGGATCCAGCTCACCCCCGAGCAGGGGTTCGCCGCCGCCGCGGAGCAGGCGGACTACCTGGCCACCCTCGGCGTCTCCCACGCCTACCTGTCCCCCCTGCTGCAGGCGGCCCCCGGCTCCACCCACGGGTACGACGTGGTGGACCACGACCGGGTCAACGAGGACCTCGGGGGCGCACCCGGCCTGGCCGGCCTGCACCGCCGGCTGCGCGGCGCCGGGGTGGGGATGGTCGCCGACGTCGTCCCGAACCACATGGCCGTCCCGGTGCCGGAGTCGCTCAACGTGGTGCTCTGGTCGGTGCTGCGCGACGGCCCGGAGTCGCCGTACGCCGGGTGGTTCGACGTCGACTGGGACCGGCAGCACGGCGCCCTGCTGATGCCGGTGCTCGGCCGGCGCATCGGCGAGGTGGTCGACGCTGGCGAGCTGGTGCTGGACCGCAGCGGCGGCGAGCCGGTGCTGCGCTACCACGACCACGTGTTCCCGGTGCGTGCCGGCACCGAGGACCTGCCGCTCGCCGACCTGGTGGGCCGGCAGTGGTACCGGCTGGCCTACTGGCGGGTCGCCGACGAGGAGCTGAACTACCGGCGCTTCTTCGACATCGACACCCTGGCCGGGCTGCGAGTGGAGCGGGAGGAGGTGTTCGCGCAGAGTCACGCCCTGCTCGTCGCCCTGGTCCACGAGGGGGTCCTGGAGGGCCTGCGGGTGGACCACCCGGACGGGCTGGCCGACCCGCGCGGCTACCTGCGCCGGCTCGCCGCGGCCACCGGCCGCTCCTGGGTGGTGGCGGAGAAGGTCCTCGGGGTCGACGAGGAGCTGCCCGGCGACTGGCCGTGCGCCGGGACCACCGGCTACGACGCGCTGGGCCGGGTGGGTGGGGTCTTCCTCGACCCGGCCGGGGCGGCCCCGCTGACCCGGCTCTACACCGAGCTGACCGGCGACCCGCCGACCTTCGCACCCGTCGTCGAGGAGGCCAAGCGGCTGGTCGTGGAGCAGGTGCTGCACGCCGAGGTGCATCGGCTGGTCGAGCTGCTGGTCGAGATCAGCGGGGAGGAGCTGTACCTGCGCGACCACCCGCGCCGCGCCCTCCGCGAGGCCCTGGTCGAGCTGCTCGTCGCCTGCGACGTGTACCGGGCCTACGTGGTCCCCGGGGAGGACCCGCCGCCGGCCACCCAGGCGGTGCTCACCCGCACCGCACAGGCCGCCGCCCGCCGGCTCCCGGCGGAACGGCACGCTGCGCTGGCGGTGGTCGTGGACCTGGCGTTGGGCCGGCGCGGGCGCAGCGCGGCCAAGGACGACTTCTGCATCCGTTTCCAACAGACCTGCGGCGCGGTGATGGCCAAGGGGGTCGAGGACACCGCCGGGTACCGGTGGTGGCGGCTGGCCGCGCTCAACGAGGTGGGCGGCGACCCGGACCGGTTCGGGACCAGCCCGGCCGAGCTGCACGCCTTCTGCGCCCGGCTGCAGCGGGACTGGCCGGCGACGATGACGACGCTCACCACGCACGACACCAAGCGCAGCGAGGACGTGCGGGCCCGCCTGGGCGTGCTCTCCCAGCTCCCCGCCGAGTGGGCCCGCGCGGTGGCCGGGTGGCAGGCGGCGGCCAGCCGGCACCGCTCCCCCGAGGGGTGGCCGGACCCCGCCACCGAGTACCTGGTCTGGCAGACCCTGGTTGGCGCGTGGCCGGTGTCCGTCGACCGGATCACCGCCTACCTGCGCAAGGCGGCCAGGGAGGCCAAGCGGCACACCAGCTGGACCGACCCGGTGCCGGCGTACGAGACGGCGCTGGACCGGTTCGCCAGCGGGGTCCGGACGGACCCGGACCTAGCCGCAGCCGTCGACGGCTTCGTGGCCACCCTCGCGCCCCACGCCCGGGCCGTCACGCTGGGCCAGAAGCTGGTGCAGCTGACCATGCCGGGGGTCCCCGATGTCTACCAGGGCAGCGAGCTGGACCTGCTCACCCTGGTCGACCCGGACAACCGCGGCCCAGTGGACTACGCCGTACGCCGACGGCTGCTGGCCGACCTCGACGCCGGCCGCCCAGCCGCGGACCTGGCCGCGGCGAAGCTGCTGGTCACCTCCCGGGCGCTGCGGCTGCGCCGCGACCATCCTGACTGGTTCGGGCCGACCGGGACCTACCGGCCGCTGCCGACCAGCACGCCGCACGCGCTCGCCTTCGCCCGGTCCGAGGCAGCGCTGACCGTGGTGTCCCGGCTCACCGTGGCGCGGCAGCACCTCGGCGGCTGGGGGGCGGAGGCCGTGGAGCTGCCGCCGGGGCGGTGGCGGGACCTCCTCACCGGCCGGCCCCACCCCGGAGGGTCGCTGCTCCTGGCCCGGCTGCTGGACCGGCTGCCGGTCGCGTTGCTGGTGGCCGACGGCGCCCCCGGCGGGTAAGGGGTCGGCATGACGGCCTTCTCCGTGTGGGCGCCCCGACCGCGGCGGGTCGAGGTCGCCGTGGCCGGCACCCATCACCCGCTACGGCCGGACCCGGACCGGCCCGGCTGGTGGGTGAGCGACCTGCCCGAGCCGGAGCACGGCTGCGACTACGGGTTCGTCCTGGACGGCGCCGGCCCGCTGCCTGACCCCCGCTCCCGGTGGCAGCCGGCCGGGGTGCACGGGCCGAGCCGGGTCTACCGACACGACCGGTTCGCCTGGACCGACCAGGGGTGGACCGGCCGGCCGCTGGCCGGCGCCGTCCTCTACGAGCTGCACGTGGGCACCTTCACGCCGGCGGGCACCTTCGCTGGCGCCGTCGAGCGGCTGGACCACCTGGTCGACCTCGGCGTCACCCACGTGGAGCTGCTGCCCGTCGCCGCCTTCGACGGCTCACACGGGTGGGGGTACGACGGGGTGCACCTGTTCGCCGTGCACGAGCCCTACGGCGGGCCCGACGGGCTGAAGGGGTTCGTCGACGCCTGCCACCGCCGCGGCCTGGGCGTCGTCCTGGACGTCGTCTACAACCACCTCGGCCCCAGCGGGAACTACCTGCCCCAGTTCGGCCCGTACTTCACCGCCCGACACACCACCCCCTGGGGCGACGCGGTGAACCTCGACGACGCGGGGTCGGACGAGGTGCGCCGCTGGGTCGTCGACAACGCCTGCGCCTGGCTACGGGACTTCCACCTGGACGGGCTGCGGCTGGACGCGGTGCACGCGCTGGTCGACCACCGGGCGACCCACCTGCTGGAGGAGCTGTCCACCGAGGTCGACGCCCTGGCCACGGCCCTGCGCCGGCCGGTGTTCCTCGTCGCCGAGTCCGACCTCAACGACCCCCGCCTGGTCATCCCCCGGGAGGCGGGCGGCCTAGGCCTGGCCGGCCAGTGGAGCGACGACTTCCACCACGCGCTGCACGCCCTGCTCACCGGGGAACGGCAGGGCTACTACGTCGACTTCGGCTCGCCGGCCGCCCTGGCCCACACCCTCACCGGGGTGTTCCTCCACGACGGGACCTGGTCGACGTTCCGCGGCCGCCGGCACGGGCGGCCAGTCGACCGGCGCACCCCCGGCTACCGCTTTCTCGGCTACGCACAGAACCACGACCAGGTCGGCAACCGGGCCGGTGGCGAGCGGCTGGCCGCCCTGGTCCCCCCGGGGCTGTTGCGGGTCGCCGCGGCCCTGGTGCTGACCGCCCCGTTCACCCCCCTGCTGTTCATGGGTGAGGAGTGGGGGGCGTCGACGCCCTGGCAGTATTTCACGTCGTTCCCGGACGCCACGCTGGGCGCGGCGGTGAGCGCCGGCCGGCGCCAGGAGTTCGCCGAGCACGGCTGGCCGGGCGGCGCGGTCCCCGACCCGCAGGACCCGGCCACCTTCCGCCGGTGCGTGCTGGACTGGGCCGAGCCGGCGCAGGACGGGCACGCCGAGCTGCTGGCCTGGCACCGGGACCTGCTGCGGCTGCGGCGTACCCATCCGGACCTGGCCGACCCCCGGCTGGACCGGGTCCGGGTGCACGCCGACCCCGGCGGCCGGTGGCTGGTGGTGGAGCGAGGCCGGGTGCTGGTGGTCGCCAACCTGGCCGCGGAGCCGGTCGGCGTGCCCCTTCCCGGGCCGGTCCGCCGGGTGCTGCTCGCCACCCCCGGGGCGCCCGCGGGTCCGGTGACCGGGGCGGCCGTCGATCTGCCCAGTCGGTCGGTGGCCCTGCTGGGCAGCTGACGCACCGGCCCGTGCCAGGATGCCAGGATGCATCGGCTGCGGGCCGAGCCCGACGTCCTCGACCCCGAGCAGGTGACCGCGGCGTACGCGTACCCGGCCGGCCCCTGGCTACGGGCCAACATGGTGGCCAGCGCCGACGGCGCGGCAATGGCGGACGGCCGCACCGCTGGTCTGTCCGGCCCCGCCGACCAGTGGCTGCTCGGACTGCTGCGGGGGCTGGCCGACGCGGTTCTCGTCGGGTCCCGCACCGTGCAGGTGGAGGGCTACGGGCCGGCGCGCACCCGGCCGGAGACGGCCGCCGCCCGGCGGGCCGCCGGGCAGTCGCCGGCTCCCCGGCTCGCCGTGGTCTCCGCGACCCTCGGCCTGGACCCGCAGGCCCCGCTGTTCACCGCGGCCACCGAGCCCACCCTGGTGCTGACCACGGGCACCGCCCCCGCGGCGCGCCGGCGGGACCTGGCGCGGGTCGCCGAGGTGGTCATCGCCGGGGACGCGGTGGTGAACCTAGCCGCGGCAGTGGCGGCGCTGCACGAACGCGGGTTGACCCGGCTGCTGTGCGAGGGCGGCCCGCGGCTGCTCGCCGGGGTGGTCGCCGCGGACCTACTCGACGAGCTGTGCCTGACGGTGAGCCCGCGGCTGCTGGGCGGCCCGGCCGCGCGCATCCTGGACGGCCCGCCGCTCCCCAGCGCCCGCCCGCTGCGGCTGGCCGGGGTCCTGGCCGCCGAGGAGTTCCTGTTCCTCCGCTACCACCGGGCCCAGCCCTGAAGCCCCCCAGCCTTGAAGCCCCCCAGCCCTGAAGCCCCCCAGCCCTGAAGCCCCCCAGCCCTGCTGCCAGGCACTATGCTGCGTCGGAGTGACCGGGTACTTCCTCGTCCGGCAGTCCCGCGGAAGCCAGTGGGATGCCACCCGTGGCCGGCGCGAGCAGGCCGGCTGGGCTGCCCATGCCGCGTTCATCGACCGGCTGAGCGAGGGCGGCCGGATCGCCCTGGGGGGACCGGTGGGCGACGTCGACGGTGAGGACGCACTGCTCGTCGTCCGGGCGGGCAGCGAGGCCGAAGTGTGGGAGATGCTCGCCGAGGACCCGTGGGCGGACACCGTCCTGCGCATCGACAGCGTGCAGCGATGGACGCTCTGGGTCGGCGCGAACCGGCTGCCGCCGGCCTAACCCGGGCCGGTGCCGGCCCGGCGCCGGCCCGGCCGTGCCAGGATCGCAGCCGTGGACCTCCCCGTGCGCCCGCCGCTGGCCCCGATGCTCGCCCGCAGCGTGCCGGAGGTGCCCGACCCGGCCGACTTCCCCGGCGGGCTGTGGTTCGAGCCCAAGTGGGACGGGTTCCGCGCCCTGGTGTTCCGGGACGGCACCGAGGTGGAGGTGGGCAGCCGCAACGAGCGCCCGCTGACCCGGTACTTCCCCGAGGTGGTCGCCGCGGTCCGGGACCAGCTGCCGGACCGGTGCGTGGTGGACGGCGAAGTCGTCGTCGTCACCGGCGACCGGCTGGACTTCGACGCCCTGCTCAACCGAATCCACCCGGCGGCATCGCGGATCCGACTGCTCGCGGCCGCCACGCCGGCCGCGCTGGTCGTGTTCGACCTGCTGGCCCTCGGCGACGAGTCGCTGCTCGACGCGCCGTTCGCCGCCCGCCGGGCCCGGCTGGAGCAGGCCCTGGCAGAGGTCCGGGCGCCGATACACCTCACCCCCGCGACCACCGACCGGGACCTGGCCCGCAGCTGGTTTGCCCAGTTCGAGGGCGCCGGGCTGGACGGGGTGGTGGCCAAGCCCGGCGACCTGCCCTACCAGCCCGACCGGCGGGCCATGCTCAAGGTGAAGCACGAGCGGACGGCCGACTGTGTCGTGGCCGGCTACCGCCCGCACAAGAGCGGCCCGGTGGTGGGCTCGCTGCTGCTCGGTCTGTACGACGACCGCGGCGGGCTGCAGCACGTCGGCGTCGCCGCCGCGTTCACCCAGGCCCGGCGGGCCGAGCTAGCCGCCGAGCTGGCCCCGCTGGTGCTGCCCGACGCGGCCGGGCACCCGTGGGCCGCCTGGGCGGACCCCGCCGCGCATGCCGATGGCCGGCTGCCCGGGGCGGTGAGCCGGTGGAACGCGACCAAGGACCTGTCCTGGGTGCCGCTGCGCCCGGAGCGGGTGTGCGAGGTGAGCTACGACCACATGGAGGGGACGCGGTTCCGGCACACCGCCCAGTTCCGGCGCTGGCGAGCGGACCGGGACCCGGCCTCGTGCACCTACCAGCAGCTGGCCGAACCGGTCCGCTACGACCTGGCCGAGGTGCTCGGCCAGCCGGTGCCCCGCGTCGGGGACTGACCGGCCGGCCGCCGCACGGCCTGGGCCGCGGCTCCCCTCCCGCCGCGGCCCGTCACGGACAGGGTGCCCGGCGGACCGGTCGAACGGAGCCGGATCGCGAACAGATGGCCCGAACGGGCCAGGACGGACCGGGGCGTTCCGGACAGGACGGGCCCAGCGGGTGCGGGCAGTTCGGCGGGTGCGTCAGTCCGGGACCGGTCGGCGGGCCCGGCTGGGCTGCACCCGGGGTGGCTCCCCGGGCATCTTCGGATAGCTGGGGGGGTAGGGCATGTCGCCCAAACCGCGGTCGCGTTCGTCGCGGGCCGCCCACTCCAGGAGGGGGTCCAGCGCGTGGGCTGCGTCGTCGATGGCCGCCTGACGGTCCCCGACCGCGGCGAAGCGCGCCGGCATGGAGGCCAGGGTGAAGTCCTCGGTGCGGACGTCGGGCACCTCCGCCCAGGCCAACGGGGCGGACACCGGCGCGTCCGGCCGGGCCCGCACGCTGTACGCCGAGGCGATGGTGCGGTCCCGGGCATTCTGGTTGTAGTCCACGAACACCCGCGCGCCCCGCTGCTCCTTCCACCAGGCGGTGGTGACCTCCAGCGGCATCCGCCGCTCCACCTCCCGGGCGAAGGCGAGCGCCGCCCGGCGTACCTCGGTGAAGCCCCACCGGGGCACCAGCCGCACCGCCACGTGCAGGCCGCGGCCCCCCGAGGTCTTGGGGAAGCCGACGTAGCCGAGCTCGTCGAGGACCTCGTGGACGACCCCGGCGACCCGCTGCGCGGCGGCGAAGTCGGTGCCCGGCTGCGGGTCCAGATCGATGCGCAGCTCGTCCGGGTGCTCGGTGTCGGGGCGCCGCGAGTGCCAGGGGTGGAAATCCAGCGTGCCCAGGTTGGCGCACCAGGCGACGTCGGCGACCCGCTGCGGGCACAGCGCGTCGGCCACCCGCCCGGAGGGGAACCGCACCCGCACCGTCTCGATCCACGGGGGCCGGTGCTCGGGCACCCGCTTCTGGTAGATGGCCTCCCCGCCGGCGCCCTCGGGGTGTCGCTTCAGGTACGTCGGGCGGTCCCGCAGGGCCCGGACGATGCCCTCGCCGACGGAGAGGTAGTAGCGGACCAGGTCCAGCTTGGTCTCCCCGCGGGTGGCGAAGTACACCTTGTCCGGGTTGGTGACCCTCACCTCGAAGCCGTCCACGTCGAGCAGGACGTGGGGGGCCGGCATGCGCCCACGCTAGCCGACGGGCGCCGGCCCCCGGGGGGACGGCCAGGGCGGACCGACGTACCGTCGCAGGCATGACCGAGCCCGCACCGACCGAGCTGCCGCGCACCGAGCAGGAGTGGCGGGGGCGGCTGTCCCCGGAGGAGTTCCACGTGCTCCGGGAGGGCGGCACCGAGCCCCCCTGGACCGGGCGGTACGTCGACACCAGCACCGAGGGGGTCTATCGCTGCCGGGCCTGCGGGGCGGAGCTGTTCCGGTCGCAGACGAAGTTCGAGTCCCACTGCGGCTGGCCCTCGTTCTACGCGCCAACCGACGGCGACGCGGTGCGGCTGGGTGAGGATCGCTCGCTGGGGATGGTCCGCACCGAGGTGCGCTGTGCCCGCTGCGACTCCCACCCGGGTCACGTCTTCCACGGCGAGGGCTACCCGACGCCCACCGACGACCGCTACTGCATCAACTCGGTGGCACTGTCCCTGGAACCGGCCCGTCCCGCGCCCGACTAGCCGACGGCTTGCGGGGAGCCGGGGGCCCGGAGGGCCCGCAGGGGCACCGCCCGGTCCCGCCGGACGCTGCTGGAAGGCCTCGGTCTCGCCCGGCGCTGCTCGAGGCCTCCGTCCCGCGGCGGCCGTCCCAGCCGTCTCGCCAACCCCTGCAGCCCCAAAAGACACCGGCTCGCCCCAAGGGATCGGCGCCTGTGGTAGTTAATGTGGGCTATAGGTCATGGTAACTACCACAGAGCCCACTGTATCCATCACCTGGCGAGGAGCCTGTGGCCGATGTGACTCTAGGGACCACTGAGGCTGCCCTAGCCCTGCCCTAGCCCAGCCCTAGCCCAGTGTCCCCGGCCCAGGCCAGGGGCTAGGGCAGCCCGGCAACCAGCTCTCCGATCGGCTTGCGGCGCCCGGTGTAGAACGGCACCTCCAGGCGGGTGTGCCGGCGGGCCTGTGCACCGCGCAGGTGGCGCATCAGGTCGACGATGCGGTGCAGGTCGTCGGCTTCGAAGGCGAGCAGCCACTCGTAGTCGCCGAGGGCAAAGGCCGACACGGTGTTGGCCCGGACGTCCGGGTAGTCGCGCGCCATCTGCCCGTGCTCGGCGAGCATGGCGCGGCGCTCCTGCTCGGGCAGCAGGTACCACTCGTAGGAGCGGACGAACGGGTAGACGCAGACGTAGCGGCGGGGCTCCTCCCCAGCGAGGAAGGCAGGGATGTGCCCCTTGTTGAACTCCGCCGGCCGGTGCAGCGCCAACTGCGACCACGCCGGGGCGCAGGCCCGCCCGAGCCGGGTCCGGCGGAACCGGGCGTAGGTCTCCTGCAGGTCCTCGGGCTGCTCCCCCACCCACCACAGCAGCAGGTCCGCGTCGGCCCGCAAGCCGGCCAGGTCGTAGGCGCCCCGCATCTCCACGCCCTTGGCGCCCATCGCCTCG
Source organism: Actinomycetota bacterium (assembly GCA_049323135.1). GTDB lineage: Bacteria > Actinomycetota > Actinomycetes > JBMOMH01 > JBMOMH01 > JBMOMH01. The sequence goes on from JBMOMH010000315.1 coordinate 12,334, forward strand.
ACGAGGTGCTCCACCTCGCCGGCCAGCGCGTCCCGGCCCTCCTCGGGCAGCGGGGTGGCCACCCGGAAGACCGACCACATGGTGTACCGGATGAGCTGGTTGAGGTCGCGGGCCCGGGGAGTTCGGTCAGCCATGGGCCCATTCTCCCCGAGCGCGCAGGTCGGCGAGCACCCGGCCGGCGGCCTCCCGCCCGGTGGCGATGCACGCCGGCACGCCCACCCCGTCGTACGCCGCCCCGCAGACGGCCAGCCCGGGCACCCGGCCGACCTCGGCGTGCACCCGGGCGACGAGCGAGCGATGGCCCACGGCGTACTGCGGCAGGGCCCCGCCCCAGCGGGTCACCAGGCTGGCCACCGGGGCGGGACCGCCGGCTCCCGGCGGGCCGACCCCGAGGGCGGTGCCGACCTCAGCGGCCACCAGGTCCACCAGCTCGCCGTCGTCCCGCTGCAGGTCGGCCTCGGCGCCGAACCGGCCCACCGAGGCCCGCAGCACGACCACCTCGGGGGCAGCGTCATGCTGCCAGCGCCACTTTCGGGAGACGTAGGTCACGGCCTTGACCAGGTGGCCGTCGACCGGCGGCACCAGGAAGCCGCTACCCGTCAGCCGGGGGGCCAGGACGGGGGCCGGGTAGGCCAGGGTGACCACTGCGACGCTGGCGTACCCGATCCCGGCGAGGTCGGCCGCCGCGGCCGGGGCGACGTCGACGAGCAGCCGTGCTGCCGGCGCCGCCGGCACGGCCAGCACGACGGCGTCCGCGTCCAGCGACTGCCCGGCCCGGGTCGAGCCCACGGTCAGGCGGAACCCGTGCGGGGTACGGGCCAGCGCCCGCACCGGGCTGCCCAGGCGGACCTGCGCTGCGGCGGCCCGGGCAATCGCGGCGGGCAGCGTCCCCAACCCCCCGGCGAGCCCCACGAACACCGGCGTCGGGTCGGCCGGGCCGTGCGGTCGCAGCCCGGTGAGCAGCGGCCCACCCCCGCGGGCCACGGCGGCCACGCTCGGCAGTGTTGCCTGCAGCGAGAGCAGGTCGGCCCGACCGGCGTACACGCCGCCAAGCAGCGGCTCGACCAGCCGGTCGACCACCTCCCGCCCAACCCGGGCAGCGAGGTAGCGGGCCACCGAAACGTCGGCGGTCACCGCCCGGGCGGGCTGCACCAGGTCCCAGGGAACCCGGGCCAGCCCGCGCAGGGAGAGCAGCCCGCTGGCGGCGAGCGCCCGCAGGTCGGTGGGCACGCCCATCACGTGCCCGGCGGGCAGCGGGCGGAGCCGCCCCCGCGTCCACACGCCGGCCGCCGCGGTGACCGCCGGCTCCAGCCGGTCGGCCAGCCCCACGGCCCGGGCCAGCTCGACACCCTCGGGACGGCGGGCCAGCAACGCCTCCGCACCGACGTCGACCGGGACGCCGGCGAGGTGACCCAGCCGCAGCTTGCCCCCCACCTCGGCGGCCGCCTCCAGGACGGTAATCCGCAGCCGGTCCCCTGCGGTACGGCGCAGGTGGTAGGCCGCCGCCAGGCCGGCGATGCCCCCGCCGACCACGACGACGTGCCGGACCCGGTCGCTGGCGGTCACCGTGGGCAGGCCGTGGACGGGTCTCACCGCCCCACCCTGCCAGAACGTGACCACACCGTGACCGCGGGGCGGGAACCGACCGACAGACGGCCCGCGTCCCACGCCCAGTCCGGGCCGCCGGCCCGACCCTGTGCAGGAGGGGACATGACGGTCGCCGTACTCGCCCCAACCCGTCCGGGGGAGCTCCCGCGGCCCCCCGCCACCCGGCGCCGCGCCCTGGCCGCGGTGGTCAGCGGCGCCCTCCTCGCCACCGCCCTGGCCGGCTGTGGTGGCGGCAGCGGCCCGGCCAGCAGCAGCCAGCGGAATGCGGCCCCACCCGCCCCAGCCCCCCCGGCTGGCCCGGCGGCGGGCACAGCCGGGGGGGCTGCCAGCGTGCCGGAAGCCGGGGCGCCCCCTGGTAGGGATGCCGGCAAGGGACCGAGCGCCAGCGACCTGAGCCGGGTGGTGCCTACCGAGCGGGCGGTCATCCGAACCGCCGACCTCGTCCTGCGGGTCGGCGACCTGCCGGGCGCCGCCCGCCGGGCAGACGACGTGGCGCGCTCCGCCGGCGGGTACGTCGCCGACGAGCGGTCGGAGGGGCTGGGCACCGACCGGGCCCGCCTGACGATCACGGTACGGGTACCCACCGACCGCTTCGACGACGTGCTGCGCGCGCTGGGTGGGCTAGGCACGCAGGTACAGGTGGCCCGCAGCCAGACCGACGTCACCGCCCAAGTCGTAGACGTGGCGAGTCGGGTGGAGACGCAGCGGCGCAGCGTGGCCCGGGTGCGCGAGCTGCTGGCCAAGGCCACGAGCATCGCCGACATCGTGTCCCTCGAGTCCGAGCTGTCCCGCCGCGAGGCCGACCTGGAGGCGCTGCTGGCCCGGCAGAAGGCGCTGGCCGACCAGACGGACCTGGCCCGCCTGACCGTGACCCTGCTCGGCCCCCGGGCCGACCTGCCTCCCCCGCCCTCGGTCCGGGGCTTCCTGCCCGGGCTGCAGGCGGGGTGGACGGCCCTGCTCGAGCTCACCCGGTTCGGGCTCACCGTCACCGGCGCCGTGCTCCCCTTCGCGCTGCTCGGCGGCCTGCTGGCCGTCCCGTGGTGGCGGGGACGGCGCCGGCGAGGACATCGGGCCCCCACCGCGCCGCCAGTCCCCTGATCCCGCGGACAGGGGTCAGGAAAGCCCCCGACGGTCGGACTCCAGGTGCACCAGGTCCACCACGCGGGCGAGCACGTCGGGGTCGGTATCGGGCAGCACCCCGTGGCCGAGGTTGAACACGTGCCCGGCGGCGGCCCGGCCCTCGGCCAGGACCCGCCGGGTGGCCGCGGCCACCGCCCCCCACGGGGCGAAGAGCACCGCCGGGTCAAGGTTGCCCTGCAGGGCACGACCCGACCCGACCCGGCGGGCCGCCTCGTCCAGGGGCACCCGCCAGTCCACCCCCACCACGTCGGCACCGGCCTCGCCGAGCAGCCCCAGCAGCTCCCCGGTGCCGACCCCGAAATGGATCCGCGGCACCCCCAGGTCCGCCAGCTCGGCGAACACCCGGGTCGACCACGGCAGGACGTGCTGGCGGTAGTCCCGGGCGGAAAGCACCCCAGCCCAGCTGTCGAACAGCTGGACCGCGCGGGCCCCCGCCGCAACCTGGACCCGCAGGAACGCGGTGGCGATCTCCACCAACCGGTCCAGCAGAGCCGACCACAGGGCCGGCGCGCCGTACATCAGCGCCTTGGTGTGCTCGTGGTGGCGGGACGGACCACCCTCGACCAGGTAGGAGGCCAGCGTGAAGGGGCCCCCGGCGAAGCCGATCAACGGGGTCGGCCCGAGCTCGGCCACCAGCTGGTGGACCGCCGTGGTCACGTAGGGGACGTCCTCGGCGGCCAGCGGGCGTAGCTGGGCGAGGTCGGCCACGGAACGCACCGGGCGGGCGATGACGGGCCCGACGCCGGGCCGGATGTCCAGGTCCACCCCGACGGCGCGCAGCGGGACCACGATGTCGCTGTAGAGGATCGCCGCGTCCACCCCGTAGCGGCGGACCGGCTGCAGGGTGATCTCGACGACGAGCTCAGGCCGGGTGCACGACTCCAGCATGGGGACGCCGCGGCGCAGCGCACGGTACTCGGGCAGGGAGCGACCGGCCTGGCGCATGAACCAGACCGGGGTGTGGGGCACCGGCTCGCCGGCACAGGCGCGGAGGAACGCCGAGTCGCTGCCCACCCGGTGATCCTCCCACGCCGCGAGACGGCTGCCCGCCACCTAGCCAGGAAGGGGGTTTCGGGGCATTCCCGGCGACACGCCGCGGCGGTTGCCAGGAACTGTCGGTGCCCGCTGGCACAGTCAAGGCGACGTGTTGCGCAGGACCACCCGGGAGGCGAGGTGAGCACGGTGCCGCTGCTGGTGGCCACCCCCGCACGGCAGGAACTGACGTGCCCGGAGTGCCAGGAACCACGGGTCTTCGAGCAACCGCCGTGTGCGGACGGCCACGGGACGGACTGCCCCGACCTGGCGTGCTGCGTCTGTGGGACCGCCGTGGTGGTCGGCGGGGTGGTCGGCGAGGTGGTCGACGCAGCGGCTCCCGCGCTGCCCGTCCGCTCCGTCGCCTAACCCTGAGCCGGCCGAGCCGTCAGCCGGCCCCGCCGGCCGAGCCGTCAGCCAGCCCCGCCGGCCGAGCCGTCAGCCGGCCCCGCCGGCGGCGGCGATGAGGACGACGCCACCGAGCGCGACCGACACGCCCACCCGCTGCACTACCTCCAGGCGCTCCCCGTGCACCAGCCGGGCGAGCAGCACCGTCACCACGGGGTAGAGCGACCCGAGGACGGCGACGACGCTGACCAGGCCGCTGGTGGCCGCCAGCCCGAACGCCAGGTTGGCCGTCAGGTCCCCCACGCCGACCACGGCCACGACGGGCAGGTCGCTGGCCCGCAGCCCGCCGAGGGTCCGGGCCAGTACGGCGGCCAAGGCGAGCACGGTCACCGACGTCGCCCGCATGCCCACCAGGGTCATCAGGGTGCTGGTCCGGCTGCCCTCGGCGATAGCCAGCAGGGCGACACCGAACCCCACGGCGCTGCCCGCGGCCAACAGCAGGGGCCGCACCCCCGCCCGGCCGGACAGTTCCGGCCCGCTGGCGAGGACCACCCCGCCGATGGCAACCGCCGCGCCCAGGAGCTGGGGCAAGGACGGGCTCTCCCCGCGCAGCAGGGCCACCGCGACGGGCACGACGACGCCCAGCGCGGCGATCGGGGAGACGACACCCATCGTGCCCACCGCTAGGGCCGCGTAGAAGGCGACCAGCCCGCTGACGCCGGCGAGCCCGGCGAGCACCGCCCAGGGCAGGTAGCCCGCGGGCGCGCTGAGGGCCCCGGCAGCCAGGGCGACCGCCACCGCGGTGACCAGCCCAACGGCCTGCGAGCTGCCGACCACGGCGACGGCGGGCAGGCGCCGGCTGACCGTGCCGCCCAGGAAGTCCACTGCGCCCCACAGCAGGCTGGACAGCAGGGCGAGCGCGGCGACCACCCGCGCACCCTAACGGGACACGCCGCGCCGGTCGGCGCGAGATCCCCGGGCGGCGGGCCCGGGCCCCGTAACCTCTCGCCCATGGCTGCCCACCAGGGGGCCGACGCCCCCGACACCTTCCTGCGGGCGGTCGCCTCCCTGCGCCGTGCGGAGCTGCGGCCGGAGGTCGTCCTCGCGGAGGCCCCCGCGCCGCAGCGGCTCGCGCCGTACGCCGTCGCGTTCACCGCCGAGGTGGCCGCGCCCGGCGGCGGCGACGACCTGGCCACCGGGCGGCTCGTCCTGCTGCACGACCCGGGCGGGCACGAGGCCTGGCACGGCACGCTGCGGTTGGTGACCTTCGTCCGGGCCGACCTGGAGCCGGAGCTGGCCGCCGACCCGCTGCTCGCCGGGGTCGGCTGGACCTGGCTCGTCGAGGCGCTGGAGCAGCAGGGAGCCGAGGCAACCGCGGTCAGCGGCACGGTGACCCGGGTGGCGTCGGAGTCCTTCGGCGCCCTGGCCGACCGACCCGCCACCGCCGAGGTCGAGGTGCGGGCCTCCTGGACGCCCCTGGGTGAGGACCTGGCCCCCCACCTGCAGGGCTGGGTGCAGCTGCTGTGTACCGCGGCGGGGTTGCCCCCGCTCCCTGCCGGCGTGGTGCCCATCCCGGCGCGCCGCACCGCCCGGGGCCGCTGACCGGACCGCCCACCGGCCGACGCTCCCGCGCGACCCGACGTCTCGCGACGGTCAAGTCCCTCGCCTCCCCGGCCGATGAGGCCAGCAGGGCCGCGGCGCCGCCGCGGCCGGACCATCCTGGGAGGGGAGGAGGCGCCGGTGACGGTACCGGTGGAACGGCTCCTCGGCATCCCCGCCCAGTCCGCCCCCGCGGACCGGTTCACCGCCCTCGTGGTCGTCGCGGACGGGCCGCAGCGGGCCCTGGTGGCCGCCCGGCTATGGGCGCTGGGCGCAGGGGAGGTCCTCGAGGCCGCTGGGGTCGCCGAGGCCCGAGCCCGGATACGCGGCCTGCCACCCCCGCAGCTGGCGGTCGTCGAGGCGGCCCTGCCGGACGGCACCGGCCCGTCGCTGCTCGCCGAGCTGCGCGCCCGGGGGCAGACCCGGGGACTGCTGCTGGCCGCCACCGGGGACCCCTACACGGTGCGTGCCGCCCTCGCCGCGGGCGCCCGAGGCTTCGTCGTCGCCCCGCCCCCCGCAACGCCCACCGGCGCGGCCGGCACCCATGGGTCCCAACCCGGGCCGATCCCGATCTCGCTTCGGGAGGCCGAGGTGCTCCAGCTCGTTGCCGACGGCCACGCCAACGGGGAGATCGGCCTGGCCCTGGGCCTGTCCGCGCTGACCGTGAAGAGCCACCTGGCCCGCATCGCCCGCAAGCTGGGTACCGGCGACCGGGCCGCGATGGTCGCGCTCGCCCTGCGCGCCGGGGTCATCCGCTGACCCGTGGGGCACCCGGCCCTGCGACGATGATCAGGTTTCCTGATCGTCGTATCGCTTCCCGGGCCGTCGAACACCCAGGAAGCGATACGCCGACCCAGGAGGCGCAGCGCGCCCGCCGGCCCGGGCGCGGCCGCGTCGTCACCCGTCACCGCACCGCTCGTCGTACGGTGGGTGACGTGACGGACGCGGCGGGCGCAGAAGACCGGCCCGTGCCGCTGCTGCATCCCCGGGAGGGCGTCCCCCCCGTCGTCGCGGACGCCGCCGCGTTGGCGCAGGCGGTCGCCCGGCTCGCCCAGGGCACCGGCCCGGTCGCCGTCGACGCGGAACGAGCCAGCGGCTACCGCTACGGTCAGCGGGCCTACCTCGTCCAGCTGCGCCGAGCCGGCAGCGGGACCGTCCTGGTCGACCCGATCGCCTGCCCGGACCTGACCGCTCTCGGCGCGGCCATCGCCGGAGAGGAGTGGGTGCTGCACGCCGCCAGCCAGGACCTCCCCTGCCTGGCCGAGCTCGGGCTGCGCCCGCCCCGGCTGTTCGACACCGAGCTGGCCGGCCGGCTGCTGGGCTTGCCGCGCGTCGGCCTCGGCGCGATGGTCGAGTCGGTGCTCGGCCTTTCCCTGGAGAAGGGGCACTCCGCTGCGGACTGGTCCACCAGACCCCTGCCCGAGGCCTGGCTGCGCTATGCCGCCCTGGACGTCGAGGTTCTCGTCGAGCTACGAGACGTCCTCGCCGAACGGCTCGCTGCCGCCGACAAGCTGGGCTGGGCCCAGGAGGAGTTCGCCGCCCTCGCCGTCGCCCCGCCGGCTACGCCGCGCCGCGACCCCTGGCGGCGTACCTCGGGGGTGCATCGGCTGCGACGGCCCCGGCAGCTGGCCGTGGTCCGGGCGCTGTGGGAGGAACGCGACGCGGAGGCGCGGCGGCGGGACCTCGCCCCCGGCCGGGTGCTGCCGGACGCCGCCCTGCTTGAGGCGGCCCTGGCCCTCCCCCAGAACCGGACCCAGCTCGGCGAGCTGGACACGTTCCGCACCCGGGCTGGGCGGCGCCACCTGGACGGGTGGTACGCCGCCGTCGAGCAGGCCATGACGCTGCCCGAGGACCAGCTGCCCGACCTCAGCCCCCCGGCCGAGGGGCCACCACCCGCCCGCAGCTGGGCCGAGCGGGATCCGGCTGCCGCCCAGCGGCTCGCCGCCTGCCGCACCGCCATCGCCGCGTTGGCCGACGAGCACGAGATGCCCGCGGAGAACCTGCTCGCTCCCGACACGGTGCGGCGCCTGGCGTGGCGGCCCCCGGACCCGCCGAGCCAGGACGCGGTGGCCGCGATGCTGCGCGCCCACGGCGCCCGCGAGTGGCAGGTCCGGCTCACCAGGGCCCCGCTGTCCGGCGCCCTGGAGCGGACCCGGCGGCGGCAAGCCCTGGAGGCCGGGTGACCGGGCATCCGCAAGCCCTGCGCACGGACCGGCTGTGGCTGCTGCCAGTGGACCTGGCCGACGCGCGGGACCTGCTCGCCGGCCGGCCGCCCGGGCTGCCCCCCGGCGTGCGCCCGGGACGGGGGTGGCCGCACGAGCTCACCTTGCTCGCCCTGGCCGCCGCCGTGGACCGCGGGGAGGATCCCACCGGCACCTGGTGGGTGGTCCAGGCCGACCCCGACCGGCGCAGCGGGGGGCCCGACGGCGAGGTGGTCGGCGAATGCGGCCAGAAGGGCGCGCCGGGACCAGACGGGGTGGCCGAGATCGGCTACAGCCTGGCCCCGGCGTACCGGGGCCGTGGTCTCGGCACCGAGGCGGTGCAGGCCCTGGTCAGCTGGGTGGCCGCCCAGCCGGGCTGCCGGCAGGTGGTGGCCGAGGTGGCGGCCGACAACCTGCCTTCCCGCCGGCTGCTGGCCCGGCTCGGCTTCCGGGAGCAGGCGTTCGCCGACGGCTACCTGCGGCTGGCCAGGTCGGCCTCCGGAGGCGGGATGACCAGCGAGAGCCGGCCGCCGCCATAGCCGGCGACGCTGACCCGCAGGTCCCGACGCGGCGCCGGGACCCGCAGCCAGGCCGAGACGTCCGCGGGGGGCAGCTCACCCGGCGCGTGCACCGCGTGCAGCCGCGGGGGCTCGCCCACCCCCGCGAACAGCCCGCCGAGGCCGGCGACGACGTCGCGGGCACCCGCCACCAGCAGCGGCGGCAGGAACCAGTGCGCCAGGGCCTCGCTGCCCACCGCGGGGGGCAGCAGCAGGTGGGTGGCGCCAACGACCACGCTCAGCCGGGCATCCAGGGCGAGCAGCCCGGCCAACCGCAACCGGGGATCGACGAACACCGCGACCAGCGCGGGGTCCCGGGGCCCGGGCAGCACCGGTGCCCCGGGCCCGAGGGCAACCTCGCGGCCGAGCAGCTCGCCGAGCTGGTCCCGGACCTGCTTGGCCGGGGGTAGGGCGACCACGGCGGACAGCATGCTCGTCCCCCTTCCTCCACGTCTTCCATCGGCCGGGCCGCGTCGGACCTGAACGGGGTCAGGTCGCGGTCCCGTCCTCCACCAGGGGGATGTGCCGCAGCCAGCGCCAGAGCACCAGGTCGTAGCCGACCTTCAACGCGCCGGCGACAAGGAACGGCGCGGCCAGCCCGGCGGCGGAGACGAGCAGCCCACCCAGGGCGGGACCCAGCGGCCGGGTGAGGTAGCGGGCCATGTTCGTGTACGCCACGGCGTTGTACCGGCCGAACACCCGGGCCCGCTGGGCCGCCGGCGCGCCGCCCAGCATCGCCTGCTCCAGGGTGGTCAGCGGACCGGACTCGTTGGGGTCGGTGGACAGCCCGCCGGGCCAGCAGGCCGACGGCCAGCGTGGTCCACGCCATCCCGGCGAGCATGGCGGCGAAGACCAGGCCGACCTGCGCGCCGGACAGGCCGGCCGCCGCCAGCGACGTACCCAGCAGCACCGAGCCGAAGCCGTAGCCCGCGGCGCGCAGGGCCTGGACGCCGAGGATCAGCCGCAGGTCGGCCGGGCGGGTCACGGCCGGGCTCGCCACGGGGGTCGAGCCTAGACGGAGCGGAGGTTGCCCTTCGGTTACTGGCGGGTAGCATGTGCCGCAGCGACCCGACCGCACCCGGAGGCACCCGTGTCCCGACCCCTCCGCGACGTCGTCTTCGTCGACGGCGTGCGCACCCCGTTCGGCAAGGCCGGCCCCACCGGCCTGTACGCCGAGACCCGCGCCGACGACCTCGTCGTCAAGGTCATCCGGGAGCTGCTCCGCCGCAACCCGGACCTGCCACCCGAGCGCATCGACGAGGTGGCCATCGCCGCCACCACCCAGATCGGCGACCAAGGGCTGACCCTCGGCCGGTCGGCCGCGCTGCTCGCCGGCCTGCCGCGCAGCGTGCCCGGGTTCTCCGTCGACCGGATGTGCGCCGGCGCCATGACGGCGGCCACCTCGGTCGCCGCCGGGATCGCGGTCGGCGCGTACGACGTCGCCCTCGCCGGCGGGGTGGAGCACATGGGGCACCACCCGATGGGCGAAGGGGTGGACCCCAACCCGCGCTTCCTCGCCGAGAAGCTGGTGGACCCCTCGGCGCTGGTCATGGGGCAGACCGCGGAGAACCTGCACGACCGCTACCCCGGCCTGACGCGGGAGCGCGCCGACGCCTTCGCCGCCGCCAGCCAGGAGCGCCTGGCCAAGGCCTACGCCGCAGGACGCATCCAGGCCGACCTGGTGCCGGTGGCGGTGCGCAGCCGGGAGCAGGGCTGGGGGCTGGCCACCCGGGACGAGCCGCCCCGCCCCGGGACGACCGTAGCGACGCTGGCCGGGCTGAAGACCCCGTTCCGGCCACACGGCCGGGTCACCGCCGGCAACGCCGCCGGCCTCAACGACGGGGCCACCGGCTGTCTGCTCGCGGCCGCGGAGGTGGCCGCCGAGCTGGGCCTGCCCGCCCGGATGCGCCTGGTGACGTACGCGTTCGCCGGGGTCGAGCCGGAGGTGATGGGCGTCGGCCCGGTGCCCTCGACGGAGCGGGCCCTGACCCGGGCCGGGCTGACCATGGCCGACATCGGGCTGATCGAGCTCAACGAGGCGTTCGCGGTGCAGGTGCTGGCGTTCCTGGAGCACTTCGGCCTGGCCGACGACGACCCCCGGGTTAACCCGTACGGCGGCGCCATCGCCGTCGGCCACCCGCTGGCCTCCTCGGGGGTCCGGCTGATGATCCAGCTGGCCCGGGAGTTCGAGGAGCACCCGGAGGTCCGCTACGGGATGACGGCCATGTGCGTGGGGATGGGCATGGGCGGCACGGTGATCTGGGAGAACCCGGCGTACGACGGAGAGGGCGGGGCATGAGCAGCACCCTGGAGTTCCCGGACGAGGTCGTCACCGCGGTCCACGTCCGCGAGGCGGACCTGCCCTACGGCGCGGGGACCGCGGCGCTGCTGACCCTGGACAACGGGCAGGACCACACCCGGCCGAACACGTTCGGACCGGCCGGGCTGCGCGCCCTGGACCGCGCCTTGGACCAGGTGGCCGCCCGGCGGGACCTGGCGGCGGTGTGCCTGACGGGCAAGCCGTTCATCCTGGCGGCGGGCGCCGACCTGGGTGGCATCGGCCTGTTGCGTAGCCGCGCCGACGCCCTCGCGGTGGCCCGTCTCGGGCACGCCGTGTTCCGCCGCCTGGGCGAGCTGGAGGTGCCCACGTTCTGCTTCGTCAACGGCCTGGCCATCGGCGGCGGCCTCGAGCTGGCCCTGCACTGCCGGTACCGGACCATCTCCTCCGGCGCCCCCGCGGTGGGCCTGTCCGAGTGCTTCCTCGGGCTGGTCCCCGGGTGGGGGGGCACCTACCTGCTGCCGCACCTGGTCGGACCTCGGGGCGCCGTCACGGTCATCGTGGAGAACGCGCTGAACAACAACACCCTGCTCAAGGGCCCGGACGCCTTCGCCGCCGGGCTGGCCGACGCGATGTTCGAGCCCGCGGACTTCCTGGAGGAGTCGCTGCGGTGGGCCGCCCGGGTGGTGCGCGGCGAGGTTACGGTCGACCGGGTGGACCACCGGGAGGACCCGGCGGCCTGGGACGCGGCGGTCACCCGCGGCCGCGAGGTGGCCGACGCGAAGCTGCACGGCGCCGCGCCAGCGCCGTACGTCGCCCTGGACCTCGTGGCCGGGGCCCGCACCCGCACCCGGGACGAGGGCTTCGCCGCCGAGGACGAGGCGCTGGCCGACCTGGTGATGAGTGAGGAGCTGCGCAGCGGGCTGTACGCCTTCGACCTGGTGCAGCGCCGCGCCAAGCGGCCGGCGGGGGCGCCGGACCGGGCGCTGGCGCGGCCGGTGACCATGGTGGGCATCGTGGGTGCCGGGCTGATGGCCGGGCAGTTGGCCCTGCTGTTCGCCCAGCGGCTGGAGGTCCCGGTCGTGCTGACCGACGTCGACCAGGACCGGCTGGACCGGGGCGTGGGCTACGTGCACGGCGAGATCAGGAAGCTGCGCGACCGGGGCCGGCTCAGCGGCGACCGAGCCAACCGCCTCACCGCCCTGGTCCGCGGCTCGCTGGACCGTGCCGCCTTCGCCGACGCCGACTTCGTCGTCGAGGCTGTCTTCGAGGAGATGAAGGTCAAGCAGCAGGTGCTCGCCGAGCTCGAGGCGGTGGTGGCGGAGACCACGGTGTTGGCGACCAACACCTCCTCGCTCTCGGTCACCGAGATGGCGGCGGGCCTGGCTCACCCGGAGCGGGTGGTGGGGTTCCACTTCTTCAACCCGGTCGCCGTCCTGCCGCTGCTGGAGGTGGTGCGCGCGGAGCGCACCGACGACGCCACCCTGGCCACCGCCTTCGCGGTGGCCACAGCGCTGCGGAAGTCGGCGGTCCTGGTCAAGGACGCCCCGGCCTTCGTGGTCAACCGGCTGTTGACCCGCTTCCTCGGCGAGGTGACCCGGGCGGTCGACGAGGGTACGCCGCTGGAGGTCGCCGACCGGGCGTTGACCCCACTGGGCCTGCCCATGACCCCGTTCGTCCTGCTCGCCCTGGTCGGACCCGCGGTGGCGCTGCACGTCGCCGAGACGATGCACGAGGCGTTCCCCGACCGGTTCACCGTGTCCCCCAACCTGCGGCGCCTCGTCGCCGCCGGCAAGACCGGGGTCTACACGTGGACCGATGGGCGACCGGAGGTGGACCCGGAGGTCCGGGAGCTGTTCGAGTTGGGGGACGCCCCGCTGACCGAGGAGCAGGTGCGGGACCGGGCCCTGCGAGCGCTGGCCGAGGAGATCCGCCTGATGCTCGACGACGGTGTGGTGGCCGCGCCACAGGACGTCGACCTGTGCCTGATCCTCGGCGCCGGCTGGCCGTTCCACCTCGGCGGCATCACCCCCTACCTGGACCGGACGGGCATCGCGGAGCAGGTGACCGGGCGCCGCTTCCTGCCCCGGGGAGTGGCCAGCCTCCCCGCGGCGGACTGAGCGACCCCACCGGGTCCCCCGGCCGGGCGACGCGGCCGGGCGGCCCGCCCCGCTACCGTGCACCGGTGACGGCCGCGGACGAGCTCCCGCTGCGCCGCTGCGTGCTGGCCGTGGCGGTGCTGCACGGGCTGGACCTGCGGCCGGAGCGGGACGGGGCGCTCCTGGACGGGCGGGTCTTCCTGGCCGGCTGGGAGCTGCGCCGGGCCCTGCGAGGTGCCGACCCGGAGGGCGCCGAGGGCGTCCACCGGCTGGCCGGCTGGGCACTGCTGCGGCGCGCGTTGAGCCAGGCCGCCCCCGGGGAGCTGGTGGGATGGCTGCGGCCGGTCGGGCTTCCGGTGGGGCACGCCGAGCACCCCGGGCGGGAGTGGTGCAGGGAGCGGGTGCTCGGCGGCGCACTGGACCTGGGCCTGGGCCTGGCCCTCGACCCGGGCCTCGGCCCCGGCGTGGTACCGCTGTCCCCCGGGGTGCTCGAGGCCGCCGAGGTAGACGCCGACCCTTGGTGGCCCGAGTGCCGGGACCACCTGGAGGAGATGGGGGCGATCGCGGCGGAGGGTCTGCGCCGTCGCCGCGGGGGGCTGCTGCGCCCGGTCGGGGACTGCGACGTGGTCACCCTGCTGGGGTCGGCGGTGCTCCGGGCGGAGCTGGCGCGCGATGGGATGCGGGCGGTCGCCGTGCCGATGCGTACCCGGGGCTGGACCGACCCGTCGCACATCGACCCCGCGTTCGCCGGGGGCGCCGCGGCGGCCACGGCGAACGGTGAGCGCGGATTTCCCCGCCCGGTGCTGGTCACCGCCGCCGAGGTGGTGCTGGCGCCCGCCGGGGGCCGCCCCGCCGACCTCGCCCTGCGGGACCCGGCCGTCGTCGACCCCTGGGCGCCGCAGCGGGCTAGGTGAGGGGGTCGAGGGCGTCGGCGGGCTCGGCATCCAGGCGAGCGACCCGGGCGATGACCTCGCGGGCCACCTCCGGCGCGGACAGCCCGCACTCGACCAGCACCTCGGCGCGTCGGCCGTGGTCAAGAAACCGGACGGGGATGCCCACGTCGCAGACCGGGGTGGGTACGTGCGCGTCCCGCAGCGCCTGCGCCACCGCGGCGCCCACCCCGCCGGCCCGGACGCCGTCCTCCAGGGTCACCACGAGGCGGTGCCGTGCCGCCACGGTCGGCAGCGCAGGGTCCAGCGGCTTGACCCAGCGCGGGTCCACGACGGTGACGCCGACCCCCTGGGCCACCACCCGCTCGGCCACCTCCAGCCCCAGCGGCGCCAGCGCCCCGACGCAGAGGACGAGCACGTCCTCCTCCCCCGTCCGGGCCAGCACATCCATGCCACCGACCTGCCCCAGGGCGGGTACGTCGGGCCCGACCGCGCCCTTGGGGAACCGGACGACCGTCGGTGCGTCGGTGACGTCCAGGGCCTCCCGAAGCTGACGGCGCAACTCGGCGCCGTCCCGGGGGGCGGCCAGCCGCAGCCCCGGCACCACCTGCAGGACGGCCAGGTCCCACATGCCGTTGTGGCTGGGGCCGTCCTCCCCGGTCACCCCCGCCCGGTCGAGGACGAAGGTGACGCCGCACCGGTGCAGTGCCACGTCCATCAACACCTGGTCGAACGCCCGGTTGAGGAACGTGGCGTAGACCGCGACCACCGGGTGCAGCCCGCCCATCGCCAGCCCCGCGGCGGAGGTCACCGCGTGCTGCTCGGCGATGCCGACGTCGAAGACTCGCGCGGGGTAGGCCCGAGCGAACGCGTCCAGGCCGACCGGCTGCAACATCGCGGCGGTGATGGCGACGACGTCGGCCCGCTCGGCCCCTACGGCGACCATCTCGGCGGCGAACACGCTGGTCCAGGACCGGTCGCCGTGGGCCAGGGGTCGCCCCGTCTCCGGGTCGATCACGCCCACCGCGTGCAGCCGGTCGACGGCGTCCGCGGTGGCTGGCGCGTACCCGTGCCCCTTCTCGGTCAGGCAGTGCACGATGACCGGGCCGCCGAAGCCACGGGCCCGGCGCAAGGCCGACTCCACCGCGAGGACGTCGTGCCCGTCGACCGGGCCGACGTACTTCAGGCCGAGGTCCTCGAAGAGTCCCTGTGGCGCGACGATGTCCTTCAGCCCCTTCTTGACCCCATGCAGGGTCTCGTAGAGGGGGCCACCCACCACAGGGGTGCGACCCAGGAACTGTCGTCCCCACTCCAGGAACCGCTCGTAGCCGCGGGTAGTGCGCAACGTCGCCAGGTGGCTGGCCAGTCCCCCGATGGTCGGCGCGTACGACCGCTCGTTGTCGTTCACGACGATGATCACTGGGCGGTCCTTGGCGGCGGCGATGTTGTTCAGCGCCTCCCAGGCCATGCCGCCGGTGAGCGCCCCGTCGCCGACGACCGCGACCACGTGCTGCGACCCAAGCAGACCCTGTAGCTGCCACGCCTTGGCCAGCCCGTCGGCGTAGGACAGGGCGGTGGACGCGTGCGAGTTCTCGATCCAGTCGTGCTCGGACTCCGCCCGGGCGGGGTAGCCGGACAGTCCGCCGCGCTGGCGCAGCCGGGCGAACCCCTCCCGCCGGCCTGTGACGATCTTGTGGACGTACGCCTGGTGCCCGGTGTCGAACAGGATCCGGTCCCGGGGGGACTCAAAGACCCGGTGCAGCGCCAGGGTGATCTCGACCATGCCGAGGTTGGGACCGAGGTGGCCACCGGTGCGGGCGACGCTGGCGACGAGGAACTCCCGGATCTCCGCGGCGAGTCGGCGCAGCTGCACCGGGTCGAGCCGGTGGAGGTCGGCCGGCGCCTCGATCGTCTCCAGCAGCCCCACAGGCACCTCCTCCGCGGTACGCCGGCCAGCGACCCGGCATCCGGCCGAGTCTACGTGCTGGCCGCTGCCCCGAGTCCGCCTGCCGGCGGCGACGGCGTCGAGGCCCCCGGCGGCAGCAGCGGGCGCAACGCCGCGGTGGGGTCGCCGAGCAGGGGGCCGAAGGCCAGCTCGGCCGCCCCGAGCAGGCTGGAGTCCGGGCCCAGCGCTGGCAGCACCAGCCGCACCTGGTCTCCCGGAGCGTGCAGCGCGGTGTGGGAGACCGCCGCGCGGACGGTCGCCTCCGCGACGGCGAAGACCCCGGCGAGCAGCCCGCCGAGGACGACCACGGCCGGGTTGAACAGGTTGACGATCACTCCGATGCCGGTGCCCAGCCAGTGCGCCACCGAGGCGACGGCGGCGGCGGCCCGCTGGTCGCCCGCCCCCGCGGCGGCCAGCACCTCGCGGGCCACGTCGAGCCCGGCGCCCGGCGACCGGCCGGCCGGCAGCAGCAGGGCGTCCTCGCCCACCTCCGTCTCCCAGCAGCCCCGCCCACCGCAGCGGCACGGCCGGCCCGCGGGGTTCACCAGGAGGTGACCGACCTCCCCCGCGTAGCCGCCGAGGCCACGCAGGGGGCGGCCGCCGACGATGATGCCGCCGCCGACGCCGACCTCCCCCGCCAGGTAGACCACATCGTCGTAGCCCACGGCGGCCCCCCGGGAGTGCTCGGCGAGCGCTCCCAGGTCCGCGTCGTTGCGCACCGCCACCGGCAGGTCGAGCCGGGCCGCCAGGGCGGCGCCGAACGGGACGTCGACCCAGCCCAGGTTGGGGGCGAAGCGGACCAGCCCGTCCCGGCGACGGACCACGCCGGGCACCGACGCCCCCACGCCCAGGCAGGTCGCCCCAGGGCAGGCCCCAGCGCGCAGCTCCTCGGCGAGCCGGGCGATCGTCGCCGCCACGTCGCCCACGTCCTGGGCACCGCGGCGGTAGGCCAGCTCCCGACGGTCCAGCACACGGCCGCCGAGCCCGACCCGGGCGACGACCAGATGCTCCACCCCGAGGTCGACGGCGAGCACGTAGACGCGCTCGCCTTCCGGCACCACCACCAGGGAGGGCCGCCCGGCCCCGGCCCGGCGCGGCGGCGGCTCCTCGCGAACCAGCCCGGCGCCGACCAGCTCGGCGGTCAGCGCCCCGATGGTGCTGCGGTTGAGCCCCATCGCGACCGTGAGGGCGGCCCGCGTCGTCGGGCCCCGTAGGTGCACGTAGCCGAGCAGCGCGGCCAGGTTGTGCCGGCGAACCTCCTCCTGCGTCGCACCGGAACGGGCGACCATCGACCTCTCCCTCGGCCCGGTCACACCCGACCGGTAGCCGCGGCCCGCTTCCTGGACAGGGCGTCGACGCCGGCAGCCACGAGGAGCACCAGGCCGGTGACGATGAACTTCACCCCCGCCGAGTAGCCGAGCAGCCCCATCCCGTTGTCGATGACAGCGATCACTGCGCCACCGAGGATGGCGTCGCGAACTCGTCCCCGGCCACCGAAGAGGCTGGTGCCCCCGATGACGGCGGCGCCGACGGCGTACAGCAGGGTGTTGCTGCCACCCGCGTTGGGGTCGACCGACGTGGCCCGGGAGGCCGCGATGATGCCGCCCACCGCGGCCATGGACGACCCGATGACGAACACCGACGTGCGGATCCGCGCCACGGGGATGCCGGCCCGCCGCGCCGCCTCCGCGTTGCCCCCGACCGCGTACACGTGCCGGCCGTAGGCGGTGCGGTTCAGGACGAAGGTGAGCAGCACGAGCAGCACGAGGATGATGGGTACGACGACCGGCATGCCGCGGAGGGACACCACCAGCGGGTTGCGGCTGCGCTCGAGGTTGAGGACGTACACCCCGAACCCGGTCACGACGGCGAGGGCGGCCAGGCGGCTCAGCACCACGGGCATCGGCGGCGCGACGAGGCCGCGGGCCCGGCGGCGCGCCGCCGTACCGAGGACGACCGCGGCGTACCCCGCGAGCCCGACCACCCACATCAGCCAGCCAGCCCACGGGGGGACCGTCTTGTTGGCGATGGCGTTGATGACGGTGTCCTGGATGGACACGTTGCCACCCGACCCGATGATGATCAGGACGACGCCTTGGAAGGCGAGGAAGCCGGCCAGGGTGACCACGAAGGACGGGATGCCGATCCGGGCCACCAGGCTGCCCAGCACGGTGCCGATGACCGCGCCGGTCGCCAGCGCGCCGAGAACGGCGACCCACCAGGGTTGGCCGAAGTCCGCCAGCAGCACGGCCATGACTGCCGCGCAGACGCCGCTGGTGAAGCCGGCCGACAGGTCGATCTCGCCGAGCAGCAGCACGAAGACCAGACCCATGGCGATGACGGTGACCGCCGCGCCCTGCGTGAGCAGGTTGGCGAAGTTGCCGGCGGTGAGGAACACCGGGCGCATGGCGGTGAACACGACGACCAGGACCAGCAGGCCGAGCACCGCGGGCAGCGCGCCCACGTCGCCGCCCCGTACCCGGTCCAGGTAGTCCCTGACGTAGCTCCCGACACCGGTCCCGGGCGCCCCGGCCCCACCAGGGGCACCGGCGTCCTCGGTCCGCACCGCAGAGCTGGTCATACGTCCACTCCGTTCGAGGCGGCCAGCGTCGGCGCCGGCTCAATCCCGGCGGTCCGACCGGTGGTGATGAGCTCGACGACCTGCGCGTGGGTGACGTCCCGGGCCGAGACCTCGGCGGCGACCCGGCCCAGGTAGAGGGCGACGATCCGGTCGGCCACTTCGGCGACGTCGTTGAGGTTGTGCGAGATGAGGACGACCGCCAGGCCCTGCTCGGCCAGCCGGCGCACCAGGTCGAGCACCTGTCGGGTCTGCTGGACGCCGAGGGCCGCGGTCGGCTCGTCGAGGATGACCACCTTGCTGTTCCACAGCACGGCCTTGGCGATCGCCACCGTCTGGCGCTGGCCACCGGAGAGGCTGGCCACGTGCTGGCGCACCGAGCGGACGGTGCGCACGGACAGGCCGGCGAGGGTCTCGGTGGCCTTCTGCTCCATGTTCGCCTCGTCGAGCACCAGCCCGGACTTGCGTTCCCGGCCCAGGAACATGTTCTGCACGATGTCGAGGTTGTCGCACAGCGCCAGGTCCTGGTACACGATCTCGATGCCCAGGGAGGACGCGTCACGCGGCCCGTGGACGGTGACCGGGCGCCCTTCGAAGAGGTACTCCCCCGCGTCGATGGGATGGATGCCGCCGATGCACTTGATGAGCGTGGACTTGCCGGCGCCGTTGTCACCGACCAGCGCGGTCACCTGACCGGCGTACGCCGCGAAGTGCACGTCCTGCAGGACACGGACGGCGCCGAAGCTCTTGTCTATGCCGCGAAGCTCGAGGACGGGGGTTTCGGTCACAGGCGGAGCCTCCTGAGGGGGAGGCCCCGGTGCCGCTACGCAGGGCGCGGCG
The DNA here is from genome assembly GCA_049323135.1 of Actinomycetota bacterium. Taxonomy (GTDB): domain Bacteria; phylum Actinomycetota; class Actinomycetes; order JBMOMH01; family JBMOMH01; genus JBMOMH01. Next base: position 31,449 of record JBMOMH010000315.1, read on the forward strand.
GCACCGGGGCGGACCACGGCGGGCGGAGTGCTACTGGATGCCCGCCTCCTGGCATTTCGCCGCGTACTGTGCGGTGCACAGCTCGGCCTTGGTGACGAACCCGTCGGCCACGACGTCCTTGACGTTGTTGAAGAAGATGGCCTGCGGGGTCAGCAGGACGCTGGGCACCTCCCGCTTGCCCACCGGGTCGTTGACCGTGTCGGTGGTCTTGCCCTGCTGGCCCTTGGCCAGGTCGATGGCCAGGCTCGCCGCCGCGTCGGCCTCCTTCTTGATGGCCTTGTAGACGGTCATGCACTGGTCGCCGGCCAGGATGTTCTGCAGGCCCTGCACCGTCGCGTCCTGCCCGGTCACCGGGACCTGGCCGTTGAGGTTGTTCTTCTTCAGGATCGCGATGGCCGCGTTGCCCAGCCCGTCGTTCGCCGCGAGAACGCCCTTGATGTTCGGGTTCTGGGTCAGCATCTGCTCGAAGATGGTGCCCGCCTGCTGGTTGTCCCAGTTCGGCACCGACTGGTCCGGCCCCTTGATGTACTCGCCGCTGTCGTACTTGGGCTTGAGCACCGAGTCGTAGCCCTGCTTGAACAGCGTTGCGTTGTTGTCCGTCGGGGAGCCGTTGAGCTCGGCGACGACCGGCTTCTGGTACCCCTTCTGGGTCAGGCACTGCACCAGCCCCTGGCCCTGCAGCTCGCCGACCTTGACGTTGTTGAAGCTCACGTAGTACTTGGCGCTGCCGCCGAGGGTGAGCCGGTCGTAGTCGATGGTCGCGACGCCCTGGGCCTTGGCCTTGTCCAGCACGGCCTTGCCCGACCCGCTGTCCAGGTTCACGATCATCAGGACGTTCACACCGCTGGTGATCATTTGGTCGGCGATGGTCTGGAACTGGGTCTTGTCACCCTGGGCGTTCTGGATGTCGTACTGCACTCCCGCGGCCTTGAATGCCGCCTCGAGGTACTTGCGGTCGGCCGTCTCCCAGCGCGCCGACGACTTGGAGTCGGGCAGGATAACGCCGATCTTGGCCTGCTTGGCGCCGCCGGGGCTGGCCCCGGTCGCGCCGGCGCGCGGGGTGCCGCTGGTGCCGCCGCCCCCACAGGCGGCCAGTCCCAGCGAGAGCACCGCGCCGCCGGCAAGGACGGCCATATACCGCTTACGCATGGAGCGGATCCCTTCTCGATCGAGCGGCTTCCCGCCCGAGCCACGAGGAAAGTTGTGGGAGGCAACGTATTAGCCGGAGGGGGGCCCGCACCAGACCTTTGGATCGCTTCCCGGGCGTGTTCCCGTAACAATCCGGTAACCGGCCCGACCCCACGGTGGGTCAGGGGCGTGGGGCCGGCCGGTCCCCCCGCAGGGCCGCGGCGACCAGGGCCACCTCGCGTCCGGTCCGGGCCAGCCGGGCCCCCTCCCGCTCCAGCGCCGCCAGCGCCCCGGCCACCGCCTCGGGTGGGACCGCCCCCGCCAGCTCGCGCCGTACGTCGGCCAGGGCGTCCCGGGCGGCCGCCACGCCGGCGGCCACGTGGCGACTGGCGACCCAGGCCAGCACGACCGGGTACCGGCGCAGCACCTCGTGCTGGCGGTAGTCCGGTGGGCACAGGTCGAACAGCCAGCCCACCGCGCTGCGCTCCCAGTCCGGGGCGCCGGGCGGGCGCACCCCGGCCGGCCACCCCGCCGGACCGTGCCCCGGCCGGTCGGGGGGGCCGTACGGTGCCACCGCCCGGGTCAGCCCCGGTCGCGCAGGGCCCGCAGCACGTACGGCATGATGCCGCCGTGGCGGTAGTAGGCCGCCTCCCCGGGGGTGTCGATGCGCACCCGGGCCTGGAACTCCCGGCCGTCGGCGCTGACGGTCACCTCCCGCGGCGGCGCCCCGTGGGACATCGCCGCGACGCCGAGCACGTCGAAGGTCTCCTCCCCGGTCAGGCCCAGTGACTGCAGGGTCTCCCCCTCCCGGAACTGCAGCGGGAGCACCCCCATCCCGATCAGGTTGGAGCGGTGGATCCGCTCGAAGGACTCGGCCAGCACGGCGCGGACGCCGAGCAGCGCGGTGCCCTTGGCCGCCCAGTCCCGGGACGACCCCGACCCGTACTCCTTGCCGGCCAGCACCAGCAAGGGGACGCCCTCCGCGGCGTACCGCTGGGCCGCGTCGTAGATGGGCAGTTGCTCGCCGTCCGGCAGGTGCCGGGTCACGCCCCCCTCCACCCCGGGGACCAGGCGGTTGCGCAGCCGGATGTTGGCGAAGGTGCCGCGGATCATCACCTCGTGGTTGCCGCGCCGCGAGCCGTAGGAGTTGAACTCCGACCGTGGCACCCCATGCTCCTGCAGGTAGCGACCGGCCGGCGAGTCCGGCTTGATCGAGCCCGCCGGGGAGATGTGGTCGGTGGTGACCGAGTCGCCGAGGACGGCCAGGGCCCGGGCCCCCCGGATGTCCACCAGCGGGGCCGGGTCGGCCGGCATCCGGTCGAAGTACGGCGGGCGGCGCACGTAGGTGGACCCGGGGTCCCAGGCGAACACCTCGCCCGCCGGGGTGGGCAGGCCCTGCCAGCGCTCGTCCCCAGCGAACACGTCGGCGTAGTCACGGGTGAACATCTCCGAGGCCACCGCGGTGTCGATGACCTCCTGGATCTCCTGGTTGGTCGGCCACACGTCCCGCAGGTAGACCGGGCGGCCGGTGGGGTCGGTTCCCAGCGGGTCGCGGGTGAGGTCGACGTCCATGCTCCCGGCCAGCGCGTAGGCCACGACCAGGGGCGGGGAGGCGAGGTAGTTCATCTTCACGTCGGGGTTGATCCGGCCCTCGAAGTTCCGGTTGCCGGACAGGACGCTGACCACCGCCAGGTCGGCGGCGTTGACCGCGGCGCTCACCGGTTCCAGCAGGGGGCCGGAGTTGCCGATGCAGGTGGTGCAGCCGTAGCCGACCAGGTGGAAGCCGAGCTTCTCCAGGTACGGCGTGAGCCCGGCGCGCTCGTAGTAGTCCATGACCACCTTCGAGCCGGGGGCGAGGGTGGTCTTCACCCAGGGCCTGCGGCGCAGCCCGGCCTCGACCGCCTTCTTCGCGAGCAGGGCGGCCCCGATCATGACCGAGGGGTTGGAGGTGTTGGTGCACGAGGTGATGGCGGCGATGACGACCGCGCCATGGTCGATCTCACACTCGGTGCCGTCGAGCCGGATCCGGGTGGGCCGGCTAGGCCGCCCCGTGGCGGCGGCCCCCTCCGCCCCGCTGGGCCGGGGGGCGCCCAGGGACCCGTTGCCCCCGCCGGAAGTGGCCGGCGGGTCGCTGGCGGGGAAGGACTCCGCCGACGCCTCGTCCACCACGGAGGGGGCGGCCGGCGCATCGGGGGCGACGAAGTCGGCCAGGCGGGCCCGGAAGGAGTCCCGGGCCTCGGCGAGGGGCACCCGGTCCTGGGGGCGGCGGGGGCCCGCCAGCGAGGGCACCACGCTGCCCAGGTCGAGCTCCAGGGTCTCGGAGTACGCCGGCGTGGCCTGCGGGTCGTGCCACAGGCCCTGCTCCTTGGCGTAGGCCTCCACCAAGGCCACCTGGTGCTCGGGGCGCCCGGTGAACCGCAGGTAGCGCAGGGTCTCCTCGTCGATGGGGAAGGTGGCCGCCGTCGAGCCGTACTCGGGGCTCATGTTGCCGATGGTGGCCCGGTTGGCCAGCGGCACCGCGGCGACCCCGGGGCCGAAGAAGTCAACGAGCTTGCCGACCACCCCGTGGCGGCGCAGCATCTCGGTGATGGTGAGCACGAGGTCGGTGGCGGTGGCCCCCTCGGGCAGCTCGCCGGCGAGGCGGAAGCCGACCACCCGGGGGATGAGCATGCTCACCGGCTGGCCGAGCATGGCCGCCTCCGCCTCGATCCCGCCGACGCCCCAACCGAGCACGCCCAGCCCGTTGACCATCGTGGTGTGGGAGTCCGTGCCCACCAGGGTGTCCGGGTAGGCCTGCCCGTCGCGGGTGAACACCACCCGCGCCAGGTACTCGATGTTGACCTGGTGAACGATGCCGGTGCCGGGGGGCACGACGGAGAGCTGCGCGAAGGCGGTCTGGCCCCAGCGGAGGAACTGGTAACGCTCCCGGTTGCGCTGGTACTCGAGGTCGACGTTGCGGGCGAACGCGTCAGGCGCGCCGAAGACGTCCGCGATGACCGAGTGGTCGATCACCAGCTCGGCCGGGACCAGCGGGTTGATCCGGGCCGGGTTCCCCCCCAGCGTCCGCATCGCCTCGCGCATGGCGGCCAGGTCCACCACTGCGGGAACCCCGGTGAAGTCCTGCATGAGCACCCGGGCCGGGCTGAACTGGATCTCGGTGGCGGGCTCGGCGGCGGGGTCCCAGCCGGCGAGTGCCCGGACGTCCTCCGCGGTGACGTTCGTGCCGTCCTCGGTCCGCAGCAGGTTCTCCAGCAGCACCTTCAGGCTGTACGGGAGGCGGTCCGCGCCGGGAACCGCGTCCAGCCGGAAGATCTCGTACCGCTCGTCACCGACCTGCAGGCTGCTCCTGCTGCCAAAGCTGTCCACGCCGTCCATGCCCACCAGCCTCCTCCTTCGCGGCACCCCACCGCGTCCCGGCCCAGGGCCATCCTCGCCCACCCGGGGCCGGGCACGGCACCCGGCACGCTCGTATTTCTCTTGATGTCAAGATACCTTGCACGTGACGGGTGCGCCAGCGGCGCGCCGACGGTCGGGTCAGCGCTCGACCGGGCTCTCCTCCTCCGCCGCCCGCATGGCGCTGAGCAGCAAGGAGGGCGGGGACGCCGGGTGGACCCGGCCGGCACTGGCCAGCTGGTAGGGGACGCTGGTCACCATCACCCCCGGGGTGAACAGCAGGCGACCCTTGATGCGCAGCGCGCTCTGGTTGTGCAGCAGCTGCTCCCACCAGCGCCCCACGACGTACTCGGGGATGAACACGGTGACCACGTCGCGGGGACTCTCCCGCCGGTAGTCCCGGACGTACTGGACCACCGGCCGGGTCACCTCCCGGAACGGCGAGTCGAGCACCCGCAACGGGACGTCGATCCCGTACGCCTCCCAGTCCCGCTGCAGCGCTGCGGTCTCCTCCGCGTCCACCTGGACGGTCAGCGCCTCCAGGGAGTGGGGGCGGGTGCCCTTCGCGTAGGCCAGCGCCTGCAGGGTCGGCATGTGCACCTTGCTGACCAGCACGATGGCATGGTTGCGCGCCGGCAGCATCGGACGCTCGGTGATCCGCGTCTCCTCGCGCACCCGCTCGTAGTGGCCACGAATCCGCTGCATCAACAGGAACAGGCCGCCCATGGCGACCACGGCGATCCAGGCGCCCTGGAGGAACTTGGTCACCAGCACGATGACCAGCACCACCGCGGTGACCACGGCACCGGTGGCGTTGACCGCCTGGGACCGGCGCAGCCGGGCCCGCCGCGCAGGGTCGGTGGTGTCGGCGAGCTCACGGGCCCAGTGCCGGACCATGCCCGACTGGCTGAGGGTGAAGGACAGGAAGACGCCGATGATGTAGAGGTGGATCAGCCGGGTCACGTTGGCGTCGAAGGCCACGATGAGCAGCCCCGCCACCCCGGCCAGGGCGATGATGCCGTTGCTGAACACCAGGCGGTCCCCCCGGTTGTGCAGCTGGCGCGGCAGGTAGCTGTCCCGGGCCAGGATCGACGCGAGCACCGGGAAGCCGTTGAACGCCGTGTTGGCCGCGAGGATCAGGATCCCGGCGGTGAACGCCTGCAGCAGGGCGAACAGCGGGCCCCGGCCGAACACGGCCTCACCGATCTGCGCCAGCGCGGTCGGCTCGACGTACCCCGGCGGTGCCCCGACCAGGGCCCCCGGCACGCTCGGGTCCGCCATCCGCACCCCCGTGACGACGGCGAGGACGGTGATGCCGAGGAACATGGACACCGCCAGGCCGCCCATGACGGCCAGCGTGGTGGCGGCGTTGCGCGACTTCGGCGGGCGGAAAGCAGGTACGCCGTTGCTGATGGCCTCCACCCCCGTCAGCGCGGTGGACCCGGAGGCGAAGGCCCGCAGCACCAGCAGCACCAGCGCCAGGCCGGCCACCCCGTGCGTGGGGCGCAGGTCGAACTGGGCACTGACCGCGCGCATCGGCTCCCCCGCGAGGAACTTCCAGGCGGCCACGGCGAACATGAGGTACACCACGGCGATGAAGCCGTACGTCGGCACGGCGAAACCCTTGCCGGACTCCTTCACCCCGCGCAGGTTCACCAGCGCGAGCAGGACCACGAAGCCCAGCGACAGCGCGACCGCGTTCCGGCTCAGAAACGGGAAGTAGGAGACGATGGCCGCGACGCCGGCGACGACGGACACGGCCACGGTGAGGATGTAGTCGACCAGCAGGGCGCTGGCGGCCACCAGGGCCGGGGTACGGCCCAGGTTGTCCTTGCTGACGACGTAGGCCCCCCCTCCGTTGGGGTAGGCATAGCACGTCTGCCGGTAGGAGGCGACCACGACCACGAGGAGCAGGGCGATCGCGACCGCGATGGGCAGGCTCAGATGCAGCAGCGCCAGCCCCCCCAGGCCCAGCACCACGACGATCTGCTCCGTGGCGTAGGCCACCGAGGAGATCGGGTCACTGCAGAAGACCGGCAGGGCCAGCCGCTTGGGCAGCAGCTGCTCGGACAGGCTGCGGCTGCTCAGCGGCCGCCCCACCACCAGGCGCTTGGGACGCAGGATGCTCACCGGGGCATCGTAGGGACCGGCCGCGGCCGGCTCAGCGGCGCGCCGGTGCCGCCGGCGCCTCCTCCTCGGGACGGGGCAGCGGCCCCCCGCGCCGGACGTCCCCTGGGGCGGGACGCTCGGGCCGGGCCGCGGCGAGCTCGGAGGAGGCCATCTGCCACGGCACACTGGTGACCATCACGCCCGGGGTGAACAGCAGCCGGCCCTTCAGCCGCAGCGCGCTCTGGTTGTGCAGCAGGTGCTCCCACCAGTGCCCGACGACGTACTCGGGGATGAACACGGTGACCACGTCGCGGGGGCTGGCCCGCCGCACGCCACGCACGTACTCGACGATCGGCCGGGTGACCTCCCGGAAGGGTGAGTCGAGCGCCTTCAACGGCACCGGGATGCCGCGCCGCTCCCACTCGGCCTGCAACGCCCGGGTGTCGGCCGGGTCGACGTTGACGGTCACCGCCTCGAGCACGGAGGGTCGGGTCGCCCGGGCGTACGCCAGGGCCCGCAGCGTCGGCTTGTGGATCTTGGAGACGAGGACGATGGCGTGCACCCGGGAGGGCAGCACCGTCTCCGGGTCGCCCTCCCCCACCGCCAGCTCGCGGGCCACCGACTCGTAGTGCCGCCGGACGGCCTGCATGAGGAACCACAGCACGGACATGGCGGCCAGCGCGATCCACGCGCCGTGGGTGAACTTCGTGACCAGGACCACGACGAGCACCGTCCCCGTCGTACCGAAGGCGAAGATGCTGACCAGTCGGCGGCGGTGGATGCGGGCCCGCTCCGCCGGGTCGGCGACGCTGCGGAGGAGACGGTTCCAGTGCCGGGTCATCCCGGCCTGGCTGACCGTGAACGAGACGAAGACCCCGACGATGTAGAGCTGGATCAGCCGGGAGGGGTTCGCGTCGAAAGCCCAGATGAGCAGGCCGGCGAAGCCGGCCAGCAGCACGATCCCGTTGCTGTAGACCAGCCGGTCCCCGCGGGTGTGCATCTGGCGGGGCATGTAGCGGTCCTGGGCAAGCACCGAGGCCAGGACAGGGAAGCCGTTGAAGGCGGTGTTCGCCGCAAGCACCAGGATGAGCGCCGTGACCAACTGCACGTAGTAGAAGAGCGGGTTGCCCTCGCCGCCGAAGACGGTGGCGCCGATCTGTGCGATGACAGTGTTCTGGTGGTCACCGGTGAACCCCTGCAGCTGGCTCGGGTCCTCGGCGACCCGCACCCCCGTCTTCACGGCCAGGAAGGTGACCCCGAGGAACATCGTCACCGCGATGCCGCCCATCAGGGCCAGGGTGGCCGCGGCGTTGGCGGACTTGGGCCTGCGGAACGCCGGCACTCCGTTGCTGATCGCCTCGACCCCGGTCAGGGCCGTGCAGCCGGAGGCGAACGCGCGCAGGCCCAGGAAGAGCAGGCCCGCGGTGCCCAGGGAGGCGTACCCGGCCTCGGGCGCCAGGCCGTACCCGGCCGACTCGGCGCGCAGCGGGTCCCCGGAGAGGTAGCGGTAGGTCCCCCAGCCGACCATGCCGAGGATGCCGACCATGAACGCGTAGGTGGGGATGGCGAAGGCGGTCCCGGACTCGCGGACCCCGCGCAGGTTCAGCACCACGATGATCGCGACGATGACGAGGGTGCTGGCCACCTTGTGGTCGGCCATCCAGGAGAACATCGGGGTGGAGGCGAGGTTGTCCACCCCGGCGGAGGTGGACACGGCCACGGTGAGCACGTAGTCGACCAGCAGCGCGGCGGCCACGACCAGGCCGAAGCGGGAGCCTAGGTTGGTGTTGGCGACCTCGTAGTCGCCCCCGCCGCTGGGGTAGGCGTGCACGTTCTGCCGGTACGCCGCGACCACGGTGACCATGACCAGCGTGACCGCGAGGGCGGCGTACCAGGTCAGGTACAGGTAGGCGGTGCCGGCGAGGGCGAGGACGAGCAGGATCTCCTGGGTGGCGTAGGCGACCGAGGACATCGCGTCGCTGGCGAACACGGGCAACGCGATGCGCTTGGGCAGGAGCGTTTCGTGCAGCCGCTCGCTGCGCATGGCACGCCCGACGAGCAGGCGCTTGACCACGTTCGCCAGGCGGGGCACGCGCCCGATGCTAGGCGGTACCCGCCCGGCCTGGTGGCCCGACCGCGCCAACGATCCGGTTCCTGGTCGTCGTCGTGGCCGTCCCCGCCCACCTCGTCCCGTCGAGGTCGGGAGGCGCTAGCGGCACGGCGGCGGGCCGGCGTGTAGCCTCCCCAAGCACCGGACCGCCGGAGGGACGCCACGTGCACATCGTGATCATGGGTTGCGGACGGGTCGGCTCGACCCTCGCCCACTCCCTGGAGGCCAAGGGGCACTCGGTCGCGATCATCGACCAGAACAGCGAGGCCTTCCGCCGGCTCGGCCCCGACTTCGCCGGTCGCCGGGTCCAGGGCGTGGGCTTCGACCGGGACACGCTGGTCGAGGCCGGCATCGAAGGAGCCGGCGCCTTCGCCGCGGTGTCCAGCGGCGACAACTCCAACATCCTCTCCGCCAGGGTCGCCCGGGAGACCTTCGGCGTGGACCATGTGGTGGCCCGCATCTACGACCCACGCCGGGCCGAGGTCTACCAGCGGCTCGGCATCCCCACCGTGGCCACGGTGAGCTGGACCACCGACCGGATGCTGCGCCGCCTGCTGCCGGAGGGGTCCGAGCCGGAGTGGCGGGACCCCTCCGGCACCATCCGGCTGGCCGAGGTGCACGTCGGCACCGGATGGGTCGGGGAGCGGGTGACCCGGCTGGAGGAGGCCAGCGGCGCCCGGGTGGCGTTCGTAACCCGGCTCGGCGCCGGGCGGCTCCCGGAGCCCGACCTGGTAGTGCAGGACGGGGACCTGGTCCACGTGCTGATGCGCGAGGAGGACGTGGCCCACGTCGAACGGGTCCTCGCCGAGGGACCGGGGGTCCAGGCATGAGGGTGGCCATCGCGGGCGCGGGGAACGTGGGGCGCTCCATCGCCCGGGAGCTGCTGCAGAACGGCCACGAGGTGCTGCTCGTCGACCGGGACCCGCGGGCCGTGCACCCGGACAGCGTCCCCGAGGCCGAGTGGCTGCTGGCCGACGCCTGCGAGATCAGCTCGCTGGAGGAGGCCGGCCTCGCGCGCTGCCAGGTGGTGGTGGCCGCCACCGGCGACGACAAGGTCAACCTGGTCGTGTCGCTGCTGGCGAAGACCGAGTACGGCGTGCCCCGCACGGTCGCCCGGGTCAACCACCCGAAGAACGAGTGGATGTTCAACGAGGCCTGGGGGGTGGACGTCGCCGTCTCCACCCCGCGGCTGATGACCGCGCTGGTCGAGGAGGCGGTCAGCGTCGGTGACCTGGTCCGGCTGCTGACCTTCCGGCAGGGCGAGGCGAACCTCGTGGAGCTGACCCTGCCGCCCACCTCCCCGATCGTGGGTCACCGGGTGGCCGACGTCACCTGGCCCCCCGAGACGGCCCTGGTAACGATCATCCGGGAGGGTCGCCCGATCGTTCCGAGCGCGGACGACCCGCTGGAGGCCGGCGACGAGCTGCTCTTCGTCACCGCGGCGGCGGAGGAGCAGGAGCTCGAGGAGCTGCTGTCCCCCCACCGTCGGCCCTGACCGGCCCGGGTTCGGCGGGGCCGGTGTCGGCCGGGTCCGCCCCGGCGCGGCCGGCGGGGCGGGTCACCGGGACGCGCCGGACGATCGCCCAGGTGACCCAGCCGGCGAGCAGCGCCACCGGCCAGCCCATGGCGAACCGCACCGCCCCCAGCGCGGTGACCAGGCCGGCGAGGTACAGCGGCAGCTGCGCGACGATCTTGAACAGGAAGCCACCCACCCAGACCCAGGTGGCCATCGTGTACGCACGCAGCCGGGGCGGGTCGTGCCGCCAGGCCAGGTCCTCCCCCAGCAGCGGCCCAAGGACCAGCCCCACGGCCGGGTACCGGGCCAGCACGGACACCGCGAAGACGACGGCCAGCCCCCCGGTGGTGAAGAACCCGGGGAGGTAGAAGTCCGCGGCGTTGCCGGTCTGCCGGGCCAGCAGGGCGGCGACGCCCAGGAGCAGGAAGCCGGTGGCCGCGTACTGCACGGTCTGCCGCCGCACCAGCCGCACCACCAGCAGCAGGGCCCCGACGGCCAGGGCAGCCCGCAGCGCCGGGCTGAGCCCCCAGAACAGGTAGCTGAAGCCGAACACCACCCCGGGCAGCCCGGAGTCGGTCAGGCCGCGGAACCCGCCGAGCGCCGAGATCAGGGCCCGGGCGTCCCCCTGGTCGAGGACCGGGCGGTCCCCGCGCCGGGCCGGCTGGCTCACCCGCTCACCGGCTTGAGGTCGTAGCGGGGGTTGAACATCACCCGGCGGTCGTCGTGCACCTGGACCAGGCCCTCGGCGCGCAGCCGGCGCCCCGGCTCGATCCCCGGGATCTGCCGGCGGCCGAGCCACACCAGGTCCAGCGTCGCCGACCCGTCGTAGAGCTCCGCCTCCAGCGCCGGTACCCCGCCCCGGGGCCGCAGGGTGACGGCGCGCAGCGTGCCGACCACCGCGGTCCGCTGGCGGTCCGCGCACACCGACACCAGGGTGCCGCCCTCCTCCCGGGTCTCTTCTTGCAGCTCCGCGGCCTCCAGCTCGCTCTCGCTGGAGGCCAGCCGGTGCAGCAGCCGCCGCAGCCCGCCCTCGTGTCCCTCGCCCATGCGCGCAGGGTACCTCCCCCGCGCGAGGCTCCCGGCGTACCGCCGAGGCGTTCCCGGCCCTACCCTGGCCTCCCGCCGGGCCCGACGGAGGTGCCGTGACCCGCGAGCAGCTCGACGTGGCGCTGCTGCTCGGGGCTGCCGTGCTCCTGGTCGGCATCGTGGCGGTCCGGCTGGCCGCCCGCGTTGGCCTGCCCAGCCTGCTGGCCTATCTGGGCATCGGGGTGCTGCTCGGGGAGGACGCCTTGGGCGTCCGGTTCGACGACGCCCGGCTGGCTCAGGTGCTCGGCATCGCCGCCCTGGTCGTCATCCTCGTGGAGGGCGGGCTGGGCACCGACTGGGGGCAGGTCCGCCCGGTCCTGCCGCACGCCACGCTGCTGGCCACCGTGGGGGTCGCGGTGAGCGTCGCGGTGACCGCGTACGGCGCGCACCTGCTGCTCCGCCTGGACTGGCGCACCGCCCTGCTGGCTGGGGCGGTGGTGTCCTCTACCGATGCCGCGGCGGTCTTCTCCGTGCTGCGCCGGATGCCGCTACCGACCCGGCTGCGCAGCATCCTGGAGGCCGAGTCGGGCCTCAACGACGCGCCCGTGGTGCTCCTCGTCACCCTGCTGGCGACCCTGGAGACGGCACGTTCCCCATGGGAGCTCGGCGCCCTGGTCGGCTACGAGCTCGCCGTGGGGGCGCTGGTGGGGTTGGGCGTCGGCTGGGTCGGCGCGGTGCTGCTGCGGTCGGTGGCGCTCCCCGCCAGCGGGCTGTATCCGCTG
>JBMOMH010000316.1:0-2900 GCA_049323135.1 Actinomycetota bacterium
GGCCAGCGCCGCGGGCGGCAGGGCGCCGTCGGCGGGGACCGGGCAGCCCTCGGGGGCCGGGCCGGGCACGGCTAGGCCCCCGGGTCGGGCGCCACCGGCGGCTCGGCCAGGACCCGGCGGGCGACGGCGTGCGCCTCCGCCGGCAGCTCGGGCGCGGCGAGCAGCCGGGGCACCAGGGCGCGGTCGCCGGTGAGCGCCCGGAACGCCTCGCCCACGGTGAGCCGGTGGCCGGGCCGGTGTACCACGGTGACCGGGTCCCCGGCCTGCAGCCGGCCGGGCTGGCGCACCCGCAGGTAGGCCCCGCACCGGCCCTCCGCAGTGAACCGGCGGACCCAGTCCGGCTCGCCCAGCCAGGCGGCGAACACCCGGCAGGGGATCCGCGGGGCGGACACCTCCAGGACGGCGCTGCCCACCGCCCAGCGCTCCCCCACCACCGCCTCGGTGACCGGGAGGTCCTCGGTGGTGAGGTTCTCGCCGAACTGGCCCGCACGTAGCGGCCGGCCGAGCAGGGCGGCCCAGAAGTCAAGGTCCTCCGCGGCGTAGGCGTAGACGGCCTGGTCGACGCCCCCGTGGTGCGCCCGGTCGGCCTGCTCGTCCCCGGCCAGGCCGAGCGGCCCGGCGGCCACCGGCCCGGTCACCGGCCGCTTGTCGATGCCGGTGGGCCGGGGTACCCCGGGCAGCGGGGTGGCCCGCCCGACGTTCACCGACCGCACCCGGGGTACGCCGGGCTCAGCGGCCACGGGCCTCGCCCTCGGTGGACAGCGCGGCGATGAACGCCTCCTGGGGGACCTCGACCCGGCCGACCATCTTCATCCGCCGCTTGCCCTCCCGCTGGCGCTCCAGCAGCTTGCGCTTGCGGGTGATGTCCCCGCCGTAGCACTTGGCCAGCACGTCCTTGCGCAGCGCCCGGATGGTCTCCCGGGCGATCACCCGGGACCCGACCGCGGCCTGCACGGGCACCTCGAACTGCTGGCGCGGGATCAGCTCGCGCAGCCGCCGGGTCAGGTCCACCCCGTAGGTGTAGGCCTTGTCCCGGTGCACGATGGCGCTGAACGCGTCCACCGGCTCCCCCTGCAGCAGGATGTCGACCTTGACCAGGTCGGCCTGCTGCTCCCCGGTGGGCTCGTAGTCCAGCGAGGCGTAGCCGCGGGTGCGGGACTTCAGCTGGTCGAAGAAGTCGAACACGATCTCGGCCAGGGGCAGGGTGTAGCGCAGCTCCACCCGGTCGGCGGACAGGTAGTCCATGCCCAGCAGGGCGCCGCGCCGGGCCTGGCAGAGGTCCATCACCGGGCCGACGTACTCGGCGGGGGTGAGGATGGTGGCCCGCACCACCGGCTCGTACACCGCGGCGATTGTGCCGGTGGGGAACTCGCTGGGGTTGGTGACCACGTGCTCGGCCCCGTCCTCGCGGACCACCCGGTAGACCACGTTGGGCGCGGTGGAGATCAGGTCGAGGTTGAACTCCCGCTCCAGCCGCTCCCGGACGATCTCCAGGTGGAGCAGCCCGAGGAAGCCGCAGCGGAAGCCGAACCCGAGGGCCACGGAGGTCTCCGGCTCGTAGCTCAGCGCCGCGTCGTTCAGGCGCAGCCGGTCCAGGGCGTCGCGCAGCTCCGGGTACTGGGCGCCGTCGACCGGGTACAGGCCGGAGAACACCATGGGCCGGGGCTCCTGGTAGCCGGCCAGGGGGGTGCCGGCCGGGCGGGCCGCGGTGGTCACCGTGTCGCCCACCTTGGACTGGCGGACGTCCTTCACCCCGGTCATCAGGTAGCCGACCTCCCCGACCCCCAGGCCCTCGGGGGCGGGCACCGGCTCCGGGGAGATCACCCCGACCTCCAGGACCTCGTGGGTCGCGCCGGTGGACAGCATCAGGATCCGGTCCCGGGGGGCCAGGTGCCCGTCGACGACCCGGACGTAGGTGACGACGCCCCGGTAGCTGTCGTACACCGAGTCGAAGATCAGGGCCCGGGCCGGCGCGGCCGGGTCCCCGGCCGGGGCCGGCACCTGCCCGACGATGGCGTCGAGCAGGGGCCCGACGCCCTCGCCGGTCTTCGCGCTGACCCGCAGCACGTCGGCCGGGTCGGTGCCCAGGATGTGCGCGATCTCCGCGGCGTACTTGTCGGGCTGCGCCGCCGGCAGGTCGATCTTGTTGAGGACGGGGATCACGTGCAGGTCGTCGGCCAGCGCCAGGTAGAGGTTGGCCAGGGTCTGCGCCTCGATGCCCTGCGCGGCGTCGACGAGCAGCACCGCCCCCTCGCAGGCGGCCAGGGAGCGGGACACCTCGTAGGTGAAGTCGACGTGCCCGGGGGTGTCGATGAGGTTGAGCACGTGGATGCGTCCCTGGTGGGCCCACGGCAGCCGCACGGCCTGGCTCTTGATGGTGATGCCGCGTTCCCGCTCGATGTCCATCCGGTCCAGGTACTGGGCCCGCATCGCCCGCTCGTCCACCACCCCGGTCAGCTGCAGCATCCGGTCGGCCAGGGTGGACTTGCCGTGGTCGATGTGCGCGATGATGCTGAAGTTGCGGATCAGCGCTGGGTCGGTCCGGTTGGGGAGCGGGGCGGGTGCGGGCACGCGGGTTCCTCGCAGGCAGGGGGATCGACCTCCATGCTGACACGCCCCCCCTCCTCCTCCCCGCGCTCTCCCCGTACCCCCCGCATCTCGTACTCGCAACTCGTAGCGATCATGCAGAAGTTGACGGGGACCGCGGCGGTTTGGGACTGCCTGGGGCCGCTGGTAACATCGGCCGTCGCGCCGGGACTCCCGTCGGCGCGAGCAAACCCGACGACCCTACCGAGGCAGCTTCGTGGCCAACATCAAGTCCCAGATCAAGCGGAACCGCACCAACGAGGAGTCCCGGCTGCGCAACAAGGCCGTGAAGTCCTCGCTGCGCACCGCGGTGC
>JBMOMH010000317.1:0-2893 GCA_049323135.1 Actinomycetota bacterium
CGGCGGGGTGGCCGGCGGGGTGGCGGGCGCCGGCTCCCCGACGGCGGGGGCGGGCGTGGCCGCCTGGGCCGGAGCCTCCTCTTGCCGGGCGCCGGCACCGGCCCCGTCGGGGCCGATCACGGCGAGCTCGCTGCCGACCGCCACGGTCTCGTCCTCCCGCACCTTGATGGCCAGCAGGACGCCGCTGGCCGGTGCCGGGATCTCGGTGTCCACCTTGTCGGTGGACACCTCCAGCAGCGGCTCGTCGGCGTGGACCGGCTCGCCCTCCTGCTTGAGCCAGCGGGTGACGGTGCCCTCGGTGACGCTCTCGCCCAGGGCCGGGAGCGTGACGGAGACGGTCGGGCCGCCGGCGTGGGCGGGCTTCGGCTCGGCGGGGGCCGGGGCGGCGTGGGCGGGGGAGGGCTGCGCCGGGGCCGGGGCGGCGTGGGCGGGGGAGGGCTGCGGGGGCGTGGGTTGAGTCCCCCAGGTCGGCCAGGCCGGCGCCCCCGCACCGGGAGCCCCGGCGGCCACCTCCCCGGCCGGCCCTGTGCCCGCCGGGTGCTGCTCCCTAGGGCTGTCCGGCGCCGCCGTCTCGGCGGACTCCCCGATGACCGCGAGCTCCGTGCCGACCGCCACGGTCTCGTCCTCCCGCACCTTGATGGCCAGCAGCACGCCGCTGGCCGGTGCCGGGATCTCGGTGTCCACCTTGTCGGTGGACACCTCCAGTAGCGGCTCGTCGGCCTGGACCGGCTCGCCCTCCTGCTTGAGCCAGCGGGTGACGGTGCCCTCGGTGACGCTCTCGCCGAGCGCGGGAAGGGTGACGGAGACCGGCATGGGGGGAGGGCTCCTTCGTCTCGCGGCGGGTCGCCGGTGCGGCGGGGTCGGGGTCGGTGGGTTCGGGCGGTCAGCCGTGGGCGTGCAGCGGCTTGCCGGCCAGCGCGAGGTGGGCCTCGCCGACGGCTTCGGACAGGGTCGGGTGCGGGTGGATCAGGGCCGCCACGTCGTCGGCGTACGCCTCCCAGTTGTAGATCAGCTGCGACTCGGCCAGCAGCTCGCCGACCCGGCTGCCCACCAGGTGCAGGCCGAGGACGGGGCCCCCCCGGGCCGCGACCAGCTTGACCGCCCCGGCGGTGCGCAGGATCTGCGCGCGACCGTTGCCGGCCAGGTCGTAGGTGACCTCCACCACGTCGTGGCCCCGTTCCCGGGCGGCGGTGGAGGTGAGCCCCACCGAGGCCACCTCGGGCTCGGAGTAGGTGATCCGCGGGACCCCGTCGTAGTCGATGGGCGCCGGGGTGCGCCCGGCGACCCGTTCGGCCACCAGGATCCCCTCGCCGAAGCCGACGTGGGCCAGCTGCAGCGTCGGGATGAGGTCACCCACCGCGGAGATGGTCGGCACGCTGGTCTGGCACCACTGGTCGACCTTGACGAAGCCGCGTTCCACCTCCACCCCGGCCTCGGCGTACCCGAGCCCCTCCGAGACCGGCCCGCGGCCCACCGCGACCAGCAGCAGCTCGGCGTCCACCACGGTGCCGCTCTCCAGGGACACCCGCACGCCCTCGTCGGTCGACTCCACCCCAGCGAAGCGGGCACCGACCTCGAACCGGATCCCGCGCCGCCGGTAGGCCCGTTCCAGCAGCTTCGAGCTGGACTCCTCCTCGGTCGGCAGCAGGCGCGGCAGCGCCTCGACGATCGTCACCTCACTGCCGAAGGAGCGCCAGGCGCTGGCGAACTCCACGCCGATCACGCCGCCCCCCAGCACGACGGCGCTGCGCGGCACGTGGTCGAGGAGCAGCGCGTGGTCGGAGGAGATCACCCGTTGCCCGTCGATCGGCAGCCCGGGCAGCGAACGCGGCACCGACCCGGTGGCGAGGACGATGTGGCGTCCCTCGTACCGGACGCCGCCGACCTCCACCGCGGTCGGCGAGACCAGCCGCCCCTCGCCTTCCACGTAGGTGATCTGGCGGCTGCGTACGAGCCCCTGCAGGCCCTTGTGCAGCTTGCCGACCACCCCGTCCTTGTAGGCGTGCACCCCCGCCATGTCGATGCCGTCCAGGGTCGCCCGGATGCCGAACTGCTCGCTGTCACGGGTCTGGTCGGCGATCTCCCCGGCGTGCAGTAGCGCCTTGGTCGGGATGCAGCCCCGGTGCAGGCAGGTGCCGCCCAGCTTGTCGCGCTCCACGAGGGCGACCCGCAGGCCCAGCTCGGCCGCCCGCAGCGCGCAGGCGTAGCCGCCGCTGCCCCCACCGAGGACGACCAGGTCGAAGGTGTTGTCGCTGCCGGCCACCGGTCCTCCTCGTCGGTCGCTTCCCTGCCGGGCAATCTTGTCACTGCTCGCCGGTACGGTGGCAGACGGGTCGGGGCCGGGGGAGCGGAACCGTGGGCGCGGCGCGCCCGTTCCCGGGAAGATGCACACCGGGAGGTGCGGGGTGGGGCTGTTCGGGCGGCGAGGCAGGCCCGGGACGCTGCGCACGGCGGACCGGGAGGACCTGCGACACCTGGAGGAGTTCGCCCGCCGGCACGGCGGGGTCGAGGCCTACGTCGAGCCGCGCACGGCGGTCACCGAGACGACCGTCGTGCTCGTGGCGGCCTCGGGGCAGTGGACGCGCCGCCGGGTGCCCGGGGTGCCGGCCGCGCACGAACTGGCGGCCCGGCTGGGGATCCCGGCGTACGACGCGGCGGTGGTCGGCTACCCGCGCCGGATGCGGGAGTGGAACGCCCGGCAGCTGGCCGGCGAGGAAGGCGACGGCGGCTGACCGTCCCGGCGGGCCCCTTGCGGGAGCCGCGCCGGGACGGTCAGGGTCGCCGTGCCGTTCGGCAAGCGGGTCCAGTCAGCTGATCGGTGCCGGTGCCGGCGTGCCCGAGGGGCTGTCCTCGCTGCTGTCCTTGCTGTCCTTCTCGCGGGCCTTGCTGTCCT
>JBMOMH010000318.1:0-2889 GCA_049323135.1 Actinomycetota bacterium
GCCGGGGCGGCGGCGGCCAGCGCACGCAGCGCCGGCTGACCGAAGGTGGCCGGGACGGACAGGCCGCGCCACTGCGAGGGGGGCCACACCACGACGAAGGCCTGCCCGATGACCCGGTCGAGGGGGATCGTGCCGCCCCCCGGGTCACCCAGGTGCGACCGGGAGTCTGCAGACATGGCACGGTGGTCGCCCATCACCCACAGCCGGCCGGGGGGGACGGTGATGTCGAAGGGCGTGTCGGAAGGCAGGTTGCCCGGGTACAGGTAGCCGGACTCGTCCAGCGGGACACCGTTGACGGTGACGCGCCCCTGCGGGTCGCAGCACTGGACCCGGTCACCGGGGACGCCGATGACCCGCTTGATGAAGTCCCGTTCACCCGGCGGGGTGATGCCCACCACGCTGCCCGCGGCCCGCAGGAAGGACTGCAGCGGGCCCTGCGGCTGCGGGACCGTGACCTCCGGCGTCCAGGAGTCCAGGCCGTTGAAGACGATGACCTCGCCGCGGTGCACCGGGCGCAGGTGGTAGACAACCTTGTTGACCAGGACCCGGTCACCGATGAGCAGCGTGTTCTGCATCGACCCGGAGGGGATGTAGAACGCCTGCAGGAGGAAGGTCTTGAGCAGGAAGGCCAGCACCAGCGCGACGACCACCAGCACCGGCAGCTCGCGCAGCAGGGAGCCGTGCCGGCGGGTCCGCCGCGGGGTGCGCCTCCGGGTCGGCCGGGCAGGCTCCCCCGGCCGGCCGAGAGTCACCTCCGGCTGGGAGCGGTGGAGCAGGTCGGGGGGCGGCGGCGGCGCCGGGGGCGCGCCCGGCCGGTCGTCGTCCATCACGGCGAGCCTACCGTGCCGTGCTGTGCCAGCCGCTGCTACCGCTCGACCGGCGTCTCCCGACGCTCCTTGATCTTCGCCGCCTTGCCCCGCAGGTCCCGCAGGTAGTACAGCTTGGCCCGGCGTACGGCGCCGCGGGTGAGCACCTCGACCCGCTCGATGACCGGGGTGTGCAGCGGGAAGGTCCGCTCCACCCCGACGCCGAAGCTCACCTTGCGCACCGTGAACGTCTCGCGCAGCCCCCCACCCTGGCGGCGGATCACCACGCCCTGGAACACCTGGATCCGGGAGCGATTGCCCTCCACCACCCGCACGTGCACCTTCACGGTGTCCCCGGGGCGGAAGTCCGGCAGGTCGGCCCGCAGCGACGCGGCGTCGAGGCTGTCGAGGATGTGCATGGCGGCGTCGCTCCTGCTCGGGTACGTCGGATCGGCGGCTGCCCGGGGGCGCTGACCGCCGGTGGGCGGGCCGCGTGGCAACCGCAACAGTGTGCCACAACGGGCCGGGTCGGCCGAAACCCAGCCCGGAGCCGAGCCTGCGACCGGGCGGGAGTCAGGCCTCGGCGGGACCCAGCAGGTCGGGTCGCCGCCGCCGGGTCCGCTCCAGGGCCTGCTCGCGGCGCCACCGGGCGATCGCGTCGTGGTCGCCGGACAGCAGCACCGGGGGCACCGGCCGGCCCCGCCACACGCTGGGTCGGGTGTACACCGGGCCCTCCAGCAGGCCGGTGGAGTGCGACTCCTCCACCAGGGAGGCGGCGTTGCCCACCACGCCGGGCAGCAGCCGGGTCACCGCCTCCACGACGACGAGCACCGCCGCCTCGCCGCCGGCGAGCACGTAGTCGCCCAGCGACACCTCCAGGACCGGCATCCGGGTGGCGGCGTCCTCGACCACCCGCGCGTCGATGCCCTCGTAGCGCCCGCAGGCGAAGACGAGCCACGGCCGCGTGGCCAGCTGCGTCGCCAGCTGCTGGCTGAAGGGGGTCCCGCTGGGGGTGGGCAGGACCAGCAGCGGCGCCGGCTCCGTCCCGGGAGGCGCGATCGCGTCCAGCGCCCGCCCCCAGGGCTCGGGGCGCATAACCATGCCCGGCCCCCCGCCGTACGGGGTGTCGTCGACGCTGCGGTGGGCGTCGGTGGTGTGCTCGCGCAGGTCGTGCACGCGGACGTCCAGCAGGCCGCGGGCCCGGGCCTTGCCGATCAGGGCGAGGTCCAGCGGGCGCAGGTACTCCGGGAAGATGGTGACGACGTCGATGCGCACGCCGGCCTACTCCGCCTGGGCCGGGTCCAGCAGGCCCGGCGGCGGGTCGACCCACACCCGGCGGCCGGCCAGGTCGACCTCGGGGACGAGGGCCTTCACGAACGGCACGAGCACCTCGGTGCCGTCGGCTCGCCGTACGGCGAGCAGGTCCTGGCCGGGCAGGTGCGCCACGTCGGTGACGGCGCCGACCGGCTCGCCGCCGACGGTGCGCACCTCGAGGCCGACCAGCTGGTGGTCGTAGAACTCGTCCGGGTCCGCCGGGACCTCCGTCGGGTCGATCTCGGCCAGCAGCAGCGCGCCCTGCAGCACCTGCGCGGCGGTGCGGTCGGTGACCTCGGCGAAGGAGACCAGCAGCCGGCCCTGGTGCCAGCGGGCGGCGGTCACCGTCAGCGCGCCGCCCCCGGGGTCGGGACGCAGCATCGTGCCCGCGGCGAAGCGTCGCTCCGGCTCGTCGGTGCGGACCTCGACGGCCACCTCACCGCGCACGCCGTGGGCCCGGCCCACGCGGCCGACGGCCAGCTGCACTCAGCGGACCTCGTCGGCGTCCAGGAAGTCCACTCGCACCCCGCGGCCGCCGGCCAGCGCACCCACCACGGTGCGCAGCGCGGTGGCGGTGCGGCCCGCCCGGCCGATGACCTTGCCCAGGTCCTCCGGGTGCACCCGCACCTCGAGGGTGCGGCCGCGGCGCAGCGTGCGCTCCCGCACCCGGACCTCGTCGGGATGCGCGACGATGCCGCGGACCAGGTGTTCGAGGGCCTCGTCGAGCACGCTCAGGCTCCGGCCGGGGGCGTGCCCTCAGCGGCCTGCT
>JBMOMH010000319.1:0-2888 GCA_049323135.1 Actinomycetota bacterium
GTGCTCGCCGGGCCGACCCCGCCCGGGTAGGCCCGTCTACCCTGCCCTGGATGAGCAGCAGGCAGCCGCGCCGTCGCTTGCCCCGCCGCGGTGGGGAGTCGTCGGCCCGGGTGGCCGGCGTCGCCGCGGCGGCGGCCGCCCGCGAGGTGGAGGCCGCCCTGGCCGTCCCGGTGGACCGGCACGCCGCCGCCTTCTTCGACGTCGACAACACGGTCATGCACGGGGCCTCGTTGTTCCACCTGGCCCGCGGTCTCTACGCCCGGCGCTTCTTTACCAGCCGGGACATCGCCCGCTTCGCCTGGCAGCAGGCCCGGTTCCGGCTGGTCGGCACCGAGAAGACCGGGCACATCGACGCCACGCGGGAGGCGGCGCTGTCCTTCGTGGCCGGGCACAAGGTGGCCGACCTGCAGCGCCTCGGTGAGGAGATCTTCGACCAGTACATGGCCCCGAAGGTCTGGCCCGGCACGCGGGCGCTCGCCCAGATCCACCTGGACGCCGGCCAGCGGGTCTGGCTGGTCACCGCCACCCCGGTGGAGGTGGCGCGGATTATCGCCCTGCGGCTGGGCCTCAGCGGCGCCCTGGGGACCGTCGCCGAGACCGACGAGGGCGTCTACACCGGCCGGCTGGTGGGCGAGCCGCTGCACGGGGCGGCCAAGGCGGAGGCGGTCCGGGCGCTGGCCGAACGGGAAGGGCTGGACCTGAGCCGCTGCGCGGCGTACAGCGACTCCAGCAACGACATCCCCCTGCTGTCCCTGGTCGGCGAGCCCTGCGCGGTGAACCCCGACGCCCGGCTGCGGCGCCACGCCAAGGCGCACGGGTGGCGCATCCGGGACTACCGGACCGGGCGCAAGGCGCTCAAGGTGGGCATCCCGGCCGCGGGCACCCTGGGCGCCCTGGCGGGTGCCGCCACGGCCGCGGCGGCGCTGCGCCGGCGGCCCCGCAGCGGCCAGCTCAAGTGACTCATCGGTAACAACCCCTCCCCAACGGGAGCGCCCCGGCCTACCATGAACGCGACGGCCAGCCGCGCCCGGCGGTCCGGGCGGGCGAGGGGAGTAGCGGGTGCAGGTGGCGGCGGCGGACCCGCAGGCGCCTACCGCGCCGTACGGGTGGGCAGCGCTGCGCGCCGCCCTGGCCACCGTCCTTGCCGGTCGTCCGCCGGTCCTGGCCGGTGCCGGCCTGGTCGGCCCCGACCCCCACGGCCTTCCGGGGTGGACCGGAGCGGGCCCCGCCGCGGCTGCCGGCCGCCTGCTGGCCGTCGCCAGCGGGCGGACCGCGCGGCTGCCGCTGCCCCGCCGGCAGGCCGCCGGCGCAGCGGGGGAGCCGCCCGCCGACGAGTCCGCCGAGGTGGTCACCGGCCTGGTCCACCTCGCCCAGCAGGGAGACGCCGAGGCCTTCGCCGCCCTCTACGACCGTTACGTCGGCCTGGTCTACCGGTACGTCCGGTACCGGGTCGCCTCCGAGGCGCTCGCCGAGGACCTGACCAGCGAGACGTTCCTGCGGGCCCTGCGGCGCATCGGCACCTTCACCTGGCAGGGGCGCGACTTCGGCGCCTGGCTGGTGACCATCGCCCGCAACCTCGTCGCCGATCACTACAAGTCCAGCCGGTTCCGGCTCGAGGTCTCCACCGCCGACATGCTGGACGCCGACCGGGCCGAGGACGGACCGGAGCACAGCGTGCTGGAGGCCCTGACGAACGAGGCGCTCGCGCAGGCCGTCCGCCAGCTCAACCCCGCCCAGCAGGAGTGCCTGGTGCTGCGCTTCCTGCAGGGGCTGTCCGTGACCGAGACGGCCCTGGTGATGGGCAAGAACGAGGGCGCGATCAAGACTCTGCAGTACCGGGCGGTGCGCGCCCTGGCCCGGCTGCTGCCGGCGGACGTCCGATGAGGCCCCGGACGCGGCGCCCCGCCGCCGTAACCCCCGACCGCCCCGCTCGTTGCTGCTGGTGGCGGGACGAGAGCGCGTGGTGCCGGCCGGGACCGGGGGAGGTGGCAGCCGATGACCGTCCTCGTCGCTGACCGCCGCCGGGCCGCGACCTTTGCGCAGGCCCTGCAGTCCGGGACGACCCCCCACGACCCGGACATCCTCCGCCTGCTCCGGCTGGCCCGAGCGCTCCGTCCCGCCCCCCTCGACCCCCCGCCGGCGTTCCGCGAGAACCTGCGGGCCCAGCTGCTCGCCGCGGCGGCCCGGGCCGCCGGCTCGGACGGCCCCCGCTGGGCACCCCCCGTCCCCCGCCGCCCACCGAGCGGCCGACGGCGGCTGGCCGCCGCGGTCACCGGCGCGGTGCTGGCCGGCGGCCTCGCCGGCACCGCCGTGGCCAGCGAGGGGGCGGTCCCCGGCGAACCGCTGTACGGCGTCAAGCGTGGGGTCGAGAGCGTCCGCCTCGCGCTCGCCTTCGGCGACGTCGCCCGCGGCCAGGTGCTGCTGGACCAGGCCCGGCAGCGACAGGACGAGCTGTCCTGGCTGCTGCGCGCCGGGCCGGCGGCCGGTGTCCGCCCGGCGGAGACGGCGGCCGTGCTGGCCGACCTCGACACTGCGGCCCGGGCCGGCAGCCGGCGGCTCCTGGACGCCTACCAGGCGACCGGACGGGCCGCCCCGCTGCAGGCCCTGGACGAGTACCTGCGGCAGAGCCTGCCCGCGCTGGCCCCCCTCGCCGACCAGCTGCCCCCGGAGGACCGGCCCGCCTTCGGCGCCCTCACGGCGTACCTGACCCGGGTCCAGGACGAGGTGACCCGGCTGCTCAGCACCTGCACCGGCGGCGGGTGCGGCACCGCCGAGCGGGGCCTGGTCTTTCCCCCCGTGACGCCCGCCCCGGCCTACGGGCCGGCCCCGGGGAACGCCGTCACCCCCGGCCCGGCCCCGAGCCCCCTGCCGGTGACGCCCGCCGGCCC
>JBMOMH010000320.1:0-2840 GCA_049323135.1 Actinomycetota bacterium
CGCTGGCCGCGCTGGCCTTCGGCGTGCTCGGGTACGCCGGGGCGGCGGTTCTGCACGCCAGCGGCTTCCTCGCCGCCTACCTGGCCGGGGTGGTCCTGGGCAACTCCCGGCTGCCGCACGGGCTGGCCGTGCGGTCCTTCGCCGAGGGGCTGGGCTGGCTGGCCCAGATCGGCCTGTTCGTCATGCTGGGGCTGCTCGCGGTCCCCCACCGGCTGCCCGGGGAGCTGCTGCCGGCGGTCGCCGTCGGGCTGGTCCTGCTGCTGGTGGCCCGGCCGCTGTCCGTTCTGGTCGCGCTAACGCCGCTGCGGATGGCCTGGCGGGAGCAGGCCTTCCTCTCCTGGGCGGGCCTGCGCGGCGCGGTTCCGGTGGTCCTGGCGACGATCCCGGTGGTGGAGGGGGTCCCCGGGGCGGCCCGGGTGTTCGACGCGGTCTTCGTGCTCGTCGTCGTGTTCACCCTGGTACAGGCCCCGCTGCTACCCGCGGTGGCCCGCCGGCTCGGCCTGGCCGGGGAGGGGGCGGTCGACCTGGAGGTGGACTCGGCCCCCCTCGGCCGCCTCGGCGCCGAGCTGCTCTCCCTCACCGTGGGCTCCCGGTCGCGCCTGCACGGGGTGGAGGTGGGTGAGCTGCGGCTGCCCAGCCCCGCCGCGGTGACCTTGGTGGTGCGGGAGGGCCGGGCCTTCGTGCCCGACGCCACGACGGTGCTCCGCCACGGGGACGAGCTGCTGGTGGTCACCACGGGAGCCGCCCGCCCGGGTGTGGAGCGGCGCCTGCGGGCGGTGAGCCGGGGTGGCCGGCTGGCCGGCTGGTACGGGGAAGGGCCCGGGGCGTGACCCGGGGAAGGGTTCAGCGGGTCTCGGTGATCTCCGGACCGCGCTCGAACGGTCGTAGGTCACGGCGGGCGTGCCGGCCCCCGGAACCGCCGCTGGGGGCGGGCGGCCCGGGGGGCTCCGGCGACCCGGGCGAGGACCCGGGCGAGGACCCGGGCGAGGACTCGGCCGACAGCTCGGCAGCCTGCGGCAGGTGCAGCGGCAGCGGCTCGCGGGGCGGCATCGGCTCGTCCCCGCGGACCACGACGATCCCGCGCAGCACCTGCTCCAGCGGCTGGGCGGCGACCGGGTCCACCGCGGCGGCACCGCTGAACACCCCACGCAGGAACCACCGGGGCCCGTCGATGCCGACGAACCGCACCCGCTGGTAGGCACTGCTCCCCTCCGGGGTTTGCAGCGGCAGGTGGGCCCGCAGCTCCGGCCCGAACGGCCCGGTGGCCTCCTCCGCGGTGCCGCCCTGCTGGGCCACCCCCGCGGCGATCTCCCGGCGCACCTCGGCCCAGATCCCCGACGAGCGCGGAGCGGCGAAGGGCGCGACCTGCAGGGCGCTCTCCCCGAGCACGCAGGTGACCGCCACGACGTGCTCGTCGGCGATCTCGACGCGCAGCTCCAGACCCTCCGTAGGGGGGAGCCGCAGCCCGCCCAGGTCAAGGTAGGAGGAGGCGTCCGCGGGCCGGTCCGCCGCGTCCCAGGGTCCCCCCCCGGCCGCAGCGGACCCGGTCCCCTCCGGCCTGACGGGCGGCCCCGGTGCTGGCACCGGCTCGACCGGCTCCTGCTGCCCGGCGGGCGCCGGTGCGGGCGGGGCCTCCGGCGCGGACGGTGCGTCCGCGCGGCGACGGCGTCGGAAGATCACGTGGTGTCCCTCGGGCGTCCCTCGGGCGGGTCGGCGGCGGCGGCGAACCCCCCGGTGGAGCCGTACCCGCCGCTGC
Organism: Actinomycetota bacterium; assembly: GCA_049323135.1. GTDB lineage: Bacteria > Actinomycetota > Actinomycetes > JBMOMH01 > JBMOMH01 > JBMOMH01. Next base: position 1,757 of record JBMOMH010000320.1, read on the forward strand.
CCCTGGTCGAACCCGGCAGGCGGGCCACCTCGTGGAAGACGGCCCGGGCCACCGGGGCCACCACGAGCTGGGCTACCCGGTCCCCGCGGCGCAGCCGGACCGGGTGCTCCCGGTCGTGGTTGACGAGCACGACCTGCACCTCCCCGCGGTATCCCGCGTCGATGGTGCCCGGGGCGTTGAGCACCCCGAGCCCGTACCGGTCGGCCAGCCCCGACCGGGGGTGCACGAACCCGGCGTACCCGTCCGGCAGCGCGACGGCGATGCCCGTCGGGACCCGGACCCGGCCCCCCGGGGGGATCTCCACGTCAACCGTCGTGACCAGGTCGGCGCCCGCGTCACCTGGGTGGGCGTACGCCGGCAGCGGCACGCCCAGGTCCAGGCGGGTCAGCAGGACCTCCACGTCGCCACTCACGGGTTCACGTCGAAGTCCCGCAGGGCCGCCAGGACGTCGCGCTGGGCCGCGGCCGCGGCGACGTCCTCTGGGCGACCGTGCTCCTTGAAGTGGCTCAGCGGCACTGCCACGAACAGCGCCGCGGCCTGGACGGCCACCCGGCCGGACGGGTCGCCCAGCCGGCCGGTGGCCGCGGTGTACACCTTGCGCCCGGCCACCCCCGTCACCTCGGCGACGATGTGCAGGGTCGACCCCACCGGCACTGGGGCCCGGAAGTCGGTGTGCAGCGCCGCGGTCACCGCGGGCACCCGGGCCAGCCAGGTCACCGCGCCCAGCGCCTCGTCGAAGGCGCAGGCGAGCAGCCCGCCGTGGGCGAGCCCGGGGGCGCCCTGGTGTCCCGCGGTGACCTGGAACTCGGCGCTGACCGTCAGCCCCTCCCCCGCGGTGAGCGCCAGGTGCAGCCCCCCGGGAACCTGGGGGCCGCAGCCGAAGCAGTGGGCGTAGTGCGAGCCCAGCGGCGTCCCCGGCGGCGGCGCGCCGGCCGGGCGCGCCGGGATGGTGGCCGAGGGCGGCGGGATGGTGCCCGGACCGCCCACCGCAGGTGGGGTCACGGACGGGGACCCTACCCACTCACCCGGTCCCGGCGAGGCACCGGGCCCGGTGGGCGTCTCGCGGTCACGGGTGACAGCCTGT
>JBMOMH010000321.1:0-2829 GCA_049323135.1 Actinomycetota bacterium
GCCCGCGGGGGCCGCTGCTGCTGGCCCTCGTCCTGCTCGGCGGCGCGGCCGGGGTGGTGGCCCGTGACCAGCAGCTCAGCCGGGCGGTGGCGGCCCGGGAGCGCCGCCTGCTGGCCGAGTTCCCGACCGTGGCCGAGCTGCTGGCCCTGGCCGTCGGCGCCGGAGAGGGGGCCGCGGCGGCGCTGGAGCGGGTGGCGCGGGTCAGCCGGGGGGAGCTGTCGCTGGAGCTGGCCCGGGCGGTGGCCGACGCCCGGGCCGGCGCCTCCCTGGCCCAGGCCCTGCAGGCCCTCGCCGACCGGACGTCGCTGGCCTCGCTGGCCCGGTTCGCCGACGGCGTCGCCGTGGCCATCGAGCGGGGCACGCCGCTGGGTGAGGTGCTGCGGGCGCAGGCCGCCGACGTCCGCGAGGAGGGCAAGCGGGCCCTGCTGGAGGCCGGGGGACGCAAGGAGCTGGCCATGCTCGTCCCGGTGGTGTTCCTGGTCCTCCCGGTCACCGTGGTGTTCGCGCTGTACCCCGGCTTCCTCGGCTTGACCCTCACCAGCCCCTGACCGCCCCGTCGACCGCACCGCCGCCCACACCGCCGCCCACACCGCCGCCCACACCGCCGCACGGAAGGAACGCCGATGACCCCCCTTCCTCACCCCCTCGCCGGCCCGGCCGCCCGGCTCGCCGTCCTTGCCGGCCGCCTCGCCGGCCGCCTCGTCGGCGGCCTCGCCGGCCGCGTTGCCGAACGGCTCGCCCCCGCCGGTCGGGACCGGGGCGACGTGCCCGGCTGGGTGCTCGTCACGATCATGACCGCGGCGCTGGTCACCGCGCTGATGTACGTGGCCGAGCCCAAGCTGCGCGAGCTGTTCGTCACCGCGGTCGACGGGGTCACCCGCCCGTGACCGGCCCCGCCGCGGCGGCCCGGCGCGACGCCGGCGCCGCGGTGGTGGAGTTCGCCCTGGTGGCGGTGCTGCTGTCCACCCTGTTCGCCGCCGTGCTGCAGCTGGGGCTGGCGTTGTACGTGCGGACGACGCTGGTGGCCGCGGCCGCCGACGGGGCCCGCTACGCGGCCCGGGCCGACCGGACCCCGGAGGAGGGCGCGGCGTACACCCGGGCGGTCATCGGCCGGGCGCTGTCCCCGGCGTACGCCCGGGACGTCCGACCCGGCTACGCCGAGGTCGACGGCCTGCCGGTGGTCGCGGTCGAGGTGCGCGCCCGGCTGCCGGTGGTCGGGCTGCTCGGCCCGGAGCGGGCCCTGGTGGTGCGCGGGCACGCCCTGCGGGAGGGCCGGTGAAGGGCCGGCCGGCCGACGCGGGCAGCGCGCTGGTCGAGTTCACCGTGCTCGCGGTGGTGCTGCTGGTACCGCTGACCTACCTGGTGCTGGCCGTGTTCGCCGTCCAGCGGGCGGCGTACGCGGTGACCGCCGCGGCCCGGGAGGCGGGCCGGGCCTACGCCACCGCCGACACCCGGGGCAGCGCCGACGCCCGGGCCGGGGCCGCCGCGGCGCTGGCCCTGCGCGACCACGGCCTGGCCCTGCCCCCCGGGGCGGTGGCCCTGGCCTGCGAGCCGGCCGGCGGCTGCCTCACCCCGGGCAGCCGGGTGCGGGTCCAGGTGGAGCTGGCGGTGCCGCTGCCCTTCGTGCCCCGCCTGTTCGGCGGGCAGCCCCCGGCGGTGAGGGTCCGCGGCCAGCACGTGGAACCCGTCGACGAGTGGCGGGCGGCCCCCGGATGAGCCCCCGGATGAGCCCCCGGAGCGGGCGCGCGGACCGGGAGGCCGGGCAGACCCTGCTGCTCGTCCTGGGCTACGTGGTGCTCGCCGCGTTGCTGGTCACCCTGGTCACCGACGCCTCCCGGGTGTTCCTCGCCGAACGGGCCCTGGCCGCCGCCGCGGACGGCGCCGCGGTGGCCGCGGCCTCCGGGGTGGACGAGCCGGGCGTGTACGCCGGGTCGGGAGCGGGGGTGCTGCCGCTGTCCGCCGAGGGGGGCCGGGCCCGGGTCGCCCGGTACGTGTCCCGCGCCGAGCTGCCCGCCCGCTTCCCCGGCTTCGCGGTCACCGGGGTGGCCACCGACGGCCAGACCGCCACGGTCGGCCTGGCCGCCCAGGTCCCGCTGCCGTTCACCGGCCGGTTCCTCGCCGCCTGGTCAGCGGGCTACCCCATCTCGGCCACCGCCAGCGCCCGCGCCCCGCTGCGCTGAGGGTCCTGCCAAGATCGACTGTGACGTTGTCAGCGCGGCGCGCCGCGTGTCGCGTCACCAACGTCACAGTGGATCACCGGGTCGGGGGCGAGGCCCAGCGCACGCAGCACCAGCTCGGTGACCACCGGGTCGGTGGGCAGCGCGCCGTGCCCGACGACGGCGCCGGGGCACACCGCCTGGACGGGCAGGTTCGTCGCGCCGGCCAGCCGGGCCGACTCCGGAGGGGTGACCGTCTCGTCCTGGGTCGTCCACACCGACACCCACTCGGTCCCGGGGGGCACCTCCGGGGCGCGGTTCAGCTCGGTGAGCAGCCGGCTGCCGGGGACCAGCTGCTGGCAGGCCCGGGGGCAGGCGTCCGGGGCGTACGTCGCGGCCAACCGCGCCAGCTCGGTGCCGTGGTGGGGGGAGCCGAGGGTGACCACCCGCCGGGCCAGGGCGCCGCCGCCCTCCTTGGCCCACAACCGGGCCACCACCCCACCGGCGGAGTACCCCACGACGTCCACGCGTCCCGCGCTGCCGGCCCGGGCGGCCACCGCGGCGGCGCCCAGGGCCAGGGCCTGCCCGCGCAGGTCCCCGGTGCCGTCCCCCGGCAGGGCGACGACGAGGGCGGGCCGGCCGGCGGCCCGGATCCGGGCGGCCAGCGCGTCCA
>JBMOMH010000322.1:0-2808 GCA_049323135.1 Actinomycetota bacterium
TCAGCCGGCCGGCCGGCCGGCGGAGGGAGGACCGATGCGCACCGCCACCCACGTCGCACGCCCGACCAGGGCGGGCCGCTGGATCGACCACTGGGACCCGGAGGACCCGGTGTTCTGGGCGGCCACCGGCCGGGCGGTGGCCCGGCGCAACCTGCTCCTGTCCATCCTGGCCGAGCACCTCGGCTTCTCGGTGTGGCTGCTGTGGAGCGCCGTCGTGGTGTTCCTGCCCGCGGCCGGTCACCCCTTCAGCATCGACCAGCTGTTCTGGCTGGTGGCGCTGCCCAACCTGGTCGGGGCCACGCTGCGCCTCCCCTACACCTTCGCCGTGCCCCGGTTCGGCGGCCGCAACTGGACGGTGGTCAGCGCACTGCTGCTGCTGGCGCCGCTGCTGCTGCTCGTCCTGGCCGTGGGCCGCCCCGGGACGCCCTACTGGGTGCTCCTGCTGGCCGCCGCCACGGCCGGGCTGGGCGGAGGGAACTTCGCCTCCAGCATGGCCAACATCTCGTTCTTCTACCCGGAACGGCACAAGGGCACGGCGCTGGGCCTGAACGCGGCCGGCGGCAACGTCGGCGTCAGCGTCGTCCAGCTGCTGGTCCCGGTGGTGGTGACCCTCGGCGGGGGGCTGCACCTGGCCCGGGCCGGGCTGCTGTGGGTGCTGCCGGTGCTGGTCGCGGCCCTGCTGGCCTGGCGGCACATGGACAACCTCTCCGGGGCGCGCTCCGCCCTGCGCGAGCAGACCGTCGCTGCCCGCCGCGGTCACACCTGGGTGATGTCGTTCCTGTACGTCGGCACGTTCGGCTCGTTCATCGGCTACTCGGCCGCCCTGCCCCTGCTCGTCAAGACGCAGTTCCCCGAGGTCCCCGCGGCCCGCTTCGCGTTCCTCGGGGCGCTGGTCGGGTCGCTGTCCCGGCCGCTCGGCGGCTGGCTGGCCGACCGGTTCGGCGGGGCCCGGGTCACCGCCGTCAACTTCGTGGCCATGGCCGCGGGTGCCCTGGCCGTGCTGGGGGCCCTCCGGCTGCATAGCTTCCCGGCGTTCCTGCTGGCGTTCCTGCTGCTGTTCGTCACCAGCGGTCTCGGCAACGGGTCGACGTACCGGATGATCCCGGCCATCTTCCACGCCCGCGCACTGGCCGCCGGTGGGGACCCAGCCAGCCTGCTGGCCGGTCGCCGGGAGGCCGCGGCCGCGCTCGGCATCGCCTCGGCGGTCGGCGCGTACGGCGGGTTCCTGGTCCCCCGCGGCTACGGCAGCGCCCTCGCCCAGACTGGCCGGGTCGACGCCGCCTTCTACGCGTTCGTGGCCTTCTACGCAGGCTGCCTGGCGGTGACCTGGTGGTGCTACCTGCGGCAGCGGGTGCTCCCCCGGGTGCCGAGCCTCACCGTCGCCCGGATCTGACGTTGCCCGCCGGAAACACGAGGGACACGCCGGTGGAACGCGACCGGTCCAGCATGCCCGGCGTGACCGGGATGCCGGAGGTGACCGACACCCACTGCCCCTACTGCGCACTGCAGTGCGGCATGCGGCTGCGCGCGACGGCGGGGGGGCTGGTGGTGGAGAGCCGGAACTTCCCCACCAACCGCGGGGGTCTGTGCCAGAAGGGCTGGACGGCGGCCGACCTGCTGACCTCCCCGGACCGGCTGGCCGGCCCGCTGCTGCGCCCGGCCAAGGGGGCGCCGCTGCGCCCGGCGACCTGGGAGGAGGCCCTGGACCGGGTCGCCACCGGGCTGCGGGCGGTGCAGACGGCGGACGGCCCCGACGCGGTCGCCGTCTTCGGCGGCGGTGGTCTGACCAACGAGAAGGCCTACGCGCTGGGCAAGTTCGCCCGGGTCGTGCTCGGCACCGCGAACATCGACTACAACGGGCGGTTCTGCATGTCCTCGGCGGCGGCCGGCGCCCTGCGCGCGTTCGGCGTCGACCGGGGGCTGCCGTTCCCGCTGGCCGACATCGCCGACGCGGACGTGGTGCTGCTGGTGGGCAGCAACGTGGCGGAGACGATGCCACCGTTCGGGCAGTACCTCACCGCGCTGCGGCGGCGGGGCGGCTCCCTCGTCGTGGTGGACCCCCGGACCACGCCCACCGCCGAGGCGGCCACGCTGCACCTGCAACCCACCCCCGGCACCGACCTCGCCCTCGCCCTGGGGCTGCTCCACCTGGTGCTGCGCGGCGGGTGGTGGGACGCGGACTACGTCGCCGGCCGGACCACCGGCTTCGACGACGTCCGCGCCCGTGCCGCCGCCTACTGGCCGCAGCGGGTGGAACGGCTCACCGGCGTGCCGGTGGCCGCGCTGGAGACGGCGGCTCGGCTGCTGGGCGAGGCGCCCCGCGCGATCATCCTGACCGCCCGCGGTGCCGAGCAGCACAGCACCGGCACCGACACCGTGTCCGGGTTCGTGAACCTGGCGCTGGCCCTGGGGCTGCCCGGGCGGCCGGGCAGCGGGTACGGCACGCTCACCGGCCAGGGCAACGGCCAGGGCGGCCGGGAGCACGGGCAGAAGGCCGACCAGCTGCCCGGATACCGCCGGCTGGACGACCCGGAGGCCCGGGCCCATGTGGCGGCGGTGTGGGGCGTGGACCCGCGGCGGCTGCCCGGGCCCGGCCCGTCGGCGTACGAGCTGCTCGAGCGGCTCGGCACGCCGGGCGGGCCACGGGCGCTGCTCGTGCTCGGCAGCAACCCCGTGGTGTCCGCCCCGCACGCCGCCCGGGTGGCCCGGCGGCTGGCGGCGCTGGACCTGCTCGTCGTCTGCGACCCGCTGCCGTCGGAGACCGCGGCCGTCGCCGACGTGGTGCTGCCGACCGCGCCGTGGGCCGAG
>JBMOMH010000323.1:0-2745 GCA_049323135.1 Actinomycetota bacterium
GGCTGGAAATACCCAGCCACCAGTGATCTTGTTGTCATGGTGTGGCCTGCCGGTGTGCTCGACGGTAGTCGATGCGGGTCTGGCGGGCGGTGATGACGCTCGCCGAACTTCCCCAGAGTCGCTCATCGAAATTCCCCACTCTGGGCGCGGCCAGGGTAGCGGAGCTTGGGTGTGTTGATCTCCTTTCCTCGTGTTGTGTCGGGCCAGCGCTTGTCGGCGTTCGGCGTCGGCGGCGTTGGCGGCGCGGATGCGTTGCAGCGCGGCGTCGAGCAGTGCTTGGACGTGCTCGCGTTCGCGGCGGCGGCGCCAGTCCTGGTTGCGGCAGGCTGAGCTGCAGTAGCGCCGCGGGTTGGGGTTGCTCGCCGCGTTGGGGGTGAACGGGGTCCAGCAGATCGGGCAGCGGCGTTGGCCTGGCTGTAGGGGCTCAGGGGGCATCGGCGCTCACCGCCTGCCGGAGGTGTTCGGCGCGGGCCTGGTGGGAGCGCAGCCGGTAGGAGGGGCCGTCGATACCGACGACGACGCCGCGGTGCAGCAGCCGGTCGAGCATCGCGGCGGCCACCACCGGGTCGCCGAAGGCGGTGGCCCAGGAGGCGATCCCGAGGTTGGTGGTGATGATCGTCGCGGACGCGTTCTGGTAGCGGGTGTTGATCACCTGGAACAGGGCGGAGGCGGCGTCGGCGGCCAGCGGCAGGTAGCCGAGCTCGTCGATGACCAGCAGCTTGGGGCCGGCGTAGAACCGCATCATGGTGGCCCAGCGGCCCTCGATGGCGGCCCGGTGGCAGCGGGCGGCCAGGTCGGCGGCGGTGGTGAAGTAGACCCGGTGGGCGGCGTCGATGGCGGCGCGGGCCAGCCCGACGGCGAGCATGGTCTTGCCGACCCCGGGTGGGCCGACGAGCAGGACGTTGGCGCCGGAGGCGATGAACCGCAGGGTGGCCAGTTCGCGGATCAGGGTCTCGTCGACGCCGGGTTGGGCGGTGAAGTCGAAGTCGGCCAGCGTCCAGGGCGCCGGCAGGCAGGCGAACCGCAGCCGGGAGGTCAGCCGGCGGTCCTCGGTGGCGGCCACCTCGACGGCGAGCAGCCGTTCCAGCGTCGCGGTCGCCGACAGGTCCTCGGCTCGGGCGGCGTCCAGCACCGCGGGCAGCGCCTCGGCGGCGGCGGTCAGCTTCAGGAACGCCAGGTGGGAACGCAGCCGCTGGTAGCGCTCAGCCTCACTGGGGGTGCGCGGCGGCGCCGGCTCGCCCGGCTGGGTCGCCGGGGTCACGGGGTCACCTCCTGGGGTGCTGCGCCGGCGGCCCGCTCACCCGGCTCACCGCCGTCTCGGGCGTGGCCGCGGGCCGCGGCGGCGGTGACGTAGGCGGCGAAGTCGACCACGACGTGCTCACCGGATCCCGAGGGCTGCTGGCCGCGTAGCCGGGTGGCCTCGGCCAGCGCGGCCGGCGAGGGTGGGCGGCGCTGCTTGTGCCGGCACGGCGCCCGGTCACTGAACCGGGCCAGCACCGAGCGCTCGAGGGCGGTGACGTGGTCGCCGTGGCGGGCGAGGGCGCCGGCGCCGTCGACCTCGCGTCGATGCACGGCCAGCGTGACCCCGGAGGCGGTGCGCACCTCGATGGTCGGCTCGCCCAGGCGGTGGCGCACCAGCACCAACGCTCCGCCCAGTCCCGGGGGCACCGAGTAGAAGTTGCCGCGGAAGGCGACCAGCGCCTGCGCGCTGACCACCCGGGTGACCTCGACGGCCGCCGGGTAGGGCGCCGGCGGGCAGGGCTGCAGCGGCTCGGCGTCGGCCAGGGCGCCCACCGTGGTGGCCACCCCGTCGTGGCGGCGCCGCCGCGCATCGCCGACCCGGGCGCACCACGCGTCCAGGTGGCGTTGGGCCTGCGCCACGGACATCTCGTCGCCCAGGGTGCGCCACCAGCGTTGCGCCGCGCCGTGGTTGGCCTTCTCCACCACGCCCTTGCGGTTGCCGTGCCGAGCCGGGCAGATGTCCACCGCGACCGCGTAGTGTTTGGCGACGGCGGCGAAGGAGGCGGTCAGCTGTCCGCTGCCGGGCTGGCAGACGGTGGCCATCCGGTCGAACCGCCACCGCTGGGTGCAGCCACCCAGCCGGCGGACCACGCCGTCCAGGGCCTCGACCAGGTGGGCCTGGTCGGTGGACTCGGCCAGCACCGCCCGCCACCGCCCCGAATGGGACAGCGCACCGACCAGCAGGAACGCCTTGGCCCCCCAGCCCCATGAGCGCGGCGGGTCGGGCAGCTCCAGCCAGTCGAACTGGGTCTCTTCCCCCGGCGGGTGCGCGATGATCGCGTGGTCCCGGCCCCTGGATGCCTGGCACGGCTCGCAGTGCGGGCGCAGCCGCCGGGCCCGCAACGCCCGAGTGAAGCTGGAGTAGCCACCCGGATAGCCCAGCTCGCGGGCCTCCTCGAACAACGTGCTGGCCCACAGATGCGGGTCATCGGCCAGCCGGATCCGGCAGTACTCGGCATACCGGTCGAACGGGTCAGCCGCGCTTCGGATGCGCTGCCCCGGGCTGCGCTCTCCCTTCAAGTAAGCCCGAATCGTCTTGGGGTCCCGGCCCAGATGGCGGGCGATCGCCGAGATCGTCCAGCCACGCCGGCGAAGGGCATGTGCCTCCACGTCTTCCTCCCATGTGAGCATCTCTGCGAGGGCTCCTTCGAACGAGGTGATCTGGCGACCACCAGCGTTCGAAGGAGCCCGTCAACGTCGGTGGAACCAACCGTCGGCGTGTCG
>JBMOMH010000324.1:0-2733 GCA_049323135.1 Actinomycetota bacterium
CTCCCGGCACCCCCGCCGCTCCCGTACCGGCCCCGGCCGGCTGCGCCGACCCACCCGATGCCAGCGGACGACGCCGCCGCTACCGGCCCTCGGCCGCGCTCGCCCGGCTGGTCCGCGCCCGCTACCGCTGCTGCACCTACCCCGGCTGCGCCCGCCCTGCCGACCGCTGCGACCTCGACCACGGCCGCGCCTGGCCGCTCGGGCCGACCTGCGCCTGCAACCTGCACCCCTTGTGCCGGCGGCACCACCGGCTCAAGCACTCCGGCCACCTGCACCTGCACCTGGGCCCCGACGGCACCCTGACCTGGACCTTGCGCAGCGGCCACTTCCGCACCACCGGGCCCCCGCCCGTCCTGGCCCGCCCGACGGTCCCGGCCGCCCGGGCGGCGGTCACCGAGGACCCGCCTGAGCCACCCCCGCCGCCCGGCCACGACGCCGCCCGCTGGGGCGCCCGCGCCCTGCGTGCTGTGCTCCAGCCCCCGCCGGGACCGGCCAAGGCCCCTCCCGACGACCCCGGCCCACCACCGTTCTGATCACGCGCGGAGGGTGGGCAGGCGCGACGCCACCTCCTCGAGGACCGACTCGCGGCCCGCGTACACCCCCTCGGCCCGCGGCCAGTGCGTGACGACGTCGGTGAAGCCGAGCTCACGCGCGCGGCCGACGGCGTCCTCGAACGCGTCCACCGACCGCAGCGCGTACCCGCCGGCGTCCAGGGAGAGGTACCGGTCGATCGACCCGGGGTCCCGGCCGGCCGAGACCGCGACGTCCTCGAGGCGCCGCGCCAGGGCGGCCACGCCGCTCCACCACGCGTCGCCGCCGTCCGCCTCCGCGCCGGTCGTCGCCCACCCCTGGCCGTGCCTGACCGCCACCCCCATCGTGCGCGGACCGTTCGCCGCGACCACGAACGGAAGCCGGGGTTCCTGGACGCAGCCGGGCAGCATCCGCGCGTCCACCGCCTCGAACCACGCCCCGCGCCACGTCGTCGACTCCCGCGTCAGCAGCAGGTCCAGCAGCTCGACGAACTCGGCCAACCGGTCGACCCGGGCCCTCGGCGACAGGACCTCGCCGCCGAGCACGGTGGCGTCGTGCCCCACGCCGCCCGCGCCGACACCGAGCAGGAAGCGCCCGCCGGTCACGTCGTCCAGCGTCATCAGGTCCTTGGCGAACGGCACCGGGTGCCGGTAGTTCGGGGACGCCACCCACGTGCCGAGCGCGATCCACGAGGTCACGCAGGCCGCGGCCGTCAGCACCGGCACGGTGCCGAACCACGCCTCGTCGGCCAGCGACCGCCAGGCCAGGTGGTCATAGGTCCAGGCGTGGTCGAAGCCGTACGCCTCGGCCCTGCGCCAGCGGTCGGCGTCCTGGCGCCACCGCCCCTGCGGGAGCACGACGATGCCGATCCTCACGGGCGGTGACGGTACCGACGAGCCCGTACCGTGGTGCGGATGCCCGCCCGCCCGCCGCGCAGCCTCGCGGACGACCTCCGCGCCCGGGACGACGACGCCCTCCTGGCGTTGCTGCGCGCCCGGCCGGACCTCGTCGCCCCGGTCCCCTCGGACCTCTCCTCGCTGGCGGCCCGGGCCTCCACCCGGGCGAGCGCGCAGCGCGCGGTGGACCGGCTCGACGCCCCCGCCGTGCAGGTGCTCGAGGTGATGGCCGCGCTCGACGAACCGGTCGCCCTGCGCGACCTGGCCCGGGCCTGCGGGGCGTCGCAGGCGGTCGTCGGCCGGCAGGTCGCCCGGCTGCGCGAGCAGGCCCTGCTGTGGGGGCCCGACCGGGCGCTGCGCACCGTCCGGGCCGTCGCGGAGGTGCTCGGCCCGCACCCGGCCGGCCTCGGGCCCCGGCTGGCGGACCTGCTGTCCGGGGCCTCGCAGGCCCGGCTGGCAGAGCTGTGCGAGGACGTCGGGCTGCCGGCCACCCGGGACGCCGCCACCGACCTGGCGTCGCTGCGCCGTGCGCTGGCGGACCCCTCGGCGGTCGCCGGCCTGCTCGAGACCGCACCTCCGGCCGCACGCGAGCTGCTCGACCGCCTCGCGGCCGGTCCCCCGCTGGGCCGGGTGGAGGACGCCGAGCGCCGGGTCCGGGCCGCCGACGCCGCCGGCCCGGTGGCCTGGCTGCTCGCGCGGGGGCTGCTGCTCCCGGTAGGCGCCGACCGGGTCGTCCTGCCGCGGGAGGTGGGTGTCGCCCTGCGGGGCGGGCAGGTCCGCTCCGGCATCGACGCCGAGCCACCGCCGCTGGCGGTGACGTCCCGCCGGCCCGGGCACGTCGAGGCCGCCGCGGCCGGCCAGGCCGCCGAGGCGGTCCGGCTGGTGGAGCAGCTCGCGGAGGCGTGGAGCACCGACCCGGCACCCGTGCTGCGCGGAGGGGGCCTGGGCGTGCGGCAGCTGCGCCGGGCCGCCGACCTGCTCGACACCGGCACCGACCAGGCGGCGTTCGTCGTCGAGCTGGCCTGGGCGGCCGGGCTGGTCGCCGACGACCGGGACGTCGACCCGGCGTTCGTGCCCACCCCCGCCTACGACGCCTGGCGGGCCGGTGAGACCGCGCCCCGCTGGGCCACCCTGGCCGTGGCGTGGCGGTCGACGTCCCGGGTGCCGGGACTGGTCGGCACGCGTGACGGCCGTGACACGGTGCGGGCGGCCCTGGCCGCCGACCTGGACCGGCCGTCCGCGGTGGCCGTGCGCGCCGACGTCCTCGCCGAGCTCGCGGCGCTCGGCCCGGGGGAGGTGCCCGACG
>JBMOMH010000325.1:0-2727 GCA_049323135.1 Actinomycetota bacterium
GTCGGTCACGTCGACGAGCACCGGCCGGCCGCTGCGTTCCCGCGCTTCGGCGACCAGGCCCAGGTCGACCGTGGGCCGGGCCCGGTGGGTGCGGCTGCCGGTCTCGCACAGGGCCACGTGCTCGGCGCCACCGGCCACCAGGTACTCCAGCGACGCCAGCCACTCCGCGACGGTGGCGTAGTGGCCCCGCTGCAGCAGCACCGGCAGGCCGAGGCCGCCGACCGCGGCGAGCAGCCGGAAGTCCTGCATCCAGTCCCCACCGACGAGCACCCCGTCGGCGTACCGGGCCACCAGGGGCAGGTCGGCGGCCGAGAACGGCTCGACGAGCAGCGGCGCGGCGGACAGGTCCCGCGCCGCCGCCAGCTCCTCCCCGGCGCGGGGGTCGCCGTGCCGGTCCCGCAGGCTGAAGTGAAGGACGTCGGCGCCGGTGGCGACGGCGGCCACCACGGGCAGCCGGGTGCCGCCGAGGACGACCCCGCGCAGGGGGACGGGGCGGGGGGCCGGGCACCAGCCGGGGGCCGGGGGCTCGCCCGTGGGCTGCACAGGGGGCTGCACAGGGGGCTGCACAGGGGGCTGCACCGTGGGCTCGCCAGCGGGTACGACGAGGGGCGGGGTGGTCACGGGGGCTCCTTCGGCGGCCGCCTCGCCTCATCCGAGTCGGCCGGGACATGGAAGAAGGCAGGGCTTTCGCCGCTGCCTTCGCCGACTCGGGGTGCGTCAGTCAGTGCGCGTGCTGGCTGCCGGACCTCCGAGCCGGCTGGGCAAACACGCGATACAGACCGCTGCGGGACATGCCGGCACCCTACCCCGTGTTCTGGCTTCCGGGACACCGGTGTCCGGATGATGAGACAGCTCCCGGGCGGTCCTTGCGCATGCTCCGGTGCGGAATGCCGGCCTCCAGGAACTCCGGGCCGGTCACGGCGTACCCGAGCCGCAGGTAGAAGCCGAGGGCGTGGGTCTGCGCGTGCAGCTCGACGGCGTCGCACCCGGCGGACCAGGCGAGCCGCTCCAGCAGGTCCACCAGCGCGGCGCCCACGCCCTGCCCGCGGGCCGAGGGGAGCACGGCCAGGCGGCCGAGGGTCCCCACCGGGCCGGCGCACACCAGCCGCCCGGCCCCCACCACAGCCCCGTCCAGGACCCCGTCCAGCCGGGCCACCACGTGGTGTGCCGTCGCGTCGGCGGCGTCCCGCTCCAGCTCGACGGGTACCCCCTGCTCGAGTACGAACACGGCGTGCCGCACCGGGTAGGCCTCAGCCAGGTCCGCGGGCGCCACAACGAGGGTCACGTCTCCGCCCGTAGGACCGCCAGGGCGTGGGCCAGGTCGTCGGGATAGGGGCTGGTGAGCTCGACCCAGCGGCCGTCTTCCGGGTGGGCGAAGCCGAGCCGGACCGCGTGCAGCCACTGGCGGGACAGGCCCAGCCGGGCGGCCAGCACCGGGTCCGCACCGTAGGTGAGGTCCCCGACGCAGGGGTGGCGCACCGCGGCCATGTGCACCCGGATCTGGTGGGTGCGCCCGGTGTCCAGCCGTACGTCGAGCAGGCTGGCCGCCCGCACCGCCTCCAACGTCGTGTAGTGCGTGACGCTGGGCTTGCCGCCGGAGACCACCGCCCAGCGGTAGTCGTGCGCGGGATGCCGGTCGATGGGGGCGTCGATGGTCCCCCGGGACGGGTCCGGGTGGCCTTGCACGAGGGCGTGGTAGCCCTTGTCGACGGCGCGCTCCCGGAAGGCCTGCTTGAGCCGGGCATAGGACCGCTCGGACTTGGCCACCACCATCAGCCCGGTGGTGCCGACGTCCAGCCGGTGCACCACGCCTTGCCGCTCGGCGGCCCCGCTGGTGGCCACCCGGTAGCCGGCGGCGGCCAGACCACCGACCACGGTGGGTCCCTGCCAGCCGGGGCTGGGGTGGGCCGCGACGCCGACCGGCTTGTCGACCACGACGAGGTCGTCGTCGTCGTACACCACCCGCAGCCCGGGAACCGGCTCGGGCTCCCGGGAGGGAGCGGGCGGCGAGGGCAGCTCCACGTCCAGCCAGGCGCCGGCGTGGACCCGGTGCGACTTGGCGGCCGGGACACCGTCCAGGCTCACCCGGCCGGCCCCGACCAGCTCGGCCGCCCGGGTCCGGCTCAGCCCGAACAGCCGGGCCAGGGCCGCGTCCAGGCGCTCGCCGTCCAGGCCCTCCGGCACCGGGACGCTGCGCCGCTCAGCCATGGGCCGCTCAGCCATGGGCCACTCAGCCACGAACGGTGCCGTCCAGCTGCCGGCCACGGACCGACAGCAGCACCATGAGCAGCGCCGCGGTGACGATCGCCGAGTCAGCCAGGTTGAACACAGGCCAGCGCGGCAGCTCCAGGTAGTCCACCACGTGCCCCCGCAGCGGCCCGGGGGACCGGAAGACCCGGTCGGTGAGGTTGCCCAAGGCACCGCCGAGCAGCAGCCCCAGGGCCACGGCCCAGGCCCGGCTGCGCAGCCGCCGGGCGGTCCGCAGGATGACCACGACCACCGCCACTGCCACGAGGGTGAACACCACGGTGACCCCGGTGCCGAGCCCGAACGCGGCCCCCGGGTTGCGGACCAGCCGGAGCACCAGCAGCCCGTCGAGCAGCCGCACCTGCCCGCCCCCGCTGAGGTAGGCCACGGCCAGGGTCTTGCCGAGCAGGTCCAGGCCCAGCACGGCAGCGGCGACGGCAGCCAGGATGCCCACCCGGCCGCGGGAGACCGGGCGGGCCG
>JBMOMH010000326.1:0-2719 GCA_049323135.1 Actinomycetota bacterium
GGCGGACGCCGGGGGCGAGCCGCTGGTCGGCGGGGACCTGCGCCAGCAACCCGGGCAGCTCCCGCAGCTCGGCGACCGCCGCCGCACAGGACGGGCAGCCGGCCAGGTGCCCGGTGAACTCCCGGGCCTCCTCCGGGGCCAGCGCGCCGAGGACGTACGCCGCGTCCCAGGTCGCGTACCGGTCGCCCGGGTCCGGCGCGGTCACCGGGTCACCCCCATCTCCTGCAGCACCAGCCGCAGCGCCCGCAGCGCGTAGTGGGTGCGGGACTTCACCGTGCCCTCGGGCACGCCGAGGTGGCGGGACACCTCGGCGACCGAGCGGCCCTGGAAGTAGCACTCGACGAGCACCTCACGGTGCGCCGGCTGCAGCCGGTCCAGGGCCTCGGCGACCAGCCAGCCGCGCACGGCCACCTCGGCCTCGTCGGGACCCGCCCGGTCGGGCAGGTGGTCGCTGAGCACCTCCGGGCGCGCCGTACGGGCCCGCCACTGGTCGATGACGATGTGCCGGGCGGTCGTGTACAGCCAGGCCCGCGGGGACCCCCGGCCGGACTCCAGCACCTGCGGGTGGCGCCAGGCCCGCAGCAGGGCCTCCTGTACGACGTCCTCGGCGCGGCCCCGGTCCCCGCCCACCAGGCGCAGGGCGTAGGCCCACAGGGCGGCGGCGTGCTCGTCGTGCAGCGCCCGCAGCAGCTCGGCGTCCCTGTCCGCCACGCCCACCTCCTGCCCAGGGCACGCGCCGGTGCGTCGGACGGTTCACCGGTGCCGGGGCCGAACCGGACCCGCCCCCGTTGCGTGTCCTCCAGCATGGAGCACCCATCCACCCTGCGGGTGGTCCCGCGGGCGGTCCTGGGCGCGGTCCTCGCCGGGCTGCTCGCCGTCCCGCTGGCCGCCTGCGGCGGCGGGGCCGCGCCCGGCGGGACGGCACCGGCCGCCTCCCCACCTGCGACCACGGCCCCCGCGGGCGGCCCCACGGTGACGATCAAGGGCTTCCGCTTCACCGGGACGCTCACGGTGGCCCCGGGCGCCACCGTGCGGGTGGTCAACGAGGACTCCGCCGCGCACACGGTCACCGCCGCCGACGGCTCCTTCACCAGCGGCACGGTCGCGGGCAGCGGGGGGACCGGATCCTTCGCCGCGCCGTCCCGGCCGGGGACCTACCGGATCGGCTGCGACTTCCACCCGTCCATGTCCGGGGAGCTGGTCGTCTCGACGTCCCCGGCCACCTCCGGGCCGGGGACCTCCGCCCCGGCGCCGCCCGCCGGCTACTGAGCCGGCCGGCCGGCCGGCTGCTGGCTCCCGGGACGCCCGGCGGGGCGGCCGGGGGGCGGGGCGGGCGCTCGCTAGGCTGCCGACGTACCTGCCCGCCAGCCCGAAGGAGTCGCCCGTGGCCAGCATCGAGGCCGTCGGCGCCCGGGAGATCCTCGACTCCCGCGGCAACCCCACGGTCGAGGTGGAGGTGGCCCTCGACGACGGCACGGTGGCCCGGGCCGCGGTGCCATCCGGCGCCTCCACCGGCCGGTTCGAGGCGGTCGAGCTGCGCGACGGGGACCCCGCCCGGTACGGCGGCAAGGGGGTGGAGAAGGCCGTCCTCGCCGTGCTCGACGAGATCGGCCCGGAGCTGCTCGGTTTCGAGGCGTACGAGCAGCGGCTGGTCGACCAGACGCTGGTCGACCTCGACGGTACGCCGGACAAGTCCCGGCTCGGCGCCAACGCGCTGCTCGGCGTCTCCTTGGCCGTGGCCCGCGCGGCCGCCGAGTCCGCGCAGCTGCCCCTGTTCCGCTACCTGGGTGGTCCGGGCGCCCACCTGCTGCCGGTGCCGATGCTGAACATCCTCAACGGCGGCGCCCACGCCGACAGCGACGTGGACATCCAGGAGTTCATGGTCGCCCCCATCGGGGCGGCGACCTTCGCCGACGCGCTGCGCTGGGGCGCGCAGACCTACCACGCGCTCAAGGCGGTGCTCAAGGAGCACGGGTACGCCACCGGCCTGGGCGACGAGGGCGGTTTCGCTCCCAGCCTGCCCAGCAACCGGGAGGCCCTCGACCTGATCGTCGCGGCCGTGGAGCGGGCCGGGTTCACCCCCGGCACCGACGTGGCCCTCGCCCTGGACGTCGCCGCCACCGAGCTGTACGACGAGGCAACCGGGCGCTACCGGTTCGAGGGGGCGGAGAAGACCGCCGAGGAGCTCACCGGCTACTACGCGGAGCTCGTCGGCGCCTACCCCCTGGTGTCCCTGGAGGACCCGCTGGCCGAGGACGACTGGGCCGGCTGGACCGCGCTGACCAGCGAGCTGGGCGCGCGGGTCCAGGTGGTCGGCGACGACCTGTTCGTGACCAACCCCGACCGGCTGGCCCGCGGCTTCACGGCCGGGGCGGCCAACGCGCTGCTGGTCAAGGTCAATCAGATCGGCACCCTGTCCGAGACCCTCGACGCGGTGGCCCTGGCGCACCGCCACGGCTACCGCTGCATGATCAGCCACCGCTCCGGCGAGACCGAGGACACCACGATCGCCGACCTGGCGGTCGCCCTGGACTGCGGGCAGATCAAGACCGGCGCGCCGGCCCGCAGCGAGCGGGTCGCCAAGTACAACCAGCTGCTGCGGATCGAGGAGGAGCTCGACGACGCCGCGCGCTACGCCGGCCCCGGCGCCTTCCCGCGGTTCGCCGCCGGCGCGGCCTCGGCATGACCGCGTCCCGCCCCGGCTCCGGGCCGCGGCGCC
>JBMOMH010000327.1:0-2718 GCA_049323135.1 Actinomycetota bacterium
TAGCGATCATGCAGAAGTTGACGGTCGGATCCCGCCGAAGCCCTCAACTTCTGCATGATCGCTACAGGTGGGACAGACGTGCCGTCAACTCCTGCATGATCGCTACATGGGGTGCGCTAGATGGGGTGGGTGACGTGGCGGGTGGCCATGCGGCGGGCGCTGTACGGGCCCGGCGGCTTCTACCTGCGCCCCGAGGGCCCGGCCGGCCACTTCCGGACCTCGACGCACGCCTCGGACCACTTCGCCGCCGCCCTGGCCCGGCTGGCCGGCGAGGCGGGGCTGGGCCAGGTGGTGGACCTGGGCGCGGGCCGCGGGGAGCTGCTGCTTGCCCTGCACCGGGTCGACCCGGGGCTGCGGCTGCGCGGGGTGGAGCGGGCCCCCCGCCCGGCCGCGCTGCCGCCCGCCATCGGCTGGGCGGCCCGGCTGCCCCCGGGGCTGGAGGCGCTGGTCGTGGCCAACGAGTGGCTCGACGTGGTGCCGCTCGACGTGGTGGTACGCACCGGGGAGCCGGGGGCCCGCGGCGTACGCCGGCTCCGGGTGGACCCGGCCACCGGCGCGGAACGCCCCGGACCGCCCCCCGGCCCGGCCGACCTGGCCTGGCTGGACGCCTGGTGGCCGCTGGCCGGAGCCGCGCCGGGTGCCCGGGCGGAGGTCGGCCGACCCCGGGACGCCGCCTGGGCCGGGGTCATCCGGCGGCTACGCCGAGGACTGGCGGTGGCCGTGGACTACGGGCACGGCCGGGCCGACCGGGTGGCCGGCCGGTACGCCGCGGGGACGCTGGCCGGCTACCGGGCCGGGCGACGGGTACCGCCGGTGCCGGACGGCGACTGCGACCTCACCGCGCACGTGGCCCTGGACGCCGCGGCGGCCGCGGGACAGGCGGCGGGCGCGCAGGACACGGTCCTGACGTCGCAGGCGGCGGCGCTGCGCGCCCTGGGCCTGAGCGGGGGCCGTCCCCCGCTGGACCGGGCCCGGGCGGACCCGGCCGGCTACCTCGCCGGGCTGGTCGCCGCGGGCGAGGTCGGCGAGCTCACCGACCCGGGGGGGCTGGGCGGTTTCGGCTGGCTGGTGCAGTCGGTGGGCGGACCGTTGCCGCCGGTGCTGGCGGCCCTGCGGGTCACGGCTGCACGGTGACCCGCAGCTCACGCAGGCCCCGGATGACGTACCCGGGCTTCCACTCCGGTTCGGCGGCCAGCGCCAGGGTGGGGGCGCGGCGCAGCAGCGCCCCGAACGAGGCGGCGAGCTCGAGCCGGGCCAGCGGCGCGCCTAGGCAGAAGTGGACGCCGGCACCGAAGCTCAGGTGCGGGTTGTCCCGCCGCCGCAGGTCCAGTCGCTCCGGGTCGGGGAACAGGGCCGGGTCGTGGTTCGCCGAGCCGAACAGCAGGGCCACCTCGCTGCCCCGAGGGATCGGCACGTCGTACAAGGTGAGGTCCTCCAGCACCCAGCGTTCGAACATCTGCAGCGGGGTGTCGTAGCGCATCAGCTCCTCCAGCGCGCCCGGCAGCAGCCCCGGGTCGGCGCGCAGCGCCGCCAGCTGCTCGGGGTGGCGAAACAGCGCCAGCCAGCCGTTGCCGGTGACGTTCACGGTAGCCTCGTGACCGGCGTTGAGCAGCAGCACGCAGGTGCCGACGAGCTCGTCGACGGTGAGCCGGTCCCCTGCGTCCACCACCTGGCCGAGGGCGCTGACGAGGTCGTCCCGGGGGTGCGCCCGCCGATGGTCGGCCAGCTCCCGCAGGTACGCCGAGAACTCCTCGCAGGCGCGGACCGCCGCCCGCGCGGCGGACTCGGTGGGGTTCAGCTCGTACATGCCGCAGATGGCCGCCGACCAGGGGCGCAGCAGCGGCCGGTCCGCTTCGGGGACCCCTAGCAGGTCGGCGATGACGGTCACCGGGAGCGGCTCGGCCAGCAGGGCCATGAGGTCGGCGCTGCCCTCCGCCCGGACCCGTTCCAGCAGCCCGTCCACGAGCCGCTCAGCCACCGCCTCGACGCGGGGTCGCAGCCCGGCCACCCGGCGGGGGGTGAACGCCTGCGACACCAGCCGGCGCAGCCGGGTGTGGTCGGGGGGCTCCCGGTCCAGCATCCCGTTGCGCACCACGTGCCAGAACGGCGCCAGGAACTCCGGGTCGGGCGGGTGGCCCATCTCCTCTTGGCTGGCCAGGTGCAGGTAGGTCCGGCCCAGTCGGCGGTCCCGCAGCAGGGCGTTGACGTCGTCGTACCGGGACACCAGCCACTGCCGGGTAGGCGCGAAGTAGGTGACCGGCGCGTGCTTGCGCAGCTCGGCGTACGCCGGGTAGGGGTCGGCCACGAAGGCGGGGGACCACGGGTCGAAGGGCGGGGCGACGGGCACCCCGGCACGCTACGTCATCCCCCCGGCTCGCGAGGCCCAGTCGGCGACGCGTCGGGGGGCCGCATCCACTCCTGGGGGCGGTCGGTCCGGCGCGCCGCCCGGGCCAGCGCGGCGAGGGTCTCCACCAGCAGCCGGGCCTCGCCCGCGTCGCGGTGGGCGGCCACGGCCCGGACCGGCCCGGGGGACAGGTCGGCGGCGACGCTGGCCAGCCGCAGCCGCCGCTGCCAGGGCCCCTGCACCAGCCGAACGCTCTGCACCCGGGCCTGCGGCACCACCGACAGCCGCCGCACCAGCCGGCCCCGGCGGGTCACCAGCGCGGCCGCGTCGGTGCCCGCGGCCAGGACGCCAGCAGCCACCGGGGCCCGCCAGCG